>NZ_JAQQPR010000013.1:0-185863 GCF_036688705.1 Duganella sp. S19_KUP01_CR8 | reverse complement strand
GCGCCAGGGGCAGCAACGCCAGCGCCAGCGCGCCCAGCAGCACGCCCAGCAGCAGCACAGGCCGCCCGCGCCCCGCCCCGGCCCGCATCAAGACGCGCCCCCGTCGCCGTAGGGCAGGCGCAGCGACACCCGCGTGCCGCGCTGCGGCGTGCTGGCCAAGGTGACCTCGCCGCGCATCAGGCCGACCACCATGCTGTGCACGCTGGCCAGGCCGAGCCCGGCGCCGGTCAGGCCCAGCTGGGTGGTGTAGAACGGTTCGAACACCTGCGCCAGATGCTCGGGGGCGATGCCGACGCCGTCGTCGCTCCAGTCGATGACGATGGCGTCGGCGCCGGCGCGCGCCTCGACCACGATGGCGCCGCCGGCGCGGCGGCCGAAGGCGTGCAGCAGGCAGTTGTCCAGCAGGTGCTGGAACACCTGCTGGCAGGCGCCGGGGTAGCCGTGCAGCCACAGCTGGTCCGGCAGCGTCAGGGTCAGGCTCACGCCGCGCGCCTGCAGGCCGTGGGCCCAGGCGCCGGCGCAGAAGCGCAGCCGCTCGGCCAGGTCGAAGCGGCTGGCCGGCTCCTGGGTCGGCTGGCCGGACAAGCCCTTGAAGCGCTCGACCAGGCGGTTGATCTGCGCCAGCGCGCGGTCGACCAGCTCGCCGCCCTGGGTGACGCTGGCCAGCAGGCCGGCCACCTCGCTGCGGCGCAGCGCGCCGGCGTCCAGGCCGCGCCGCAAGTCCTCGGCCTGGGCCGTGATGGCGCTGGCCGCCACCCGCGCGTTGCCCAGCGGCGTGTTGAGCTCGTGCGCCATGCCGACCACCATGCGCGACATGCCCAGCTGCTTTTCCTGCTGCATCAGCGCGCGCATCGCGTGGCCCAGCTCGTCCGTGCGCTCGCGCACCTGCTGCTCCAGCCGGTCGTGCGCGCCCTGCAGCGCCGCCTCGGCGGCCTGGCGCACCGCCACCTCGCGCCGCAGCGTCTCGAGCGCCTGGCCCAGCTCCTGGTTGCGCTGCACCAGCGAGTTCTCCAGCACCGTGCCGTGCTGCGCCAGCAGGGCGTTCTGGTGCAGCAGCTGCGGCCGCTCCATCACCGCGCTCAGGGTCTCGCCCAGCGAGGTCGCCAGCGCGCGCTTGTGGCGCCGCTCCAGCCCCACCTGGTCGATGGTGGCGCGCAGCGCCGCGTCCAGCCGGCCCCAGCGCCGGCCATAGCGGCGGATCGCCCACAGCGTGATCTCGCGCAGGCGCGTGCCCTGCGGGGTCTCGTCGTCCAGGCCGGCGTCGTAGGCCAGCAGCGCCGGCCAGGCGCGCTCGCGCGCGCCGTCGGCGCAGTCGGCCAGCAGGGCGCACAGCCGCAGCCACGAGCTCCAGTAACCGTCGTGGCCGAACTTGGCGCGCAGCTGGGCCATGTAACCGCGGCTGGCATCGGCCTGCTCGCAGCTGGCGCTGACCACGGCCAGGTTGAGCAGCGCCAGGCATTCCTGGGCGTCCAGGCCGGACTCGCGGGTGCGACGCAGCACCAGCTCGCGCCGCGCCAGGCAGTCGCGCCACAGCGGCGCGGCGGCGGCCTCGTCGGGCTCCTCCAGCGCCAGGTAGTAGGCGCCCGAGGCCGCGCTGTCGAGCAGCATGACGTGGATGGCCGGCGCCAGCTCGCCCGGCTCGGCCAGCATGGCGGTGCAGAACTGCAGCAGCTCCAGGTGCATCTCGGCGCCCAGCATCACGCGACAACGGCTGGCGCGCATCTGCGTGGCCAGCCGCGGCAGCGCGCAGCGCGCGTACAGCTCGGCGGCCTTGGCCAGGCTGTCGAGCGCCGCGTGGTGCAGCCGCAGCCGCATCTGCACCCAGTGCAGCGCCCGCAGCGCGGCGGCCTGGGCCAGCGGGTGTTGTTCGGTTTGCGCCTGCAGCTGCAGATTCCTGGCCGGCAGCAGCAGCGCGTCGGCAGCGACGGCGGCGTCGGCGGCCCGCGCCAGCAGCTGGAACGCCGCCAGCTCCAGCGCCTGCGAGCCGTTCAGGCGGCAGCCGGCCAGCTGTTGCAGGGTCGGGGCGTAGTGCGGCATCTCCTGCGCCATCAGGCAGAGCCGCAGTACTTGCAACAACTGCTCCGCCTCGGCCGCTTCGCTGGCGGTCGCGACATAGGATCGTGTTTCAGATGCGGACATGGCACTGCCCCCGTAGCGAACTCACATGTCAGACCAGTATTACACGAAGTCGCTTTCAGCTGAACAGCCGGCCAGGCGGCTGTTGCAAAAACGTGGCTGAAATGGTATTTACATTATTATCAATAAAACAAACTTATGGACGCCACCCCGATGAACACCCCCGCCCTCCTGCTGTCGGCCGCGCTGCTGCTGGCCGCCAGCGCCCCGCACGCCCAGCAATTGAACGCCGCCAGCCAGGGGCGCATCGAGTTCGACAGCTACACCCCCAAGACCATGTTCGACCTGGCGCGCGAGCGCCGCGAAAACTGGGCGCCGCAGAAAATATGGGGCGAGCTGAGCCTGCCCAAGCCGGCCGAGCCGCCGGCGCCGGTGCCGGCCATGGTGCTGATGCACGGCAGCGGCGGCATCGAGGCCAGCATGCAGACCTGGGTGGACGCCTTCCACGCGATCGGCGTGGCGACGTTCGTGGTCAGCAGCTTCGAGCCGCGCGGCGTCAAGCGCACGGCGGAGGACCAGACCCTGGTGCCGGCGGCGGCCAACCTGATGGACAGCCTGCAGGCGCTGCAGCTGCTGGCCACCCATCCGCGCATCGACCCGGCGCGCATCGGCGTGATGGGCTTCTCGCGCGGCGGCAGCGTCGCCTTCCAGAGCGCGGTGGAGCCGCTGCGGCGCGCGGTGCTCAAGTCGGAGCTGCGCTACGCTTTGCACATCCCGGTGTACGCCGGCTGCGGCCAGGTGTACTGGTCGCCGGAGCTGAGCCGGGCGCCGATGCTGAACCTGGTGGGCGAGGCCGACGACTACACCGGCGCCGCCGCCTGCGAGCAGCTGGCGGCGCAGTACGCGGCGGCCGGCGCCGGCATCCGCACCATCAAGTACGCCGGCGCCCACCACTCGTGGGACGGCAACTACCCGGTGCACCTGCTGCCGCAGGCCACCACCGGCATCGCCTGCGAGGTGGTGCGCTGGGACCTGGCCAACTGGACCCTGCGCACCGAGCCGGCCGGCACGCCGATCGCGGCGGCCAGGGTGGGCGAGTATTTCGCCGGCTGCGTCAAGCGCGGCGTGCACGTGGGCCGCAACGACGCCGCGCTGCGGCAGTCGCGCCACGACGCGCTGGAGTTCGCGTCGCAGGTGTTTTTCGGCGCCGCCGCGCCCAAATAAGCGCCGGCCGCTGCCATCGCTTATCATGGACCGACATGGCGATGGCAAAAGGCGGATGCGGTGAAGATAACCCTGGTGGTGCTGGATGGCGTGCAGGCGCTCGACGTGGCGGGTCCGCTGGACGTGTTCGCCGAGGCGAACGACTTCCTGCCCAAGGAGCAGCACTACGAGATCACGCTGGTGGGCGGCCGGCCGGACAGCGTGCTGTGCTCCAGCGGCATCGAGTTCAAGGTCCATTGCGACTACCTGAACCACCACGCCGACAGCGACATGCTGCTGGTGGCCGGCGGCCCGCGCTTCCCCGAATACCGGCCGGAACCGGCCCTGACCGACTGGCTCAAGCTGCGCGCGCGCGGCGCCCGCCGCTACGGCGCGGTGTGCAACGGCGTGTTCCTGCTGGGGCACGCCGGCCTGCTGGCGGAGCGGGAAATCACCACCCACTGGGACCACGCCGAACGGCTGTCGACCCAGTTCCCCGGCGCCAATGTGCGTCCCGACAAGATCTTCGTGCGCGACGGCAACCTGTTCACCTGCGGCGGCGTGGCCGCCGGCATCGACCTGTGCCTGGCCCTGGTCGCCGAGGACTGGGGCCACGAGCTGGCGATCAAGGTGGCCAAGCGCCTGATCGTCTACATCCGGCGCGACGGCGGGCAGTCGCAGTACAGCCCCTACCTGGCGGTCGGCCCGGACGAGGACTCGCTGGTGGCCAAGGTGCTCAAGCATGTGACCGACCACATCAGCGACGCCCTGACCATCGAGGAGATCGCCGACGCCGTGGGCGTGAGCCGCCGCACCTTCTCGCGCGCCTTCGCCAAGCATGCGCATGTGACGCCGTCGGTGTTCGTCGACCAGGTGCGCATCGATTTCGCCCGCAAGCTGCTGGAGGAGACCGACGTGCCGCTGAAGACGGTGGCGTTCCGCTGCGGCTTCAGCAGCGCCACCCAGATGCGCATGATCTTCTCGCGCCAGCTGGCCACCACGCCCAAGCTGTACCGCGAACGCTTCCGCGCCGGCGACCACGGGCGGGCCGCTTAGCGGATTTGGGGACATCCGGCACTCCTTTTGGGTCAGCCCGCTCACAGGCGGGCGGCGCCGGGGCAGAATGGCCTCACGCAAAACACCCCCACTGGAGTCATGATGGAAGCCGTTCAATTACACCCCGCCGTTCCCGCGCGCGCCATGCCGTCGCTGCGCTACCTGCCCGTCAGCCTGTTCGGCTCCGTGATGAGCGTGGCCGGCCTGGCGCTGGCCTGGCGCCTGGCCAGCAAGACCTACGGCGCCGACATCGCGGTGGCTAACGCGCTCGGCATCGCCGCGCTGGCGCTGTTCGCGGTGCTGGCCTTGTCCTACCTGGGCAAGCTGCTCAAGCATCCCGAGCTGGTCAAGCACGAGTTTTCGCATCCGGTGATCGGCAGCTTCTTCGGCACCGTCGGCATCAGCGTGCTGCTGCTGTCGAGCGTGATCGGCGGCTACAGCGCCCCCGCCCAGCTGGTGGTGTGGAGCATCGGCAGCGTCGCCACGCTGGCGCTGAGCGTGGTCATGATATCCCGTCTGCTCAACGGCAACGCCGCGCCCACCAGCGTGGTGCCGGCCTGGCTGATCGCCGGCGTCGGCAGCCTCGACATCGTGGTCACCGGCGGCGCGCTGACGGCCGAGTGGACGCATGAGGTGAACCTGTTCGCGGCGGCCATCGGCGCGGTCAGCGCGCTGGTGTTCTTCGTGCTGATCTTCTCGCGGCTGGTGCACCAGGAGCCGCTGGCCGCGCCGATGCGGCCGTCCAAGATGATCCTGGTGGCGCCGTTCGCGGTCGGCTTCATCGCCTACGTCAACCTGGTGCACCGGGTCGACATGTTTGCGGCGCTGCTGTTCTACTTCGCGCTGTTCCTGTTCGCGATCATCGGCTATCGGCTGGCGGTGAAGCCGGCGCCGTTCTCGCCGTCGTGGTGGGCGATCGGTTTCCCGATGGCGGCGCTGTCCAACGCCGCGCTGATCTACGCCAACGCGGTCGGCGGCGCCGGGCTGCAATGGATCGCCGCGATCCTGCTGTTGCTGCTGACGGCGGCGGTGCTGGTGCTGTCCCTGCGCACGCTGTGGGGCCTGGCCGCCGGCCGCCTGCTGACGGCCTAGGAGCGCACATGGACCTGCCACTGAACCTGGGCCAGAACCTGGCCGACTACGACGATTTCTACGCCATGCTCAGCGACTCGCAGCAGGACCTGGACGAAAGCCAGAGCAAGATGCTGAGCGATCAGCTGGTCCTGCTGCTGTCCAACCACATCGGCGACCTGGCGGTGTTGCGCCAGGCGTTCGCGCTGGCGCGGGTCAATGTCGAGCGGACTCTGCCGCGCTAGTGCAAGCGCGTGAGCATGCTGGCGAGGCTGCCATCCTTCAGCGCCTGGCCGATGGCCTGGTCGATTTCCTCCAGCGCCACATGGCCCTTGCGCGAGACGGCGCAGCGCGTGGCGAAGGACATGACGGAGAGCGGCGGATAGATCGCCAGCGGCTGCTGGCGGATGCGCTGGTAGTAGTCGAGCACGACCCGGGTGATCAGGATGTGCCGCACCCGGCCGCGCATCAGCTTCTCCATATTGCTTTCCATATTGGGCGCGTTGTCGCGCACAAAATCCTTGCCCAGTAACGCATCCATCTCGGGATGCAGGTAGCCCAGGATGGTCCCGACCGGCTGGCCGCGCAGTTCCGCAATCGCATGGACTGGCGGACCGCGCGTATCCGTCACCAGCACTTCTTCGGTGGTGAAGACGACCCGGCTCCACAGATAATCGCCGGTCAACCATTCCGGCATGTAGGCGCACAGGAGGTCGGCCTCACCGCCTTGCAGCGCATGCTCGAGTCGCTTGCGGGGCAACATCACAAAGCGCACCTGGCGTCCCATGTGGCGGGCCAGGATCTCGCCGATTTCCTTGTGCAGTCCATCGACCAGGCGGCCGTTTTCCACCCGCGCCATCGGCATATTGGCGGTGCTGTCCACCATCACGACCAGTTCGGCCGTCCGCGCCTGTAAGGCCGCGCCCAACAGGCACGCCATCAATAGGAGGTTTGCGCGCATCGTCATATTCTAGCCGAACACGATCAGGCGGCCCGACGTGGCGCCGGCGCGAAACGCGCCCGGCGTGACGCCGACGATCTTTTTGAAGAAACGCGCCAGATGGCTTTGGTCGTAGAAACCACAGGCAAACGCGGCGTCGGCGATGCCCATGCCGCCGCGCAGAAACTGCTGCGCGCGCGCGATACGGCGCTGCAACTGATAGCTGTGCGGCGAAATACCCACCTCCCGGCGAAAAACCCGGATCAGGTACAGCGGGTCCATGTCGACCAGCGTGCCCAGCTCGGTGAGCGTGACGTCCTGGTCGAAGTCGCGGTCGAGCCGCTGCTTGACGCGCCGCACCGCCTCGCGTTCCGGGGCGGCTTTTTCCGGCACCGGCAAGCCGTAGCGGCCGAACACCTTGGCCAGCAGCTCGATCAGGATAGTCTCGCGCTCCATCGACAGGCAGGAGCGCTGGATCATCCGGTGCCGGTACAGGATTTCCCTGGCCAGCTCGGGATCCTGGCGCAGCGGCTGGCGAAACAGGTGCAGGTAGTCGGCCGCCACCTGTCCGTGCAAGACCTTGTCGTTCAACCAGGCCGGATCGACATAGATCATCTGGTAGCGCCAGCCCTGCCCGTCTGCGGCGCCGCCGTCATGGATTTCGGTGGGGGTGATGGCGACCACGCTGCCCGGCGTGCCGTACCAATGAGCGCCCCGGTAAAACAGCTTTTCGGCGCCGCCGGAAATGACGCCGATGGCATAGCGGTCGTGCGAGTGCCGGCCAAACGTCTGCTGGTTGTAATGGGCCACCAGCAGCTCGCTGTCGCCCTCGGGGATGCGCCAGAACTGCGAGAAATCCTGCGCTTTATTGTTCGTTGCAGCCATTTCGCCTTATCCAGTTTTGTACAAGATGTGAACAAAAAACATTCATAAAATGAATGCGCTGTTCTCTTCCTACATGGCCTCCAGACTACTTCAACTTAAATACACATATGGCAACTACACTCATTATAGGCGACTACGCCAAGTCATCCTGGTCCCTGCGCGCCTGGCTGGTGCTGCACGCCGCAGGCCTTGAATTCGAGACGGTGCAAGTGGCATTGGACCACGCCACGACCAAGGCCGACATCCTGCGCTACAGCCCCTCCGGCATGGTGCCGGCCCTGGGCAGGGACGGCATCGTCATCAACGACAGCCTGGCGATCTCGGAAGCGATAGCCGAAGCCTGCCCGCAGGCCCGGTTATGGCCGGCCGACGCGCGGGTGCGCGCGCTGGCCCGCGCCGCCGCCGCCGAGATGCATGCCGGATTCACCCATCTGCGCACGCAAATGTCCTTCGGCCTCGACCTTGGCGACGATCCGGGCGCGCTGTCGCCGGACACCGAATGGGAAATCCAGCGGGTGTTCCAGATCTGGCGCGGCTTGCAACAGGCGGCCGGCGGCGGCCCCTTCCTGTGCGGCGAGTTCGGCATCGTCGATGCCATGTATGTGCCGGTGGTGTTCCGCTTCCGCCGCTACGGCGTGGCCATCCCCGCCGATTTGCAGGGATATGTCGCCGCCATTCTGGACCATCGCCACGTCCAGCAATGGCAGGCGCTGGCCGTGCACAGCTGTACGGCTTGAGGAAAACTCAATGATAAGGATATCGAGCTGCCCTTTCCTACATTGAGCAGTAACAGTCTGAAGTACAAAGGGCGCCAATCTGGCGCCCTTTATTGATGTACTGAAGTTGGTTGCCCCGATTACGCAGGCCGGAACCTTTTTTTTGCGACAACCTTTATACCTGATGCCTTTTGTTTCGCCTCTTGTCTCTCTTTGGAGTCCTTTATCGCTCGTGTCAGCTGTTCTTCGGAAACACCCAAAGTTTGCACCCAGTACTGGATTTCGAGTTTCTCTTCGGGATTGATCTGATTAAAAAAAAGCCCGGGTTTTCTGTATATCACGACGCCTTTTCCAATTCGCCCTGAAATACGATCACCGACTCGTACAGCTGTAACCGCAGCCGCTACTTCCTTGAGCGGCTGACTTGCCGCAACCAATCCTGCGATAGAAATGTGTAGATCCCGCTCGTCAAGGCATAGCACACTACCTCCGAATCCAAGCTCAAGCTGAGAGAGCGCTTCTTCAGAGAGCGACGCTAGTTCGCCATATTTTTCAATCGGCAGCGTAATGGCCGTACGATCCGCGAAATCAAGTTCAATCGCACGGCGACTTTTGAGATAACGCAAAGCTGTGGCATGGGGGCCAGCAAAACTGCGCACCCGGCCCCTCGCGATTGCATCGTCGCGAACCTCTCCAGTGACAGGCTTTCCGTAAGGTTTGCGTGCAATGATTGTTTTCATAACTTAATCCTCAAGGGCTCCGCGTCGCCGGCAAACGTCAAGATCGTCTCAGCACTGGCAGGCTCATATGTTGCCGATTGTATCTGAGGCATGCCCTTCTTGGCACTCTTCCCGTCAACCTCTTCGTTGTTCACTGGGTCCCAATATTTATTGTCCAAGCATATCTTTATAGACGTACTCGAATGAATGGTCCACCAGTATTGGCGGGCTTTGCGCAGGTTGGCAGGTTTTTCGATAACTAGACGCAGCTCCTCTAAGACGGACTCGCTTGGCGCCATGTGATCGGGTTCTACATCCCATAAGTCTACGCTGTTGTGCCAAAAACTGAATTTGAATCGCGCATCCCAGCCGTTGTGGCCAACATGAACGTGTGGCGGACAATGCTCGTTACGGGTTAGGACCGCTATGGTCATTCCCTTATGCTTGCATATCAACATTGATGGCCCAGGAAATACAAAACGCAAGAATAAACCTTACTTTTATGCAACGCAAGCGACGCAATCTACTAAAATAAAAACCGTCTGTATGGCGCGAGTGCGGTCTCAGGCCAGCAGATACGGAGGCCGCAGACAGGACCAACGAACGGTTAATGTTGTAGTGGTCTACATGGGCCCTAGGCGGCCCATACCCCGCGAAATTGGACCTCGACCAGCGCCACATCACGACTCCCCATACTCAGCTAGACGAATCGTCTCCATAATCATCGTGGACGGGTTCACTGCTGAACCGTCCCTGCTCTCGCAAGCCGTAAGCTGCGCCACGTGCATCAGAAGCAAAGCGCACCGGTCCCAGTCGTTGAGGTGCAGGAGTACTAGCCACCTGTCGGGCTATCGTGAACGAGTAACTTCCCGTAGCGAGGAATGGTTTGATGATGCCAGTCACCAAGCAATAGGGAATGAAGTACGAGGCCTGATTACGGCTGAATGGGAAGAAGCTCTTGCTCGTGTTGAGCGCATGCTGCAAGACGTATAGGTTATCGAAGCGTAAATAAATTTTTCAAGATCATTAAAAAAGCCCCGTAACTTCAAAAAGTTACGGGGCTTTGTTTATCGCCTGTTCGACCTGTTCCACAGTGCCGCTTAGAACGGGATGTCGTCATCCATGTCCGAGAAGTTCGGCGCTGGGCGTGGCGCCGGGCGCGGCGCTGGTGCCGGTGGCGCCATCTGCGGACGCGGTGCCGGTGCCTGGCGTTGCTGCTGTGGCGGGGCTTCGTAGCCGCCGCCGTCGTCCATGCCGCCGCCGTCACCCATGCCTTGACGGCCACCCAGCATTTGCATCTGCTCGGCGATGATGTCGGTCGCGTACTTCTCTACGCCGTCCTTGTCGGTGTACTTGCGGGTCTGCAGGCGGCCTTCGACGTAGACCGACGAACCTTTTTTCAGATACTGGCCGACGATTTCAGCCAGGCGGCCGAAGAACGAGATACGGTGCCACTCGGTGAGCTCTTTCTGCTCGCCGGTGTTGCGGTCCTTCGATTTGTACGATGTCGCCACGGCAATGTTGGCGATCGCGTCACCGCTAGGCATGTAGCGAATTTCCGGATCGCGACCCAGATTGCCGACGATGATGACTTTGTTGACTGATGCCATGTATGAAACTCCTGAGTAACGGCGGCCGCAAAAGCGGGCTGTTTAACAAATGCTAAACGACGATTATAGACGATGCCGCCGACCGGTCACCGAAATTTCCGTGCAGACCAACTTGTAACGGCGCAAGAAAATACTGGTATTATATACAGTGTCGAGCCACCGGAACGCGATCCAGCGCAAGGTCGGCGCAAGTAATCAAACCCGGCTATAGTAACGGGTTGACCCGAAAGGCAAAAAATCCATGGAACAGATCCGCATCCGCGGCGCACGCACGCACAACCTCAAAAACATCAACCTCGACCTGCCACGCAACAAGCTCATCGTGATTACCGGCCTGTCCGGCTCCGGTAAGTCCTCGCTGGCGTTCGATACGCTGTACGCCGAGGGCCAGCGCCGCTATGTGGAATCGCTGTCGGCCTATGCCCGCCAGTTCCTGCAGCTGATGGAGAAGCCCGACGTCGACCTGATCGAAGGCCTGTCGCCGGCCATCTCGATCGAGCAGAAAGCCACCTCGCACAACCCGCGTTCGACGGTCGGCACCGTGACCGAGATCCACGACTACCTGCGCCTGTTGTATGCGCGCGTCGGCACGCCGTACTGCATCAACCACCCGGACCATGCCTTGGCCGCGCAAACCGTCTCGCAGATGGTGGACGCCGTGCTGGCCATGCCGGAAGCGACCAAGCTGATGATCCTGGCGCCGGTGGTGGCCAACCGCAAGGGCGAGCACTCCGACCTGTTCGAGCAGATGCAGGCCCAGGGCTTCGTGCGCTTCCGCGTGCAGAGCGGCACCCACGACGCCAAGATCTACGAAGTGGACGACCTGCCCAAGCTGAAGAAAACCGAGAAGCACACCATCGACGTGGTGATCGACCGCGTCAAGGTCAGCGCCGACATCAAGCAGCGCCTGGCCGAAAGCTTCGAGACCGCGCTGCGCCTGGCCGACGGCCGCGCCGTGGCCTTGGAAATGGACAGCGGCGCCGAGCACGTCTACTCCAGCAAGTTCGCCTGCAACGAGTGCGGCTATTCGCTGCAGGAGCTGGAACCGCGCCTGTTCTCGTTCAACAACCCGATGGGCGCCTGCCCGGAATGCGACGGCCTCGGCCACATCGAGTTCTTCGATCCGAAGCGCATCGTCGCCTTCCCGAATTTGTCTCTGGCCTCCGGCGCGGTCAAAGGCTGGGACCGCCGCAACCAGTTCTACTTCCAGATGCTGTCCAACCTGGCGGCCTACTACGAGTTCGACCTCGACCTGCCGTACGAGCAGCTGCCGAAGACCGCGCAGGAAGTGATCCTGCACGGCTCGGGCAAGACCAACATCCCGTTCACCTACGTCAATGAGCGCGGCCGCACCGTCATCAAGGAACACGCCTTCGAAGGCGTGGTCACCAACCTGGCGCGCCGCTACCGCGAGACCGATTCGATGGCGGTGAAAGAGGAGCTGGCCAAGTTCATCAACGAGAAGCAGTGCCCGTCCTGCCACGGCGCGCGCCTGCGGGTGGAGGCGCGTTTCGTCAAGGTCGGCACCGGCAAGCAGGAAAAGGCCATCTACGAGATCGCCGAGAAGCCTTTGCGCGACACGCTGTCCTTCTTCGAGCAGCTGAAACTGAAGGGCGCGAAAAAAGAGATCGCCGACCGCGTGGTCAAGGAGATCATCTCGCGCCTGCAGTTCCTCAACAACGTCGGCCTCGACTACCTGTCGCTGGACCGCAGCGCCGACACGCTGTCCGGCGGCGAAGCGCAGCGCATCCGCCTGGCCTCGCAGATCGGCTCCGGCCTGACCGGCGTGATGTACGTGCTGGATGAACCGTCGATCGGCCTGCACCAGCGCGACAACGACCGCCTGATCGAAACGCTGAAGCACCTGCGCGACATCGGCAACAGCGTGCTGGTGGTGGAGCACGACGAGGACGCGATCCGCACCGCCGACTACATCGTCGACATGGGCAAGGGCGCCGGCGTGCACGGCGGCGACATCATCGCCCAGGGCACGTTGCAGGACATCCTGAAGAACAAGAATTCGCTGACCGCCCAGTACCTGAAAGGCACGCTGAAGATCGCCGTGCCGAAGAAGCGCCACGTGGCCAATGAGGACAAGCAGCTGGTGATCACCGGCGCCACCGGCAACAACCTGAAGAAGGTCAACCTGCACCTGCCGGTCGGCCTGATGACCTGCGTGACCGGCGTGTCCGGCTCCGGCAAGTCCTCGCTGATCAACGACACGCTGTACCCGGCCCTGTCGCGCCATCTGTACGGCTCGCAGACCGAACCGTCGCCGCACGACTCCATCAGCGGCCTGGAACATTTCGACAAGGTGATCTCGGTCGACCAGGCGCCGATCGGCCGCACGCCGCGCTCGAATCCCGCCACCTACACCGGTCTGTTCACGCCGATCCGCGACCTGTTCGCGACCGTGCCGACCGCCAAGGAACGCGGCTACAGCGCCGGGCGCTTCTCGTTCAACGTCAAGGGCGGCCGCTGCGAAGCCTGCCAGGGCGACGGCGTGATCAAGGTCGAGATGCACTTCCTGCCGGACGTGTACGTGCCGTGCGACGTCTGCCACGGCAAGCGCTACAACCGCGAAACGCTGGAAGTGCACTACAAGGGCAAGAACATCACCGAGATCCTCGACATGACGGTGGAGGACGCGCACGAGTTCTTCAAGCCGGTGCCGCTGATCGCGCGCAAGCTGCATACGCTGCTGGACGTGGGCCTGGGCTACATCAAGCTGGGCCAGAGCGCCACCACGCTGTCGGGCGGCGAGGCGCAGCGCGTCAAGCTGTCGCTGGAACTGTCCAAGCGCGACACCGGACGCACCTTGTACATCCTGGACGAGCCGACCACCGGCCTGCACTTCCACGATATCGATTTGCTGCTGAAGGTGATCCACCGCCTGCGCGACCAGGGCAACACGCTGGTCATCATCGAGCACAATCTGGATGTGATCAAGACGGCCGACTGGATCGTCGACCTGGGACCGGAAGGCGGCGCGGGCGGCGGCAAGATCATCGCCGCCGGCACGCCGGAAGACGTGGCCGCCAATCCTGCCAGCGTGACCGGCAAGTACCTGGGACCGCTGCTGAAATAAGCAAGCAACTACCCCGCAACCCGGGCGCCGGGGTCGGACCCCGTACGGGGTCAGACCCCTTTCGGCCGCAGTGCGGGGTGACGGCCTTTACTGCGCGGTGACGCGGGTCTGCTTCAGCTTCTCCGCGACCACCCAGTCCTTGATGTGCGATTCCAGCACATCCATCGGCAACGCGCCCGCGCCCAGCACCTGGTCGTGGAAGTTGCGGATGTCGAAACCGGTGCCCAGCTCCTTGCGCGCGTAGTCGCGCAGCTCAAGAATCTTCAGCTGGCCGATCTTGTAGCCCAGCGCCTGGCCCGGCCACACGATGTAGCGGTCGGTCTCGCTCTGCACTTCCACTTCCTCGATGCCCGAGTGCTCGTGGAAGAAGTCCACCACCTGCTGGCGGTTCCACTTCTTGTAGTGCAGGCCGGTGTCCACCACCAGGCGGATCGCGCGCAGCATCTCATCCTGCAGGTGGCCGTAGTAGCTGTACGGGTCCTGGTAGAAGCCCAGTTCCTCGCCCAGACGTTCCGAGTACAGCGCCCAACCCTCGGCATAGGCGGTGTAGTTGCCCTGCTGGCGGAAGGTCGGCAAGCCTTCGATCTCCTGCGCGATGGTCAGCTGCATGTGGTGGCCCGGCACGCCTTCGTGCAGCGCCGTGGTTTCGATGTCGATGGTCGAGCGGTGCTCGAAGTCGCCGGTGTTGACCATCACGCGGCCGGCGCGCTTGCCGTCCGGCGAACCTGGCATGTAGGCCGCAGCCGACGCACCCTTCTCGCGGAATTCCTCGACCGGCTTGATTTCCACTTTACCCTTCGGCAGCACGCCGAACTGCTGCGACAACTGGGTGTACATCTGGTCGGTATATTTCTGGTACAGGTCGATAATTTCCTGGCGCGATTTCGGATGCAGCTCCGGCTTGGCCGACACCGCCTTGTTGAAGCTCTTCAGGTCCTTGTAGCCCAGCTTTTGCGCCGTCGCCAGCATCTGCGATTCGATGCGCTTGACTTCGGACAGGCCCAGCTGATGGATCGCTTCCGGCGACATCTCGGTGGTGGTCGAGGACTTGGCCTTGTAGGTATAGCGCGCCGCGCCATCCGGCAGCGACCACATGCCGACGTCCATGCGGCCGTAAGGCGCGTACTTGGTCTTGGTGAACACGGCCAGCTTCTTGTAGGCCGGGATCACGTCCTTCTGCACCGCCGCCAGCACTGCCTTGCTCAGGCGCGCCTTGTCGGCGTCCGAGAAATCTTTCGGGAATTTCTTCAGCGGCTCGGCGAACGGCGAATCGGCCGGCTTGATGGCCGCCACGTCCTCGCACTGCTTGACGATTTTCGGGATCAGGAATTTCGGCGGCATCAGCTTGTCGTGCACGCCTTTTTCCATCTGTACGCGGGTCTCGTCGAACAGCTTGGGCAGCGTGTGCAGGCGGACGATGTAGTCCTCGTAGTCCTTGACGGTATCGAACGGCAGCGCCGAGACCAGCTGCGGCGCATCGATGTGGATGCCGGAGTTCTGCGCCAGCGGCATCTCCCATTCCTTGAAGCGCCCGCCTTCCACGCTCTGGCGCAACTGGCGCACCATCAGGTCGCGGTTCAGCTGTTCCTGCAAGGGGAAGCCGGTGGTGTCCACCGCTTCGAAGCGCTTGAGGAAGTCGGCGGTGAGCTTGAGGTCGGCCTCGATGCCGGCCTGCGAGAAGTCGGACCATTTGTCGTTGTAGCGCTTGTCGCCCAACAGCGACGCCCACTCAGGGCTGGCGCGCATGGTGTATTCCCACTGCTCCTTGATCAGGGAGTTCAGTGCTTCGCGGCGACCCGCCAGGTCGGGAGCTGCCGGGTCGGCATGGGCCACGCCCAGGATCAGGGAAAACAACAGGGCGCTGGCGACGCCGATACGGGTAGTTGCAGTTGTCATGTCTAGAGGCCTATCAGGAAAAAATGTTGAGCATGCACTGTAGGCCTGCGGCCGCCCCGCCGCGCGCGAATTGCGCTGGAATGTTGAAACAAGGGCATGAAATGCATATTCCCGCGACAGGCGAGGTTCGCTCAGAACAGGACGAAGTCCTCGTTGCAGCTGGGTAGCGAACGCAGCACGCACCACAGCGGGCTGCGGTACGCAAAGTATAGTCCGACGGGAATCAGCATCAGCAGGGCGGCCATCATATTCTCCTTTTTTCGCACACGTGTGCGAAACTGGTTTAAAGAAAACCGCAGACGAGCTGCGGCCGGGTTTATTCCATGTCGTTGAAGCTTTTGTAGGTCGAGATCAGCCGGCTGAAGGCGCGCTGCATGTGGCGCCTGGCCTGCTCATCGCGCAGGAAACGGGTGTCGTGCATCAGGCCCACGATCAGGCTGTAGATTTCGTAGACCAGCTGGCCGGCGTCGGTGTCGGGCCGCAGGTGACCCAGCTCCATCGCCTGCAGGATGGTCTTGCGCAGCGACGCGCGCCAAGCCATCACGCCTTGCTGCAAGCGGTCGCGCAGCGGGCCGTGCTGGTCGTCGAACTCGAACGCGCCGGCGCTGTACAGGCAGGCGTTGTTCAGGCCTTCGTTACAGGCGCGCTGCGACCAGGCGCTGACCATCGCCATCAGGCGCGGCAAGCCTTTGGGCTGCTGCAGCGAGGGCAGGAAGATGTCCTGCGCGAAGCGGCGGTCGTATTCGTCGAGCACGGCGGCCTGCAGGGTCTCCAGCGAGCCGACGCGGGAAAACACGCCGCTCTTGCTGATGCCGGTGCGCTTGGCCAGCTCGCCCAACGACAGCTTGCCGATGCCATCGGCCGCCGCCATGTCCAGCGCGGCGTCGATGATGGTGGCGAAAGTCGCCTCGCTTTTTGCGGTCAGGGTGTCCATGCATCGAACTTTAGCACACCCGTGCGAAATAGCCAGCGTTATTTTTCCTTCTTGCCGTCCAGCGTGGCGATGGTGGCGGTACTGGGCGGGCGCTGCGCCTGCAAGCGCTTGGCCACGCGCTCGGCCTGCTCGAAAGTGCGCAGCATGTTTTCGCCGGCCAGCTTTTTCAGGTCGGCGTCGCTCCAGCCACGGCGGATCAGCTCGGCGAACAGCTCGGGATATTTGGACACGTCCTCCAGCCCCACCGGCGTGACCCCGCCATAGAAATCGCTGGCGATGCCGACGTGGTCATGGCCGGCGGTCCGGGCGACATAATCGATATGGTCGGCCACATCCTTCAGCGCGGCCTTGGGCGACGGGCCGTGTTCCCTGGTGTAGCTGTCTTCTATGCGTTTGAGCTCGGCGTCGTCGGCGATTCCCTTGCTCAGTTTTTCGAGTCCGTCGCCCCAGGCCATGGCGTCGCGGTTCACAAACGGCGGTACGAAAGTGACCATCACCACCCCGCCGTTGGCGGCCATGCGCTGCAGGATGGCGTCCGGCACATTGCGCGGATGGGCGACCAGCGCAAACGCCGAGCTGTGCGAGAAAATCACCGGCGCGGCGCTGGTGTCGAGCACGTCGCGCATGACGTCGGGCGAGACGTGGCTGATATCGACCAGCATGCCGAGGCGGTTCATTTCCCGCACCACTTCCTTGCCGAACGGAGTCAGGCCGTGGTGGCGCGGAGCGTCCAGCGCGGCGTCGGCCCAGTCCAAGGTCACGTTGTGGGTCAGCGTCATGTAGCGCGCGCCCAGGCTGTAGTAGGCGCGCAGTGCGCCCAGCGAGTTTTCCAGCACATGGCCGCCCTCCATGCCCAGCAGCGACGCCACCTTGCCCTTGGCCGCGATACGGCGCACGTCCGCCACCGACAGCGCCAGCTCCATCGCCTCCGGGTACTTGGCGATCATGCGCCGGGCGATGTCGAACTGTTCCAGCTGCACTTTGGCGTAGCCTTCCTTGGTTTCGCCCGGCACGAAGATCGACCAGAACTGCGCGCGCAGCTGGCCTTGCTTCAGGCGCGCCACATCGGTTTCGCCGCTGGTGGTCTTGCGCATGTCGTAGGCCTCGACGTCCATCGGCGCCTTCGGGTCTTCGCGGATGGTCCATGGCAGGTCGTTGTGGCCGTCCAGCAGGATGGTGGATTTCAGCAGCGTCCGCGCGTGGGTCAGCGCGGCATTGTCGGCGTCGGGCGCGGCGGCGGCGGCAAAAGGCAGGACTAGAGCAAACAGCAATACTGGAAGACGCGACATGAATATCCGATCAGGAAGGTACAAATCGGCCGATACTAGCATGCGAGCAATGCGGGCAAAAAAAATCCCCGTGTGGCGTTGATGCACACACGGGGTTTTTTCAGTCTCCTCCAGGCCGGCTTATCGTGCCAGGCGCTTCTCCAACTCAGCCTTGACGGCGGTCAGTTCGGTAGGCAGATGGTAGGCCAGTTTGGCGAACAGTTCATCGTGCAGTTTCAGTTCTTCGCGCCAGGCGTCCTTGTCGATCGAGGTGATCGTTTCGAACTCTTCCGGCGAGAACGGGATGCCGTCCCACTTCAGGTCGCCGAAGCGCGGGGTGGTGCCGAAGATGTTTTCGACGCCGCCGGCCGAGCCTTCGATGCGTTCCAGCATCCACTTCAGCACGCGCATATTGTCGCCGAAGCCAGGCCAGACGAAATGGCCCTGGTCGTCGGTGCGGAACCAATTGACGCAGTAGATCTTCGGCAGCGTGGCGGCGTTGACCTTGCCCAGCTTCTCGCCCAGGTTCAGCCAGTGCTGGAAGTAGTCGCTCATGTTGTAGCCGATGAAAGGCAGCATCGCGAACGGGTCGCGGCGCACGATGCCCATCTGGCCGGCGGCGGCGGCGGTGGTTTCCGAGCCCATGGTCGCGGCCATGTAGACGCCTTCCACCCAGTTGCGCGCTTCGGTCACCAGCGGCACGGTGGTCGAACGGCGGCCGCCGAAGATGAAGGCCGAGATCGGCACACCGGCAGGATCGTCCCAGGCCGGATCGATCACCGGGTTCTGGGTCGCGGCCACGGTGAAGCGGGCGTTCGGGTGGGCGGCCTTGGTGCCGGAGGCCGGCGTCCAGTCCTTGCCCTGCCAGTCGATCAGGTGCGACGGCGCTTCCTTGGTCAGGCCTTCCCACCAGATGTCGCCGTCGTCGGTCAGCGCGACGTTGGTGAAGATGGTGTCCGAACCCAGCGACGCCATGCAGTTCGAGTTGGTGCGGGTGTTGGTGCCCGGCGCCACGCCGAAGTAGCCGGCTTCCGGATTGATCGCGTACAGGCGGCCGTCGGCGCCCGGCTTGATCCAGGCGATGTCGTCGCCGATGGTGGTGACTTTCCAGCCGTCGAAGCTGGCCGGCGGGATCAGCATGGCGAAGTTGGTCTTGCCGCAGGCCGAAGGGAAGGCCGCCGCGACGTAGTGCTTCTTGCCTTCCGGCGATTCCACGCCCAGGATCAGCATGTGTTCGGCCAGCCAGCCGGTGCCGCCATTTTGCGCGTCCTGATGGCCCATGTTGGAGGCGATGCGCAGCGCGAAGCACTTCTTGCCCAGCAGCGCGTTGCCGCCGTAGCCGGAACCGTAGGACCAGATTTCGCGGGTCTCAGGGAAGTGCACGATGTATTTGGTGGCGTTGCAAGGCCAGGCGACATCCTTCTGGCCGGCGGCCAGCGGCGCGCCGACGGTGTGCACGCACGGCACGAACTCGCCGTCGGTGCCCAGCACGTCGTACACGGCCTTGCCCATGCGGGTCATGATGCGCATATTGACCGCCACGTATGGCGAATCCGACAGTTCCACGCCGATGTGGGCGATCGGCGAACCCAGCGGGCCCATCGAGAACGGCACCACGTACATCGTGCGGCCGGCCATGCAGCCGTCGAACAGCGGGTTCAGGGTGGCGCGCATTTCCGACGGCGCCATCCAGTTGTTGGTCGGGCCGGCTTCTTCCTTGGTGTTGGAGCAGATGTAGGTGCGGTCTTCGACGCGCGCGACGTCGGTCGGGTCGGAGCAGGCCAGGTAGGAGTTCGGACGCAGTTCCTGGTTCAGCTTTTTCATGGTGCCGGCGGCAACCATTTCAGCGCACAGGCGGTCGTACTCTTCCTGCGAACCGTCGCACCAGTAGATGCGGTCCGGTTTGGTCAGGGCTGCGATTTCCGCTACCCAGTTGATCAACTTTTGCTGCTTGATGTAAGCTGGGACGTTGAGCAGTGCTGCAACGCCACCCATGACGGGTTGATTCATACTACCTCCAATGCTAATTAAAATTCTGCATGCGGCAGGATCGTCGTCAGCTTTTGGCTTGCGCTCAGATGCCCATTCGAAATGGGTCGGCGGGGTCACGGCGGTCTTGCGCGGCCCGGATTCATGATCGACGGGCCTTATTTTTGAGGCGATTGTACACCCGTCAATAGCTGTTCCAGTCAAAAATGTAGGAGAATTAGTTGAGTAAAGTAGTAAGCTATTCAGGTTCTTTTGCAAGCCGTTATTTCCCTACGAAATTCCTCATAAAATCGGTTATCTTCCATGAAAATTGCGATTCTCGACGATTATCAGAATGCCACGACCACGCTGGCCTGCATGGCTTTATTGCGCGGACACGACGTCAAAGTGTTCAATAACTCGACCCGCGGACTGGGCCAGCTGGCGATCCGCCTGGCCCCGTTCGACGCCCTGGTGCTGATCCGCGAACGCACCGCGCTCAACCGCGCTTTGCTGGCCAAGCTGCCCAATCTGAAGCTGATTTCGCAGACCGGCAAGCTGGCCGGCCATGTCGACGTCGAGGCCGCGACCGAGCTGGGCATCGCGATCGCCGAGGGCGTCGGCTCGCCGACCGCGCCGGCCGAGCTGACCTGGGCGCTGATCATGGCGGCGGCGCGCAAGATCGTGCCCTACGCGACCAACCTGAAGGACGGCCAGTGGCAGACCGCGTCGATCAACCCGCAGCTGAACGGACTGGGCGTGGTGCTCAAGGGCCGCACGCTGGGCATCTGGGGCTACGGCAAGATCGGCCAGGTCATCGCCGGCTACGGCCGCGCCTTCGGCATGCAGGTGATCGTCTGGGGCAGCCAGTCCAGCCGCGACAAGGCCGCCGCCGACGGCCACGGCACGGCGGCCTCGCGCGAGGCGCTGTTCGAACAGGCGGATGTGCTGAGCCTGCACCTGCGGCTGCATCCGGACACGCGCGGCATCGTCAGCGCCGACGACCTGGCCCGCATGAAGCCGAGCGCGCTGTTCGTCAACACCAGCCGCGCCGAGCTGGTGCAGCCGGGCGCGCTGGAGCAGGCGCTGCCCCAGGGGCGTCCGGGCTACGCCGCGCTGGACGTGTTCGAATCCGAGCCGCTGGCGGCCGACAGCCCGCTGCTGCGCATGCCGACCGTGCTGGCGACGCCGCACCTGGGCTATGTGGAGCAGGATAGCTACGAGCTGTATTTCCGCCACGCGTTCCAGAACATCGTCGATTTCGCCGCCGGAACCTGCGACAAGATCAACAACCCGGATTACATTCGTCATTCCCGCGAAGGCGGGAACCCATAGAACGCTGGACAGCAAGCGAAGCATGGATTCCCGCCTGCGCGGGAATGACGTGCCGGCGCTAGTCGGTTTGCTCTGGGATTTCCGGCAGGCCGGTCAGGCTGATGCGGGGGGCGGGCATGGCGTGCACCTTGCTCCACAGACCGGCCCAGCCGGGCGGCCAGGGGATGTCCGGCCCGACATACGGCGGCAGGGTGGCGCGCACCGGCACCACCGGCACCGGCGGCATGTCGACCAGCGGGCCGCCGTCGGGTCGCTGCATGTCCAGGCTGTACATATAGCCCGGCAACAACGCATCGCACACGCTGGCGAACCAGGCCGTGTGGTCCTCGTCGCGGCCCAGCGCCTGCGCCAGCCCCTGCGGGTCGAACCGAGCCAGCGCGTGGATCAGCTCCTCGGTGCTGGCGCCCGGCGTGTCGCCCCAGCCCAGCACCGGGTTGACGTTGTAGTCGGCGCCCGAGCCATACCAGCCCTCGCGCCACGAACGCTGCATCCAGTCGCGCTGGCCGGTGAACAGGTGCCAGCGCCAGTGCAGGCCGGACGGCTTGGGCCAGGAATACAGGTAGAGCCGCTGGTAGCCGGCCTCGTGCAGCGCGCGCACCAGCGCCATCAGGCGCGCGTGCGGCATGCGGTCGGGCGGGGCGCGGCGGAACAGGATGGCTTCGCCGTCGGCGAACTGCACCTCGTCGGTGGACAGGTTCAAGTCCAAGGTCCTCGCCTCGCTGCCGAAACGGGCCGAGATCCAGCCGGTCAGCAAATTGACCGACGTGATGACGCCGTAGCCGCGATGGCGATGGAAAATGACGGTTCCGGGGGCAAGCGCTTTCATGGTGTCGTAACGAACAAAGAAACCAGTGTAGCCATAGTATGCCCAAGTTTCCAGCCCGCCGACGGACTCTTTTCGCGTTCTTGGGCGCTGGCGGTTTGGGTTATGATGCAGATCATTTTAATCTGCCTGAGCTTTCATCATGACCCTGCGCATCCTCGCCACCGGCGGCACCTTCGACAAACACTACAACGAACTGAACGGCACCCTCGGCTTCGCCGACAGCCATGTGCCGGCGCTGCTGGCGCGCTGCCGCCTGACGGTGGACGTGGCGCTGGAACAGTTGCCGCTGATGGATTCGCTGGACATGGTGGACGCCGACCGCGAGCGCATCCTGGCCTCGTGCCGCGCCGCCAGCGAGAAGGCGATCGTCATCATCCACGGCACCGACACCATGCCGCAGACCGCCGCCGTGCTGGGGCCGGCCGGCCTGGGCCAGACCATCGTGCTGACCGGCGCCATGATCCCTTACGCGATCGAAAATTCCGACGCGATGTTCAACCTGGGCTTTGCCGCCGGCGTGGCGCAGACCCTGCCGCCGGGCGTGTATGTGGCCATGAACGGCAAGATCTTCGCGTGGGATAACGTGCAGAAAAATAAAGCGGCTGGAGTGTTCCAGCCGCTGTAACAGCTCGCTTACTTGCGCGGGGGCGCCAGCAAGTCCTTCGTCTCCGGCAACAAGGTAGTCAAGCGCAAGCCATCCGGCGCGGCCAGCATGCCGGCCGCCTCCTTCAGCCCGCCCGGCATCGCCAACGACGACTGCCCGCCAGCCACCGGCTGGCCGGCCTCGCTGAAGGCCGCCAGCGCCTCCACCATGCCGCCCACCTTGATCCGCAAGGACTGGCCGCCCTGCGCCGTCAGGTGCGGCAGCTTGGCCGCCGCCAGCGCCGCCAGCTGCGCCGTGCTCAGGCCGGCCGTCTGCGCGGTCGTGAACACCACCGCCTGCGCCGTCGTCAGCGCGCTGATCTGCGTGGTCGACAGCACCGCCAGCTGCGCGCTGCCCAGGGCCAGCAGGTCGCGCGTCTCGATCGCCGCCAGGTCGTCCGAACCCAGCGCCGCCAGCAGCGGCTTGCTCAGCGCCGCCACCTGGCTCGACGTCAGCGCCACCATCTGATCCGTGGTCAGCACATCGCCGCCGGCGATATGCGCGGTCGGCAGCGCCGCGATCTGGCGCTGCGACAAGGCGGCGATCTGCCCGGTGCCGAAGGCTTGCAACTGTTCCGGCAGCAGCTGGGCGATGGCGGCCGTGCTCAGGCCGCCGACCGCCGCCGTGGTCAGCGCGGCCAGGCCGTCGCTGCCCAGGCCGCGCAACTGCGAAGCCGCCAGCGCCGCCACTTGCGCCGCGCTCAGGGCGCCCACCTGCGTGGTCGACCAGGCCGCCAGTTGGGTGGTGTTCAGGCTGGCGATCACCTGCGACGACAACGCCGCCAGCTGGCCGGTGCGGATGGCGGCCACTTCATCGGCGGTCAGGGCCTGGTACTGGCGCGAGCTGAGCACGCCGAACTGGGTTACCGTCAGCCCCGCGAACTGTTCCAGGCTCAGACCGGCGAGCGCGGCGGTGGTCAGCGCCGCCACCTGGCGCCCGGCCAGCGCGCCGATCTGGCGGCTGGTCAGGGCCGCCAGCGTGGCCGGCGACAGGCCGGCGATCACCGACGTGTTCAGCGCCGCCAGGTCGCTCAGTTGCAGATTGGCCACCACCTCGGCCGACAGCGCGGCGAACTGGGTGCTGCTCAGCATGGAGGCCTGGCCACCGGTCAGCGCGTTGATCTGGTCGCTGCTCATGGCTTGCAACTGGTCGGTGCGCAGGCCTACGATGGCGCCGACCCGCAGCGCGGCGATTTCCGCCGTCTGCATCTGCGCCATCACGTCGTTGGACAGGGCGGCGATGTGCTGGCTGCCCAGGCCGGACGCCTGGGCGGTGGTCAGCCCCAGGATCTGTTCGCTGCTCAGCACCGCCAGCTGCGCGGTGCGCAAGCCGTAGATCGCCGCAGCGCTCAACGCCGCGAAGTCCTGCGATTCCAGCGCCGCCACCGCCTCCAGCGACAGCGCGGCGATCTGCAGGCCGCTCAGCGTGGCCGCCTGCGCCGTGCTCAGCGCGATGGCCTGCTCGACCGTCATGCCGGCCAGCGCGGCCGCCTTCAGCTGGGCGATCTGCGCCGTGCCGAGGTAGCCGATCTGGTGTTCCGCGCCGCCCAGCACGGCAAACTGCGCCGAGTTCAGGCCGCCAAACACCGTTGCCGGCAGGGCCGCCAGCGCGGTGGGCGACAGCGCCGCCAGGTTGGCGGTCGACAGGCCGGCCGCCGATGCCGGGTTCAGCTTGGCGATCTGCGCCGTGCTCAAGGCCTGGAATTGTTCGATGCTCAGCGCGTTCAGGCTGGCCGAGCCGAGCGCCGTGACCTGGCGCGGCGTCAGCGCCGCGATGCGCTCCGGGTCCAGCAGCGCCAGCAGGCGGGTCGACAGGCCGGCGATCGCGTTCAGGCCCAGCGCGGCCAGGTCGGCCGTCTCGATCACCGCGAAGGCGTCGCTGTTGAGCGCATTGACCTGGCTGCTCGACAGCATGGCCACCTGCGCCGTGTTCAGCGCGGCGAATTGCTCGCCGTTCAGCGCGGCGATCTGGCGCGTCTTGAGGCCGGCGATGGCGGCCGCCTTCAAGGCCGCCAGGTCGCTGCCGTCGAGCACGCTGATGGCCTGGGTCGACAAGCTGCCCAGCTGCATCGCGCTCAGCGCGGCGGCCTGGGCGCTGGTCAGCTGCGACGCCTGCTGCGCCGTCAGGCCGGACAGCGCGCCGCTGCTCAAGGCCGCCACCTGCGCGGTCGAGAACAGGCCGAAATCGCCGTCGCCGCTGGCGCCCAGCGCGGCCAGCTGGGCCGAATTCAAGGCCGCCATCACCGCCACCCGCAGCGCGGCCAGATTGGCGCCGTCCAGCGCCACGATGTCGTCGGTCGACAGCACGGCGAACTGGCGCGCGGTCAGGGCGTTCAGCTGGGCGCTGCTCAGCGCATGCAACTGGGCCGCTTGCAGCGCGTGGATTTGCGCCGTGCTGAACGCGCCGATCACCGCCGCGCCCAGCGCCTGGATGCGCTCGGCATCGAACGCCTGGATCTGGCCGCTACCCAGCGCCGCCACCTGCCGGCTTTGCAGCGCGTGCAGCTGGTCCAGGCTCAGGGCCATCAGCTGCGCCACGCTCAGCACGCCGATCTGGCGCGAGTTCAGCGCCGCGATGTCGGCCGTTTCGATGGCCGCCAGTTCGGTGGCGCTCAGCTGCTTCAACAGCGCCGTGCTCAGCGACGTCATCTGCTGGGTGGAAAACGCCGCGATCTGCTCGGCGCTGAACATGTCTTCGCCCTCGCGGCGCAGCAGCGGCAGCGCGGCCACCTGGCCGGCCTTGAGCGCGGCGATCTGGCCGGTGCCCAGCGCATGCACCTGCTCCGGTTGCAGGTTGGCGATCAGCGCGACCGACAGCATATTGACCTGTCTGGTGCCCATGGCCGCCAGCGCCTCGGGCGACAGCCCGCTGATGCCCTTGGCGCTGAGCAATCCGGCCTGCCCCGCCGTCAGCACCGCCAGTTGTTCCGGCGTCAGCGCCGCCATGAAGGCGGTCGATTGCGAGACCTGGTTCAGCGAATAGCTGCGCAAGGCCGCGAAGTCCTCCGGCTGCAGGGCGCTGACGCTGGCCGCCGGCAACGCCGCCAGCTGCGGACCGGTCAGTGTGTTGGCTTGCGCCGTGGTCATCGCCGCGATGTACTCCAGGCCCAGGTGGGCCATGTCGGCGGTGGTGAGCCGGCTGATCAGACGGGTGCCGCCGGCGGCAAACTGCGCCGGGGTCAGGCTGCTGTCGAAGGTCATGGTATTTCCTTTTTGATGAAGTGGTAGCGTGCGTGAGTAGAGGGAAAAGGAAAGATTAAGGATTTGCTATTCTCATGGGCAAAAAAAACCGCCGGCACCGAACGCGATCTTGAGCGCGTTCAGGCTGGCGGTTTTTTTGGAACGGAAAGCCGGCTAGTTGGGCGCCGCCAGCAGACCGTGTCCTGTGGCCGTCTGCAAGGCTTTCAGCCGCAGCGTGTCGCTGTCCACCTGTCCGCCGGCGGTGTTCCGGCCGAGGTCATGGAACTGTTGCAGCACCTCCGCCATGCGCGCCGCGCTGGCCGCCAGGGCGCCGGCCGGCTTGCCGCCGTCGAAGTCCAGGCTGGCCTGCGGCGCCTGCCGCGCGCCGGCGTCGAATGCGGACAAGGCTTGCGCCATGCCGCTGACCTGGGCGCTCAAGCCCTGCTGGAACCAGACGTCGGCGGCCGCGTGCTGCTGGCCGTCGGTGCTGGTGTAGCTGGAGGTCAGGCCGATGATGTTGCCATGATCGACGGCGCCGCCCAGCTGCACATCCAGGTTCAGGCTGGTGATGCGCAGTGCCGCCAGCGTCTTCAGCTCGCCGGCCTGGCTGACGCCGTCGGCATTGGCGTCGACCCACACGCGCAAGTCGTTGTAGCCGGCGTCGAGCGCGCTGACCATGCCGTCATGGTTGCTGTCGAGTTCGGCCAGCGCCTGGTAGCCGTTGGCGGCGGTGCCGCCGGCGGCCAGCCGGGTGGCCGAACCGAACAGCTCGCTGCCGTCGTCGATGCTGCCGTTGTGATTGCGGTCCAGCGCCAGCAAGCCGTCGCCCGGTCCCACCCAGCCGGTGGCGCGTTGCTCGCCGCTGGCCGCCAGGTCGAACTTGACGCCGGCCTCCAGCCCCAGCGTGCGGATGCCGTTGCCGTCCAGGTCCAGCACCAGCGGCGTGACGAACGGCATGGCGCTCAACTGGGCCGTGCTGAAGGCATCCTTCTGGCTCTGGCTCAGGCCGTTGAACTGGGCCGACGACATGGCGTGGGTCTGCGTGGTGGTCAGCGCCGACAGCTGGGCGGTCTGCATGCCCTGCATCTGGGTCGGCGACAAGGCGACGATCTGGCGCGTGCTCAGGCCGCGGATGTCGCGCGTTTCGATGGCGGCCAGGTTGGCCGCCGTCAGGTCGGCGATCAGCGCGGTGCTCATCGCCCCCAGCTGGGCCGACGACAGCGCCACCATCTGGGCGGCGCTGAACTGGTCGGCGCCGGAAGCGCTCGGCAGCAGCGCCGCGATCTGCGCCAGGCTGAGCGCGCTGATCTGGTCGGTGCCCAGCGCCAGCAACTGGTCGTCATGCAGGGCGCGGATCGCGGCCGTGCCCAGCGCCGCGAGGTCGGCCGTTTCAATGGTCGCCAGCGCCAAGGCCTGGATCTGCACCACCGCCGCCGAACTCAGCGCGGCGAACTGCGCCGTGGTCAAGGCGCGCAGCTGGGCGGTGCTCATCGCCGCCAGCAGGTTGCCTTCGCGCGCGGCGGCGTTCAGCAGCAGCGGATTGATCGCCGCCACGTCGGCCGTGCTCAGCGCCGCCACCTGGCTGGCGCCCAGGATGCTCAGCTGGGTGCTGTTGAGCGCGGCCACCTGGCCGGTGCTCAGCGCCGCCAGCTGGACGTTGGTCAGGGCCAGCACCTGCTGCGTCTTGAGGCCGGCGATGGCCGAGGTCTTCAGTACCGCCACGTCCGCCGTTTCCATCGCCGCGATCACCGTCAGCTGCAAGGCGCCCAGCTGGGCGCTGCTCAGCGTTGCGACCTGGGCGGTGGTCAGGGCCGCGACCTGCGCCGCGCTCAAGCCCTGCAGGGCGGCGCTGCGCAAGGCGGCGATCTGCGCCGTGCTCAGCACGGAGATCAGTTGCGCCGCGCTGCCCAGCGGATCGGAACCGAGCACCGTCATTTGCGCCGATGTCAGGCCGGCCAAGGCCGCCGTGCTCAAGGCGGCCAGGTTGGCGGTGCTGATGGCGGCCACGTCTTCCACCGACAGGCGCGCCAGCTGCTGCGACCGCAGCGCGCCGATCTGCATCGAGCTGAAACCGTAGATCTGTTGCGTGCCCAGTCCGTCGAGCTGGGCGCTGCGCAGCGACGCCACCTGGGCCGACGTCAGGCCGGCCAGTTGCGACGAACCCAGGCTGCCGAAGTCGGCGCCCGACAGGCCGCCCAGCGCATTGGTGCTCAGCGCGGCAAGGTCGGCGCTTTCCAGGCCCAGCAGCGCCGTGGCGCTCAAGGCCGCCACCTGGGCGCTGTTCAGCACGGCGGCCTGGGCGGTCGTCAGGGCCGCCAGCTGGCTGCTGCCCAGCAGCGCTGCCTGGGCCGTCTTGAGGCCGGCGATCGCGGAGGTGCGCAACGCCGCGATATCTTGCGTGGACAGCACCGCCAGCAGCGCCGGCGCCAGTGCCGCCAGCTGCGCGCTGCTCAGCGCCGCCGCCTGGCTGTCGCTCATGGCTTGCATTTGTTCCGAGGTCAAGCCCTGCATGGCGGCGGTGCCGAAGGCCGCCACCTGCGCCGAGGTCAGCGCGCTGAAGTGGCTGGCGAAGCCGGCCAGGTCCTGGCCCAGCACCGCCATCTGCTCCGGCCGCAGGCTGGCGATCGCCGCCGTGCTGAAGGCGCTCAGGTGGGTGTTGTCGAACGCGACGATATCCGTGGTCGACAGGCCGGCCATCTGGCGCGAGCCGAGCGCGCCGATTTGCGCCAGCGCCAGCCCGGCCAGCTGGGCGCTGCCAAGGGCGGCGACCTGCTGGCTCAGCAGCGCCGCGATCTGGCGCGTGCTCAGGCTGTTGAGTTGGTTCTGGGTCAGGCTGGCCAGCAACGATTCCCCGAGTCCGGCGATTGCTTGCGGACTCAGCGCGGCCAGGTTGGTGGTGGACAGGCCGACCACCATCTGGCTGCTCAGGGCGCCGATCTGCGCGCTGCTCAGCGCGCCGAACTGCGTGGTCGTCAGCGCGCCCAGCTGGGCGCTGCTGAGCGCCGCCAGTTGTGCGCTGCCGAGGCCGGCGATGACGGTGTTTTTCAGCGCGGCCAGGTCGGCCGTCTCGAGCGCGGCGATCTGCCGGGTCGACAGTGCGGCCACCTGCTGGCTGAGCAGCGCCGCCGCCTGCGCCGTGCTGAGCGCGGCGATCTGGCGCGTGCCCAGGCCGGCCAGGGCCGCGCTGCGCAAGGCAACGATCTGGGCCGTCGTCAACACGTCGATATGGCTGACGCCGCCGGCGTCGGTGCCCAGCACCGACAATTGGTCGGAACTGAGGGCGGCGATGGTCGCCGTCTTCAGCGCGGCCAGGTCATCCCCTTCCAGCGCGGCGATCTGCGCCAGGGTCAGCGCGGCGATCTGGCGGCTGCTGAGCGCCGCCGCCTGGCCGGTGGTCAGGGCGACCAGCTGCGCGCTGCCCAGGCCCTGCAAGGCGGCCGTGCTCAGCGCGGCGATCTGCGCGCTGCGCAGCGAGGCGAACTGGGCGCTGGCGAGGCCGGCGCCCAGCGCGGCCAGTTGCGCCGAACTGAGCGCGGCGATCGCGGCCGTGCTCAGGCCCGGCAGCGAGCGGCTGTCGAGCGCGGCCAGGTCGGTGGTCGACAGGCCGGCGATCTGGCGCGAGCCGAACGCGCCCAGCTGCGACGAGCTGAAGGCCAGGATCTGGTCGGTGCCGAGCGCGGCGACCTGGTCGCTGCCCAGCGCCGCCACCTGCTGCGATTTCAAGGCCGCCAGCTGCGACGGCGTCAGTTGCGAGATCACCCGCGTGGTCAAGCCGCTGATGGCGGCGGTGGTCAGCGCCGACAGGTTGGCGGTCGACAGGCCCAGCAGGGTGTCGCTGGACAAGGCGCCCAGTTGCGCGCTGTTGAAGGCGGCCAGCTGCTGGGTGGTCAGCGCGGTCAGCTGCGCGGCGGTCAGCGCCCGCACCTGGTCGGTCGTCAGGCCGGTCAGCGCGGCCGCGCGCAAGGCCGCCACATCGGCCGCGTCGAACGCGGCGATGTCGCTGGTGCCGAGCGCGGCCAGCTGGGCGCTGCTCAGCGCGGCCGCCTGGGCCGTGCTGAGGGCGACGATCTGGCGCGTGCTCAGGCCGCTGATGGCGGCGCTGCGCAGCGCGGCGATCTGCTGCGTGGACAGCAGGTCGATATGGCTGGCGCCGGCGGCGTCGTTGCCCAGTTGGGCCAGCTGGGCCGCGGTCAGCACCGCCAGCGCGGCGGTCTTCAGGCCGATCAGCGCGGCCGGATCCAACGCGTCGACGGCGCTCGCCGACAACGCGCTGATCTGGCGCGAACCGAAGGCGCCCAGTTGCGCCGAAGTCAGCGCGGCCAGTTGCAGCGCGCTCAGGCCGACCAGCTGGTCGGTGCTGAGGGCGGCGATCTGGCGCGTGCTCAACGCCGCCACCTGGGCCGTGCTCAGGCCCAGCAGCGCGCTGACCGGCAGGGAGGCGATCACCGCCGTGCTCAACGCGCCGACATCATTGGTCTGCAAGCCGGCGATGGCCGACGACGACAGCGCCAGCATCTGGCTGCTGTTCAGCGCGGCGACCTGGGCGCTGGTCAGCGCGGTCACCTGGTCGCTGTTGAAGGCGGCCACTTGCTGGGCGCTCAGGCCGGTCAGCGCATTGGTCTTGAGCGCGGCCAGGTCGGCCGTTTCCAGCGCGGCGATGTCATTGGTGGAGAAGGCGGCCAGCTGGCTGCTGCTCAGCACGGCGGCCTGCGCGGTGCTCAGCGCCACCACCTGGCTGGTGCTCAGGCCGGCCAGGCCGGCGGCCCGCAGCGCGGCGATCTGCGCCGTGCCCAGCGTGCCGAACAGGACGCCGGACGGATCGTTGGCCAGCGCGGCCAGCTGGTCGGAGCGCAGCGCGGCCAGCGCCGAGGTGCTCAAGGTGCGCGCGGCGATGACGCTCAAGGCGGCCACGTCGGCGCTCGACAAGCCGGCGATGTTGCGCGAACTCAGGCCCAGCACCTGCGGCACGCCCAGGCCGGCGACCTGCGCCGTGTGCAGGGCCGCCAACTGGTCGCTGGACAGCACGGCAAACTGCTGCGAGGTCAGGCTGGACAATTGCATCACGCTCAGGTTGCCGACCGCCGACGGGCTCAGCGCCGCGATATAGGCGGTGCCGAAGGCGGCCATATTGGCGCTGGAGAAGCCGGCGATGGTGTCGGACGACAATGCGCTCAGCTGCGATGCGTTCAGGGTCAGGAATTGCGCCATGGTCAGCGCGGCCAGCTGGCTGCTCGATAGCGCGGCCACCTGGGCCGAGGTCAGGCCGGGGATGGCGGCGGTGCGGAGCGCGGCCAGGTCCAGCGGTTCCATGGCGGCGATCGCCTGTGTGCTCAACGCGCGCAGCTGGCTGCTGCCCAGCGCGGCGACCTGGGTGGCGGTCAGCGACACGGTTTCGGCGGTGGTCAGGCCGGCCAGCGCGGCGCTGCGCAGCGCGGCGATCTGCGCCGTGGTCAGCAGCTGCACCATGCCGATGCCGCCGTCGGCGGCGCCCAGCACGGCCAGCTGGTCGGAATTCAGTGCGGCGATCGCGGCGGTGCGCAGCGACGACAGGGTGGCCGAGCCGAGGCCGGCGATCTCGCCGGTCGACAGGCTGCCGACCTGCAGCGAACTGAGCGCGCCAACCTGGGTGGCGCTCAGGCTGTGGATTTGCGTGCTGCTGAGCGCGTTCAACTGCGCGCTGGTCAGCGCGGCGATCTGGCGCGTGCCCAAGCCCGCCAGTTGCGCGGTGCTCAGGCCGGCGAAGCTGGCGGTGTCGAGCGCGCCGAGCGCGCCAGGGTTCAGCGCGGCCAGGTCATCGGTATCTAGTCCGCTCAGGCCGTAGGTGCTCAGCGCGTCGAACTGCTTGCTGCTCAGCGCGGCGATCTGGGTGGTGGTCAGGGCGCGTACTTGCGAGCTGCTCAATGCGGCGACCTGCTGGGTCGTCAGCGCCGCGATGGCGCTAGTTTTCAGGGCCTGCACGTCCGCCGTGATGAACCAGGAGATTTGATCCGTGGACAGGCTGCTCAATTGCGCCCCGCTCAGCGCGGCGGCCTGTGCGGTGGTGAGCAGCTGTGGAAACAGGCCGGCCAGCGCTGCCGGACGCAGTGCCGCGATCTGCGCCGTGGTGAGCGCGCCAAAGTCACCGCCGGCCGACACCAGGCCAATCAGCTGCCCCGACGACATGGCGGCGATCGTGGCCGTGCTCATGGCCGCGCCACTGGTCGGATAGAAAAACAGCGCACCCATATCGCCGGTCGACATCGCCGCAAGCTGCGCCGCAGTGAGGACGCGGATCTGTGCCGTGCTGAAGCCGCCAACCTGATCGGTGGACAAGGCAGCGATCTGCGCCGTGGTGAGCGCGGCGAACTGGCGGGTGCTCAAGTTGTTGAGCTGGGTCGTGGTCAACAGAGCAATCACGGACGGGCTCAGCGAAGCAATAGCGCCCGGATTCATGGCGAGCAGATCGGCTGTAGGCAGGGCGGCGATCGCGTCGCTGGACAGCACGCCGATTTGCTTGCTGCTGAGCGCGGCAAACTGTGCGGGGGTCAACGCGCGCAACTGCGCGCTGCCCAGCGCCGCCATCTGCTGCGTGGTCAAGCCGGCGATGGCGGCGGTCTTGAGCGCCGCCAAATCGGCCGTGCCGAGCGCGGCGATCAACGCCGTCGACAGGCTGCCCAGCTGCGCGCTGCTCAGCGCCGCCGCCTGGGTGGTCGACAGATTGGCGATCTGCGCGGTGTTCATGCCGGCCAGCGTGGCCGTGCGCAGCGCGGCGATCTGCGCCGTGCTCAGCAAGTTGAAATCCGTATTGGCCAGCTGCGCAAACTGGTCCGACGACAGCGCCGCCATGAACGCGCTGCTCAAGCCGCTCAGCGAGAAGTGCAGCGTGGCGATATCCGCCGTCGACAGGCCGGCCACCTGGGTGGAACCGAAGCCGGCGATCTGCCTCGTGTCCAGCAGGCGGATCTGGTCGGAATTGAGTCCCGCCACCTGGTTGCTGCTCAGCAGGCTCATCTGGCGCGAGCCAAAGCCGGCCAATTGTTCGGTGCGCAGGCTGGCCAGCAGGTCGGTGCTCAGCGCCGGCAGCAGGGTCAGCTTGAGCGCGGCCAGGTCGCCGCTTTCCAGCCCGGCCAAAGCGTCGGTGGACAAGGCCGCCAGCTGGGCGCTGTTCAAGGCGGCGAAATCGCCGGTGGTGAAGGCGGTCAACTGGGCCTCGCCCAGCGCGGCCACCTGGCGCGTCGACAGCGCGGCGATGGCGGCGGTTTTCAGCGCGGCGACATCGGCCGTCTCCATGCCGGCCATGGCGGCGGTGGACAAGGCGTTCAGTTGCGCGCCGCTCAGCGCGGCGGCCTGCGCGGTGCTCAGCGCCACCACCTGGTTCAAGCTCAGCGCAGTCAACTGCGCGCTGGTCAGCGCGGCGATGCCACGCGTCCCCAGCGCGGCGATGCCTTGCGTGCCGATGGCCAGCATTTCGTCGGCCGACAGCGTCACCAATTGGCGCGTGCTCAACGCGGCCAACTGGCCGGTGCTCATCAGGGCCACCTGGTCGGACGACAGGCTGGCGATATTGGCGGTGCTCAAGGCGGCCAGGTCGGCCGTTTCAAACGCGGCGATCGCCTGGGTGCTCAGGCTGGTGAAGGCCTTGGTGCCCAAGGCGGCCACCTGGGCGGTGGTCAGCGCGACGATCTGGGCGCTGGTCAGCGCGCCCATGAAGCCGGACGGCACGGCGCCGACGGCGTTCAGGGTGGCGGGCTTGATGGCGACCAGGTCCTGCGTGGTCAACACCGCGACACTGCCGGTGGCCAGGAAGGACAGCTGGTAGCTGGTCATGACGGACACGTGATCGGTGCGCAGGGCCGGCACCTGGAGCGTGCTCAACGCCGCGATATCCTCGCTGGTCCAGGTCAAGACATCCTGGGTGGTCAGGATGTTGGCGATCTGGTCAGTGGTGATAATGGGGACGAAGGTGCTCATCGCGAGTTCCTAATTTGATAACATCTTCCACTATAGCAGAAATCGCGCTAATTTCTACAGAGCAACGAAATTATTTTCCCGGTTTTTTATCAAAAGTTACATGAAAAATGCCGCAAAATCAAAGACTTTGCGGCATTCTTAACCAACAGACAACGGCTTTTGTTGCGATGCGATCAAGCCTTGGCTTCGCCGCCCAGCGCTTCCACCACGTCGGCCATCAGCTTGGCCAATTCGCCGCTCATCAGCATGAAATCGCCGTCGAAACGTTCGTCGTCGTTCTTGGTGCTCGATTCCTTTTCGGCGATCACGTCCAGCGGCTTGATGCCCTTGATCGCCAGCGATTCGGTCAGCACGAAGGAGATCTTGCTGTCCCAGGTCATGGCCAGGCGGGTGCACTGCTTGCCGGCCGCGATGTGGCGGCGCACTTCGTCCGCTTCCAGCGTGTGGCGCACATAGCGCACGGCAGCCTTGCTCTCGCCGGTGGCGCGCAGTTCGGTATCCATGTCGACCGTGAAGCCGGCCGGCGCATCGTCCGCTTGCAGCCATTCGGTCATCACGCCGACCGGCGAGCGCTGCACGCGCAGGCTTTCCAGCGGCAGCTTGTCGACCGCCTTGAGCAGCAGCTTGATCACTTCGTCGGCCTTGGCCGGGCTGGCGGCGTCGACCACCAGCCAGCCGTTGACCGGATCGATCCAGGTCCAGACGTTGCTGCGGATCGAGAAGGCGCGCGGCAGCAGTTCGTCGGCCACGCGTTCCTTCAGTTCCTTCATCGCCTTCTTGCCCGGAGCGAAGCCCTGGGCTTCTTCCATTTCGGCGGCGCGCGCCTTGGCGACCTGGTTGATGACGGTGTTCGGCAGCAGCTTCTTCTCGGTGCCCAGCAGGATCAGCATTTGCTTGTTGACGACGTGCACCAGGCCGCCGTTCGGACGCGGCGTGTCCCAACCCTGGCGCAGCAGCTCATTACTGCTTGCCGGGACGAAGGAGTGGGAGGCCAGTGCTGCTTCCAGTTGTTCGGGAGTGTAGGCCCAAGGGGCCGGCAGACGGTAAATCTGTAGATTCTTGAACCACATGTGTTGAGCCTTGTTTCAGTAATGCCAGGGGAGCGCCATTTTACACGGTGATGGCGGCGCCGGACCGAATCTGTTGCGTGACTAAGAAGTTGTTTCAAAATGAGCGCAGCTAGGCGTGGCGCCGAAGACAGTGCGATTGCACGGCGAGGCGCCACAACGACGCTGCGGTCTTTTTGAAACAACTTCTAGGCGAACAATTCGCCTTGCAAGGGCAACGCCGCCTGCGGGCCGGAGCCGGGCGGCTCCAGCGTGCTGGCGCGCACGCCCAGCAGGCGCAGCCGGCGTTGCAGCGGCACCCGCTTCAGGCACTCGCGCGCGGCGTGCAGGATGCCGGTGGTGTCGGCCACCGGCTGCGGCAGGGTGACGTTGCGGCTGACGATCTGGAAATCGTCGAAGCGCAGCTTGATGCTGATGGTGCGGCTGACGTAGCCCTTGCGCTTGAGGTCGTCCGCCAGCCGGGCGCACAGCTGGGTCAGGATGCCGGACAGGGTGTCGCGGTCTTGGCGCGCGTGCAGGTCGCGCTCGAAGGTGGTTTCGCGGCTGATCGACTTGCTCTCGGAGCTGGTCGAGATCTCGCGGTGGTCGACGCCGTGCGAGGCCTCGGCCAGCCAGGCCGCGTAGTGGGCGCCGAAATGGTCTTGCAACAAGCCGGCGTCGGCCGCCGCCAGCTGGCCGATGGTCTCTATGCCCAGCGCCGCCAGCTTCTCGGTGGCCTTGGGGCCGATGCCGTTGATCTTGCGCACGCCCAGCGGCCAGATGCGCGCCGGGATGTCGTCGTAGCCGAGGATGGTCAGGCCGTTGGGTTTTTCCAGGTCCGAGCAGATCTTCGACAGCAGCTTGTTGGGCGTGATGCCGATCGAGCACGACAGCCCGGTGGCGTCGCGCACGGCCTGCTTGATGCGCTGCGCCAGCTCGCGCGTCTCACCTTCGACATGGGTCAGGTCGATATAGATTTCATCGATGCCGCGGTCTTCGAAATCCGGCGCGATGGCGGCCACGGCGTTCTTGAACAGCCGCGAACAATGGCGGTAGGCGTCGAAGTTGACCGGCAACAGGATCGCGTCCGGCGCCAGCTTGGCCGCCTTCATCATGCCCATGGCCGAGCCGACGCCGAGCGCGCGCGCCTCGTAGGTGGCGGTGGTGATGACGCCGCGTCCCACATAGTCGCGCAGGCGCGAGAAGGTGTGGGTGCCGTCCGCCTGCGCCACCGGCTGGGCGTCGCGGCCGCCGCCGATGACCACCGGCAGGCCGCGCAGCTCGGGATAGCGCAACAGCTCGACGGACGCATAAAACGCGTCCATGTCGAGGTGGGCAATGCGGCGCTGGTCTTCAGCCATGGTGCGGGTAAAATTACTGTGAATACATACAGTATCTACGGAAATCATTCCCGCCGCAAGACCCCACCTTTTGCCGGGGCCTGGTGTTACACTTTGGAAACTATCTGTTTCCTCCTGACGACATGTCCAAGCGCCCGAGCACCGTCTTGCTGAGCCTGCTGCTGTCCGCCGCGCCCGCGGCGTGGGCGGCGGACGCCGCCTGCGCGCCGGCGCGGGCCGGCCTGAGCGACCTGGGCTACTCGTCCTACCGCGACGGCGCCGCCATCCGCGGCATCACGGCCGACGTGCTGGAGGCGGTGCGCAAGCGCAGCGGCTGCACCTTCGAGCTGGAGTGGTATCCGCACGGCCGGCTGTATGCGCAATTCTTCAACGGCCAGCTGGACCTGACCGGCGCCTCGCTGCGCACCGCCGAGCGCGACCGCCATGGCGTGTGGCTGCCCTACACCTACACCCATTTCGAGCTGCTGCTGCTCAACAAGAGCGCGGGCAAGTTCCGCAGCCTGGAGGAGTTTGTCGAGCGCAGCACGGCGCGCCTGAACGTCACGCGCGGCATTTCGTATTCCGCCGCGACGATGGTGCAGATGGAGCGGCTGCAAAAGCTGGGGCGGCTGGAATACGTCAACGACTACGGCGTGGTGTTCCGCAAGATCCTGGCCGGGCGGGCCGAAGGCACGCTGGCGCCGCCGGCCATCCACGTGCTGCACCAGCGCCAGTTTCACATGCTGGGCAAGATGACGGCCACGCCGTTCGCCGAATCGCCGCGCGCGCTGGTGGGCATGTATGTGTCGAACAAGGTGGCGGCGCCGACGCTGCGCCGCTACACCGAGGCGCTGCGCGCCGTCATCGCCGACGGCGAGGTGCAGAAAATCTACGAGCGCTATCTGGGCGAGGAGATCGCCCGCCAGATCTTCGGCGGCGGCGTGCGCGAGATCCTGGACGCCTTGCCGGACAGCTAGCAATGATGGGCGCGGAACCACGCCGCGCTGGCCTCGTCGGCCGGGAAAAACGATTCGATCCTCAGCTCGTGCACGGTGACGTCGTGCGGCGTGCCCAGGGTGGCGATGGTGGTGAACAGGTTCAGTTCGACGCCGTCCTTGCGCAGCGTCATCGGCAGGAAGGGCAAGGCGCGGCGGTCCAGGTTCGGAGTGCGCGACATGCCGGCGATGCCTGGCAGCGCCAGCAACTCGCCCAGCAGCAGGGTCGCTTCGCTGCCGGGGCCGTCGCTCATGGCTTCGCGCTGTATCCAGTGCAGCAGGTCGGCGCTGACTTCCTCCCAGTTGCGCAGGTACTGGCGCACGCCGTGCGGATCCAGCATCAGCTTGAGCACGTTGACCGAGCCGTCGGTGGGGATCGCCGCGTCATCCGGCATGCCCAGCAGCCAGCGCATCATGCCGGCCGCCGGCGCGTTGGCCAGCGCCAGGTTCCACAGGCGGTCCACCACCAGCGCCGGATACGGCGCCTGCTGCGCCAGCATGAAATCCAGCGCCTGGCGCACCGCGCCCAGCTCGGGATCGGACAGCTTGCGCTCCTGGTAGGCCGGCGCGAAGCCGGCCGCCAGCAGCATGACGTTGCGCTGTCGCAGAGGGATTTCCAGCACCATGCCCAGCTTGAGTATCAAGTCCTTGCTGGGCTGCGAGCGGCCGCTTTCCAGGAAGCTGATGTGGCGCTGCGAAATCTCGCTCTCGGTCGACAGGCGCAGCTGGCTGTAGCCGCGCTTGCCGCGCCAGTACTTCAGCGCGGTAGCGAAGTCGCTGAAATAGTCGGCCGCGCCGTTCATGCCGGCGCCACGTCGAGGAAGTCCAGCAGGTCGGCGTTGACCCGCTCCAGGTGGGTGACAAACATGCCGTGTGGCGCGCCTTCGTAACGGTGCAGGCGCACGTCCGGGATTAGCGCCGCGCTCGGCGCGGCGGTCAGGGCGTATGGCGCGCTGACGTCGGCATCGCCGGCGATCAGCAGCACCGGGCGGTCGATGCGCGGCAGTTCGGGACGGAAATCGGCGCCGTCCAGCGCGCGGTTGCATTCCGTCAGCGCTTGCAGCGAGGCGCCCAGCGCCAGCTGGCGCAGCCAGTTGGCGATCGCCGGCGAGGTGTCGGGCGTCAGGAACGGCGGCAGGTTGTCGTCCACCCACTGCGGGAAGTCGCGCGCCAGCTGCTGGTTGCGGAAGTAGTCCAGCAGGGCGGGAGCTATGCCGTCGGGGTTGCTGTCGTCCTGGGTGATCATCGGCGTCATCGTGCCCAGCAGCGCAATCCGGGCCACGCGGGCGCTGCCGTGGCGGCTCAGGTAGCGGACGATTTCGTTGCAGCCCATCGAGTGGCCGACCAGCGTCACACGGCGCAGGTCCAGCGCCTCGATGACGGCGGCCAGGTCGTCGGCCAAGGTGTCGAAATCGTAGCCGCGCCCCGGATCGCTGGAGCGGCCGTGGCCGCGCCGGTCAAAGGCGATGCAGCGCAGGCCGCGCTGCGACAAGGCCAGCATCTGGTATTGCCACATGTCCGACGGCAGCGACCAGCCGGCCACGAACAGCACCGGCGCGCCATCGCCCCAGTCGCGGTAGAACAGGTCGACGCCGTCGTCGGTGCGGATAAATCCTGGTGCGCTCAGTACAGGCATGATGATCTCCTTGAAGGGCAATAATAGCTCGATTGCAATCAGGCGGCGTTCAGGAAGCCGGTGACGCGGGTCAGGCGGCCGTCGTCGCCGAGTTCGGCGACATCGGTGCCGTGCGCCACCGGCGCGCTGCCGGGCACGGCCAGCGTCCACGAGAAGCGCACCACGTGGTTGTGGCCGTCCGGCGTGCCGTCCAGTTCGAAGCGGAAACCGGGGAACTGGCTTTGCGCGCCGGCGATCATGGCGTCGATGCCGTCGTGGCCGGCGCCGCGCATCATCGGGTCGAGGTAGCTGGCGTCCAGCGCGAAGGCGCGCGCCACCAGCGCGCGGCGGGCGGCGGCGTCGCGTTCGTTCCAGACAGCCAGGTATAGCGTAGCGATGTGGGATGGGGTGCTCATGCTGATCTCCTTGAGTAGGTTATGTCGTGGCGACAGAAACCATTCTCCGGAAATCGTTGTGCGGCGGCGATTACGTCCCAGGTAATCGTCGCGCCACCACCAGCACGGCGCCGGCCAGCAGGCTGGCCGCCAGCAGATAGATGCCGTTGGCGGTGCTGCCGCTCGCATCCTTGATGGCGCCCACCAGGTAGGGACTGGCGAAGCCGGCCAGGTTGCCGACCGAGTTGATCAGCGCGATGCCGGCCGCCGCCGCCGCGCCGCCCAGCATGGCGGTCGGCAGGCTCCAGAAGATCGGGAAGGTGGTCAGGATGCCGGCCGTGGCCACGCTCAGCGCGGCCATGGCGATAATGGTGTTGTCGCTGTAGACGGTGGCCACCACCAGGCCCAGCGCGCCGGCCACGGCGGCCGCCGCCGCGTGCCAGCGCCGTTCGCCGCTGCGGTCCGAGTGGCGCGCGGCCAGCACCATCACCACCGCCGCCACCGAGTACGGGATCGCCGTCAGCAGGCCGATATCCAGCACGTCCTTGACGCCGCTGTTCTTGATCAGCTGCGGCAGCCAGAAGCTGACGCCGTACAAACCCATCACGAACAGGAAGTACACCAGCGCCAGCAGCCATACCTTGCCGCTGCCGAACACCTGCGCCAGCGGCAGGCGCTGTTGATGCCGGCCGTCTTCGACGATGGCGTGCTCCAGCCGCTGCTTGTCGTCCTCGCTGAGCCACTTGGCGCTGCGGATGCCGTCGTCCAGGTAGAACAGCGTCCAGACGCCGATCAGCACCGACGGCAAGCCTTCCAGCAGGAACAGCCATTGCCAGCCGCTGAGGCCATATAGTCCGGCGAAGGTTTTCATGATCCATCCCGACAGCGGCCCGCCGACCACGCCGGCCACCGCCACCCCGCTCATGAACAGCGCCACCATGCGCGCGCGGCGGTGGGCCGGATACCAGTACGTCAGATACAGGATGATGCCCGGGAAGAAGCCGGCCTCCGCCGCGCCGAGCAGGAAGCGCAGCAGGTAAAACGTCGCCACGCTGTTGGCCAGCATCAGCGCCGACGAGATCACGCCCCAGCTGATCATGATGCGGGCGATCCAGATGCGGGCGCCGGTGCGCGTCATCAGCAGGTTGGACGGCACCTCGAACAGGAAGTAGCCGATGAAGAAGATGCCGGCGCCGATGCCGTACACGGTGTCGCTGAAGCGCAGGTCGGCCAGCATCTGCAACTTGGCGAAGCCGACGTTGACCCGGTCCAGGTAGGCGGCCACGTAGCACAGGAACAGGAAAGGCATCAGCCGCCAGCTGACGCGGCGGTACAAGGAATCGAGCTGGTGATCGTGGTGGCGCATGCTGGCGGTCCTTATTCTTGGTGTTTGGCGCGCGGCTATGGTGACACCGGAAAGCGGGGCCGCAAACAAAATTCTAAATAATTTACAAAACCCCTTGCGGAACGGATAAACCAGCTTGTAGAATACGGCCTCGTTCAGCAGTTGTGACAAAGTAGTGAAGCAAAGCTGATATGTTTTCTGGGTGCTTAGCTCAGTTGGTAGAGCGGCGCCCTTACAAGGCGTAGGTCGGGAGTTCGACCCTCTCAGCACCCACCAAGAAAACAGAAACAACGAAATTTGGAGCGGTAGTTCAGTTGGTTAGAATACCGGCCTGTCACGCCGGGGGTCGCGGGTTCGAGTCCCGTCCGCTCCGCCAAATTCCTTTAAGGGCCCGATTCGTCGGGCCCTTAATCATTTCTGCGTCGATTAATACGCGATTAAGCTTAGGCTTGTGCATCGGGTGTTATTCTCCCGGCATGATTCTCTCCGCCACGTCTTGCTCTCCCTATCTGCGTTTCCGCATCCGCATGGCGCACCAGGCGATGCTGCAGTTCGTCGCCAGTTTCAAGACTTCGCTGGAATACATACTGCTCGGGTTCGGCCAGGTGCTGGTGGGGCTGATCGCCTGCCTGGCCCTGCCCGGATTGTTTGCGGCGACGCGGCCGTGGCCGCAGGCGCTGGGCTTGTTCGCCGGCCAGGCGCTGGTCGCCAGCGCGCCGGTCTGGCTGCTGCGCAAACGGCTGCTGCCGGCGCAGGCGCTGCTGTGGTGCCGTCCGCTGCCGATTCCAGCCGGCCTGCAATGGCGCGCCAATATCGCCGTGGCTGGCATGATCATCGTTCCGTTGAGCGTGGCTTACGCAATTTCCACCACCATCTGGCTGTATCAATGGCCGGACTGGCTGCGACCGGTCGCGCCGCAGGCGCTGCTGCTGACCACAGGCTCGCTGCTGCTGGGCTGGATCATCTCGACGCTGGTGCTGGCCCAGCGCTGCCGCCTGCCGGCCGCCGCCAGGCTGGACCCCGACCGCCGCGCGCCTGGACCCTATGCGCCGCGCGCATTCGCCAACGCCGGCGCCCGGGCGCAACGCATGCGGACCGCGCTGTATCACTGGCGCCAGCTGTTCTGGCTGCCGTTCTGGCGCGCCGAGAACGTGGTCGGCATTCAGCAGACCGCGCTGCTGCTGGGCGCCGCGCTGGGCATCGCCGTGTGGCTGTGGCATCCGCCCGTGGTGCCGCCGGCGCTGTGGGGCTTCAACGCCGCGATCCTGCTGATGCTGCTGACCGACCGCGGCGACAAGGCCGTCACCGAACAGATCGCCCTGCTGCGCCCGGTCGCGGCGGCGTGGCCGGCGCGCATCGAGCGCCTGTTCCGCTTTGCGCGCGTGTCGACGCTGCTGCCCGGCCTGGCCGTGATGGCCTGGTTCGCGCTGCTGACCTTGGGCCACCTGGGCCGCGCCGACAGCGCCGGCTACAGCACCACCGTCGCCACCGTGTGGCTGTGCTTTGCCGGCGTCGCCCAGGTCGCCGTCGTCTCGCTGCGCCGCCTGAGCGTGCGCGGCCGCGTTGGGCTGGTCATCAGCGCCATCATCATCCTGACTGCCATTGGAAGCGAACTATGGAATTGAACCCCGTGCTGCGCATCGACCAGCTGACCTTTGAATTCGCCAGCCATCCGCTGTTCCGCCGCTACGACCTGCAACTGGGCGCGGGCATCACCTGGCTGCGCGGCGAAAACGGCGCCGGCAAGACCACGCTGCTGAAACTGGCCGGCGGCGCGCTGACGCCGCATGCCGGCGCCATCACGCTGGACGGCCTGGACATCCAGGCCCAGCCGCTGGCCTACCGCCTGCAGTGCTACTACTGCGGCGGCGACACGCCGCAACTGCCGTGGCTGACCGTGCGCGAGATCCTCGACCTGCACCTGTCGCTGTATCCCAACACCGATGCCGCGCTGCTCAACGCCGAGCTGCAAGCCTTCCACCTGCTGCACACGCTGGACCAGCCGGTCACCACGCTGTCGCTGGGCCAGCACAAGAAGATGCAGTTGTCCTTGGCGCTGGCGCTGCCGGTGCGGCTGCTGCTGATCGACGAACCGTTCAACGGCCTCGACGCGGACGCCATGGCCTATCTGCGGCAACAGCTGTCGGCGCCCGAACGGCTGGCGCGCCAGTGCATCCTGCTCACCAGCCACCTCGACCCGGCCTTGCCGCTGTCCGCTACCGTGCAACTTTAAGTTATCATTGGAACGATAAAGCCGGGCCGGCCCGGTCCGCGCACCTTGCCCCGCACGGAGTTCCCTTGATCTTTGGTTTCCTGAAATCGCCCGCATTGTCGCCGCGTTTGCTGCGCCTGAAGGAATCGGCGCTGTTCTCCACGCTGACCCCGCTCGAACTGAAGATCGTCGACGGCCTGATGCACGAGCGCCGCTACCTGGCCGATGAAATCATCTTCGACGAGGGCGAGGAAGGCCAGGCGCTGTACCTGGTGATGTCGGGCCGCGTGATCATCAGCCGCCAGCTGGGCGCCACGCGCGAAGTGGTGGCCGAGCTGTCGGCCGGCTCCTTCTTCGGCGACCTGGCCCTGCTGGACAACACGCCGCGCAACGCGCAGACGCGCGCGCTGGACAACTGCGAGCTGGCGGTGTTCTTCCGTGCCGACTTCATGGGCCTGATGGAGACCGACGCCGTGATCGGCTACAAGATCTCGCTGGCCCTGGCGCGCCACATCGGCAGCCGCCTGCGCGACTGGATGACCGGCAAGCCGCAAGTCGAGGCGCTATGAATTTCCTGCCGACCCAACAGCGCGCCGGGCCGGTGGTCTGGAGCGGCATCATCGCCGCCACCTGCGTGCTGTTGTTCCTGCTGCAGCAGATGCTGTTCCTGGCCATCCCCTTCCTGCTGGGGATCGTGCTGTACTACATCCTGCAACCGCCGATGCAGCGCCTGATCCGCCTGGGCGCCAGCCACAACGCGGCCACGCTGATCGTCGGCAGCGTGTTCCTGTTGTTGCTGGTGGTGGCCGGCCTGGTGTTCATCTACTGGGATTCCGGCCCGTCCGACTCGTGGCAGGACATGCTGGGCAAATACCTGACCGGCGGCCTGGAGTTCGTGCGCCACACGATGCTGTCGCTGGAGCAGCAGTTCCCCATCCTCAAGCAGATCAAGCTGGCCCGCACGGTCAACAGCCGCGTCAGCGCCTTCACCGGCACCTTCGTGCAGAAGCATTTGACCGACATCCTGGTGTCGGTGGCGGCGTGGCTGCCGTCGCTGCTGCTGGCGCCGTTCCTGACCTTCTTCTTCCTGCGCGACGGCCTGCGCTTCAAGAAGTTTTTGGCGCGCGCCGTGCCGAACGCCTTCTTTGAAAAGACCCTGTGCCTGCTGCACGAAGTCGACCAGACCGCGCACCGCTACTTCCAGGGCTTGATCAAGCTGACCATCCTCGACACGGCGGTGCTGGCCATCGGGCTGTGGGCGATCGGCGTCTCGTCGCCGCTGGTGCTGGGCCTGATCGCGGCGATGCTGGCGTGGGTGCCGTACGTGGGCTCCATCGTCGGCTGCGTGCTGGTGGTGATGGTGGCCTCGACCGACGCGCCGGCCGATCCGGCGGTGGCCTACATGGCGATCGGCGTGTTCATCACGGTGCGGCTGCTGGACGATTTCGTCTTCATGCCGCTGACCCTGGGACGCAGCCTGCACATCCATCCATTGATCACGGTACTGATGATTTTCATCGGCGGCTCGGTGGCCGGCGTGGCGGGGCTGATGCTGGTGCTGCCGCTGCTGGGCGTGGTGATGGTGATCGGCGAAACGCTGGGCCGGCTGATCACCGACCCGCGCCTGCGCGCGCGCCACCGCAACGCCATGCAGCTGCGCGCCCGGCAGGCCAGCGCCGACCTGGTGACATAAAAAAAGGGCCGCTATCGTAGCGGCCCTTTTGCTTTGCTGCGAACGCTTACGCGGTCAGCGCCTGCTTCTCGCTCGACTCGGCCACCACTTCCTCGTCGTCCGAGCGGATCAGGTGATCGAAGGCCGACAGTGCCGCCTTGGCGCCGTCGCCGGTGGCGATGATGATCTGCTTGAACGGCACCGTGGTGACGTCGCCCGCTGCAAACACGCCGGGAATCGAGGTCTGGCCGCGCGCATCGACTTCGATCTCGCCGTGACGCGACAGCGCCACCGTGCCTTTCAGCCACTCGGTATTCGGCACCAGGCCGATCTGCACGAACACGCCTTCCAGCTCAACCTTCTGCACCGCGCCCGAGACCCGGTCGGTGTAGCTCAGGCCGTTGACGATCTTGCCGTCGCCGTGGATCTCGGTGGTCTGCGCCGAGACGATCACGGTGACGTTGGCCAGGCTGCGCAGCTTGCGTTGCAGCACCGCGTCGGCGCGCAGCTCGGCGCCGAACTCGATCAGCGTCACATGCTTGACCAGGCCGGCCAGGTCGATCGCCGCTTCGACGCCGGAGTTGCCGCCGCCGATCACCGCCACGCGCTTGCCCTTGAACAGCGGGCCGTCGCAGTGCGGGCAGTAGGCCACGCCGTGGTTGCGGTATTCCTTCTCGCCCGGCACGTTGATCTCGCGCCAGCGGGCGCCGGTGGCCAGGATCACCGACTTGGCCTTGAGCGTCGCGCCGGTGGCGGTCTGCACCTCGATCAGCTTGCCCGGCACCAGCTTGGCGGCGCGCTGGGTGTTCATGATGTCGACTTCGTATTCCTTGACGTGCTGCTCCAGCGCCACGGCGAATTTCGGGCCGTCGGTGGCCTTGACCGAGATGAAGTTCTCGATCGCCAGCGTGTCCAGCACCTGGCCGCCGAAACGCTCGGCCAGCACGCCGGTCTTGATGCCTTTGCGGGCGGCGTAGATGGCCGCCGCCGCGCCGGCGGGACCGCCGCCGACGATCAGCACGTCGAACACGTCTTTCTTGCTCAGCTCGGCGGCCTGGCGGGCGCCGGCGTTCTTGTCCAGCTTGGACAGGATCTCTTCGACGTTGGTGCGGCCCTGGCCGAAGTGCTCGCCGTTCAGGAACATCATCGGCACCGCCATGATCTGGCGCGCCTCGACTTCTTTCGGGAACACGCCGCCGTCGATGGTGGTCACTTTGATGCGCGGGTTGATCACCGCCATCGCGTTGAGCGCCTGCACCACTTCCGGGCAATTGTGGCAGCTCAGCGAGATGAAGGTTTCGAATGCGTAATCGCCATCCAGGTTGCGGATCTGCTCGATCACGGCTTCGTCGAATTTGATGGTGTGGCCGCCGACCTGCAGCAAGGCCAGCACCAGCGAGGTGAATTCATGGCCCATCGGGATGCCGGCGAAACGCACGCCGATATCGGTGCCCGGGCGGTTGATGCTGAACGACGGCTTGCGTTCGGCATCGTCGGTGCGCTTGACCAGCGTGATCTTGTCGCTCAACAGGACGATTTCCTGGAGCAGTTCTTCCATCTCGCGGGCCTTGGCGCTGTCATCGAGAGAGGCGACGATCTCAATCGGTTGCACCACTTTTTCCAAGTAGGCTTTCAACTGGGTTTTGAGAGTTGCGTCTAACATGATTTTTCTTCCTTTTTACAAATATTTAGGCGTATGCCGGGCCGGACGCCCGGACCGGCATCGCGGTATTACTTGTGTGCTGCGGTCTCTTTCAAGACGTGCTCGGACTTAGATCTTGCCGACCAGGTCCAGCGATGGGGTCAGGGTAGCTGCGCCCTCGGTCCATTTAGCTGGGCAAACTTCGCCTGGGTGGGATGCCACGTACAGCGCTGCCTTGACTTTGCGCAGCAGTTCCGACGCGTCGCGGCCGATGCCGTTGTCGTGCACTTCCAGCACTTTGATGAAGCCTTCCGGATTGATGACGAAGGTGCCGCGCAGTGCCAGGCCTTCTTCTTCGATCATCACTTCGAAGTTACGCGACAGCGTGCCGGTAGGGTCGCCGATCAGCGGGTAGTTGACTTTTTTGATCGCATCCGAGGTGTCGTGCCATGCTTTGTGCGCGAAGTGGGTGTCGGTCGACACGCCGTACACGTCCACGCCCAGCTTGGCGAATTCAGGCTGGTGGTCGGCCAGGTCTTCCAGTTCGGTAGGGCACACGAAGGTGAAGTCGGCTGGGTAGAACATCAGAACGGACCACTTGCCCTTCAGGGACTCGTCGCTCACGTCGATGAACTTGCCGTTGGCGTATGCGGTTGCCTTGAATGGTTTTACTTGGGTATTGATCAGAGACATTGTGGTTTCCTCGTTGGGTTGTGAATCATTGAGACGCCAGTTTAAGGGCTTTCGCCCCATTTGCAAAATTGATTGTTCCAATAGTTTCAATAGCTACTAGCTATAGAACAAGCAAAGCGGATAGCTATTATCGCCGTTTCGGGCCGGGCAGGCAGAGGGTCAGCCGAGCGGGGCGCCCAGCTTGCGCAGGAAGGATAGCAGCAGCGTGGTCAGACCAGCGGCAGACGCAAACTCGATACGCTCATCAAACAAGTCATTACCGGACTCGACATCGATAATTTCCGCATAAATAGCGCCGCTATCCCAGCAGGTGACCCGGCCAAGGCGTACCCACCGCGCTGCTGCTGATGGCGGCCACCAGCACCATGCGAACCATCCCGGTTGTGCATCCCAAACTGAACCGCTCGGCGCATGCGGGGTTGGTGCAGCAGTCCGGTTCCTGAGCCCGGCCTGGCCTCAATAGCGATAACTCCAGGGTTTCAACAATGGCGGCAGCGCGTTCGTCGAAGCGGCAAGTGCTTTTTGGGCCGTCTTGTGACGAACCCACAAATCGACCTGCTCCGGATGTTCGTACCCGAATGCGCGCATCACCTCGGTTGTCTCCACGGCGAACTCCCTGAAGCGCAATCGTATCCATACCGTGATAATCAAGGTGATCGTAAAGCACATGACGTAAAACCAGAAATCGGCGGCGAAGCCGTTCTTGCCAAAATCCCTGTCGATAAAAAATTCGGATATCCCAACCAGAATGACCGCCAATGTGGGGTAGAAAAAGCTCCACTTGATATCGCAGATCTTTTGTATGGCGTGTCCCCGGACGCGATGCGGCGGCATCCACAAGATCAGCAGGCTTGGACTTCTGGCGGCGTACACGGCCGCGTAGCCGGTCTCAAAGCCGATGGCAAATTCGAGGAAGTCGCCATTCCGGAATTCAACCTGATGAAATCCTCCTCTCAACACCTCGCCGTCCACAGTGCAGGAAAAGAAATCGATGCCGATCTCGCCACTGGCATCGCGTTCCACGTGCAGGTTTTTCACCACTCCAGCCAGCTTAGCGAGCTGCAGCGTTGCGTTAGCGCGGGTTTTCATCGTCTTTCCCTAGCACTGGCCATAAATGGCGGTTTGACGCAGTTAGCGGCAATGGCATCAAGTGCACTTGGTTCTTGAGAACGCCCACCCTTACTTCGATTTCCCGACCAAATCTACATAAACCTGCTTGCCCAATTCACGATTCAACCTAGCAGGCAAGCGATAAAATATCATCCATCCACGGACGGCAAGACCGATAGCCATCATGTCCAACGGAATCGCACCTATAGCTAAAAAGAGGTGGACAAACGGCAACCCAAAAAAAACGACCAATGATTTTCCGAAAATCATCGCAAAGCAGGCAGCAGCACCAAAAAGTACGAATAATATCGCCGAAGGAAACTGTTTAAATTTCAGTTTTTTATCCAAAAGTGATTTGTCACCTTTTTGTAGATAATAAATGCAGTCCACATCCTCTTGGTAAATTCGCGATCGCATTTTGGAATCAGCATAGATATCTTGGTATAGATTGAAAAATCGAAGACCCCACCATACAAGCAGCGAAACGTAAGCGAAAAAAAGGAATCCACGCAGCGAAATTGGAGCGGAGCTGTACAATAAAATACAAAGCCAAGGAATGCCGCCAAACATCGCCACACTACTCATATACAAAGTGCTTACGCCGAAGTGACGTGCCTTCCAGTCCCACTTGAAAATTCGCGGGACGAACAAGAAAATGAACGATACGACAACAATCGAAATGCATAAAATCGAAATAGGGTTCTGCTGAAAAGGGACCGATTCAGCCGCTCCATTAGCCAAAGCAAGACAACACGCACTAATTAGCAACGGCAGCGCTGCGGTCACAGAAACAAAACTGCTCGGCTTGGCGAATACCGGATTAATAGCATCCAAGTCTTTCAAAAGATCAACTCCTGGTAATCACTCGGGAATTTTTGCATCAAGTACTCCCAACCAGCTTGGATTTCCTTACCAGCTTTTCTCAGATAAGGCGCGATGGCAGATGACAGACCGTCAGTATTAGACTTGTCTCCAGTGGCGGCCCTTCCCAGCGCCTTATCCACGGCTTCCACGGCATAGTTTACTGCGACCCCCGCCGCGACAGTCAGAGCCCCCACCGCAAGAACGGGCAGTGACGCCCCTAGGCCAACCATAGCCACAAATATCACCAGCGCGACAATCGCAACGACGATCGCCGCAGCAATAATTGCTTTCAATAGCGACATGAACAAAGCAGCCGTCAAGTCATATCCATCTTTTTTCACGTCATCCTTCCACTCGGCCACCGCCGTAACAGACCCAAAAATAAAGCTGACTAAGGCATTTCCTTTGAAACTCCCCGCAACGCCTTTGGCTATAGCGGCAAATGAACTAGACGTTTTCCCTACACCGGCAAAGATACTCAAGATGCGCTCATGGCCTGGTCCAAACCCACCCGGGCCGAACACACGATTAAATTTGCTATACCCCGAAAAGTAAAAGCGAGCCTTTCCGCGAACCAGATGAATCTGCGCCCGCACCAACTTAAACCCTTCGCTGGTTTTGCTATCCAGACTGGCACGTAGCCAACTCCAATTGTCGCCAACAAATGCTGCACTGCCAGCCACTTGGCCCCAGATCCAATTCCGCGTTGCGACTTCAGACGGATCAAAGTCAGCCAAACCGGACTTGCCGCCCCCCTTCTTAAAGTATTCCGCAATTTTCTCCGGCATTCCTTTAATACTGCCGTCAACTACACACACCACCGAGCATCCTTCTGTGTCTGGTGCAGATGCCGCAATATGATTTTGCAGTTGAGCGGCAGAGAGCTTGGTCAGCGGAGGCTTGGTTGCTTCTACAGACATCGGTGTTATACCAGGGATCACCGGTGTTTTTTTAGCAGGTGAGTTGGCTTGTCCTATGGACAATATAATTGGTGCCGGCTTCGTCTTAGGAGCGTTGTCATATTGATGAGTATCGAGCTTGTTCGGCTCCACTTTCATCAACAACTTTCCTTCGCTTTTCAGTAAAAGCGCCCCTTTGAAATTGCGAGTGACCCACAAATGCAAGCGCTCTCCATCTTTAAAGGTGACCACCTCCGACCTGCTTGCATATACCAGTTTTTTATCCCTCACATTGTAGAAGTCTGACTCAACCGCCTGTACCGTATATACGGCCCCACCTTTTAGATGCAAATCGAAAATCACGTCGCGATGCTTGCGCAGCACAACTTTCAAGTGATCGCCTGAGCGCCAGCATTGCACAGACTCTCCGGGCAAGTCTATGCATACTTCCTGGGCGGCCGACTGCACGGATTTGGTAGCAACTGTGTTCATCGATTTCTTTCTATTTGCGCTTGGGTTGATTCGCAACGAACGGACCCAAAGGAATGTTCTTCAAGATCGCCATACCGCTACCATCAAGCACGATACTTTTCGCATCTCCGCCATGGAACTTCAAATCAATAGGCTCATCTTTCAGCGGATTGCCCTCCGCATCCAGGTACTCAATTTTCAGATCCTTTTTGAGATTGAGTTCGTTGACCTTGTAAGCGATTTCTGTGGAGGGGACGCTGACCGGTCCCGTCAATTCCTTCATCGACGCCTTGAACGTCATCGTGCCCGGACCATGCAGCATGATATTGCCGCCTTCGAGCTTGAGGAAGGCACCTTGCGCCGTCAGCATCACATGCTCCTTGGCGCTGACCGTGACGCTCTTGCCGACGCTGGCCACGGTGACCAGCTTGTCGGCGGTGACCTTGGTCTCGTCCGACTGGCTCTGCACGCTGACCTTGCCGCTGGCCGCGTGCAGCTTGATGCCGGTTTCCTGGTTCGGCTTGTCGGCGCTGCTGGCTTTGCCGTAGGTGAACAGGCTGATACCGTCCTTGACCACGCTGGAGGCGTTGCCTTGCGCAGCGAAGTTGATGTCCTGTCCGGCGCCCAAGCTGCTCGTGCCGCCCGCCGCCAATATCGCGCTGGCCGGCGTCACGGCCGCGATGCCGGCCGGGCTCGACAGCTGCAGATGCTGCTCGCTGTACGCCGTGACGTCGCCGTCGCCACCCTCGTCACCGCCGCCGCCGGCAGCGCTGGCCTGCACCACCTTGCCGCTGTTCTGCATCTGCGCCAGCGCGGCCAGCTTGGCCGGCTCCGCTTCATCTTTCAATTTGGCGTTGTGCTTTTGCGCCGTCCCGGCCAGCGACTGCTGCAACGCATGGCTTTGCTCGATCTGCGACCGCGCCTCGCCCGTATCGAGCTGGCTGTCCCTGGCGCCATTGCGGGCGTCGGTCGACAGCAGCAGGCCCTGGCCGGCGCGCAGCGCGGCGCTGTGCGCGGTCTTCAGTTCGGCGCCGAAGCCGGCCGTCTGCAGGCGCTGGTTGTCGCTCTGGTGACGCAGATGGCCCAGGTTCAATTCGTCCGTGCCGGCGTGCGGCGACGCGTGCCGCTGCAAGGCCACGCGCGGCTCGCCCGGATGGTCGTCGAACACCAGCTGGCTGTACGCACTGGCGCCGCTCTGGCTGGCGTTCATGGTTTGCGATTTGATGCCCGACAGCGCCGCCGGATGGGCGTGCGCGCCGCTCTCGCCGGGGAACCAGGCCGGCGCGTTGCCGGTCGCCACGCCGGCGCCCTGGCTGACCCGGTTGTTCTGCGCGTCGCGCGCGCCGCCGCCGTTGTAGACGCTGCCGATCACCACCGGCCGGTCGATGTCGCCGTCGATGAAGTCGATCAACACCTCGCTGCCGACGCGCGGCACCGCCACCGCGCCCCAGTTGGCGCCGGCCACCGGCGCCAACGCGGTGGCGATGCGCACCCAGGTGCCGGCGCTGTCGTCGGCCGGCGCACCGCTGTGGCCGTCCGGCGCCGGATGCGCCAGGCGGCTGTGGCTTTGCGCGCCGCGCTGCCAGTGGAACTGCACCTTGATGCGGTGGTCGCGGTCGGTGTGGATCACCGCGCCGGCCGGGCCGACCACGATCGCGGTCTGCTGGCCATGCACGGTGGGCTTGGGATGCAGCAGCAGGCCGTGGCCGTCGGCATCGCTGCTGCGGTAGGGCAGCTTGCTGCGGATGGCGTCGATGCGGTTGCGGTACAGCGGCCGCTCGCCCTTGCCTTCGCCCAGCGCGTGCAGGCTGCCGCCCTGTTCGCGCGCGATCGCCTGCGCCAGCGCGCTGACGCCCAGCGCCTGCGCCGCCGCATGCCGGATGTCGGTGCTGAGGTTGTTGTGCGCCAGGTGCACCACGCGCGTGATGACGAAGCTGCGCTCGCCGGCATCGCCGGCGTCGAGCACGGCCTGGCCATCCAGCGTGAAGGTGGTGCCGGCGCTGAGCGTGCGCACGGTGCCGGCGCCGGTGAAGATTTCGCGGCCCGCCTCCAGCGCCTCGGCCTGGCGCTCGGCGATGCGCTGGCCGTGCTCGCGCGTGGTGTAGGCGTAGGCGCCCGGCGCGTCGCGGCTCACCGGCGCGGCCGGGTCGGCGTTGACGCTGGCGGCCGACGCCGGCCGCGTGCCGTTGCTGCGGTAGTCCCAGCTGGCGAGGTCGACGCCGCCGGCGGTCCAGCGCAGCTCGCTGCGCCAGCGGTCGATGACATCCTCCTTCATCACCGCGCCCGGCTGCGTGAAGCGCACCGTGGCCTGGGCGTTGGGCTGGAAGCTGCCGTTGTGGTCGGCGATCACCATGGTGTGGCTGCCCAGGCCGGGGCTGGCGGCGTCGCCGCTGTGCTCGAAGTAATAGAACAGGCCTTCCTCGCGCATCAGCCGCTCGGCGAAGGCCAGGTTGGATTCCTGGTACTGGCAGGTCAGCGAACGCTTGGCGTAGAGGGCGCGGTCGGCCAGGTCGTAGCGCCACTGCGGCACCAGCTTGCCGGCGTCCTGCCAGCCGTTGAACACGGCGTCGAGGATGTCGAACACGGTCTGGTCCTGGAACACCCGGCTGTCGCGCCCGGCGGCCAGGAAGGCGTACCAGGGGCCGATGCTCAGCTCGTAGCGCGCCAGGCCGCCGTCGGCGCCCAGCATGCGCAGCGCCGTCACGTGGCCGTGGAAGGGCCGCAGCTGGTCGCGGCTGGCCGCCGTCATCAGTTCCAGCAACACCGGCTGGCCCAGCAGCGACTTCAGCGGGATGTCGGCGTCGCCCGACAGGGCCGTCACCGTCAGCTGGTAGGGCTGGCTCAGGGCTTCCTCGCCGCGCAGGCATTCGGCCACCAGGGTGTCCGCGCCCAGCGGCGTGGTCAGCCGGAGAACGCGGTGGTCCTGGGTCAAACTGTCTAGCAGCGCAAGCATGGATTTCAGCCCTTCAAGATAACGACGGAATTAGCAAATTACTATGATTTGTCCGGCATTACACCCGAGTTGGCTCAGTTGGGCAAGAGTGATTCGATTGAAATCGGGTTTTACTGGCCGCGCAGCAGCTGGTCGAACTGCTCGGCCGGCATGGGGCGGGCGAACAGATAGCCCTGGCCGTAGTCGCAGCCGGCGGCGGCCAGCAGGTCGCGCTGTTCCGGCGTTTCCACGCCCTCGGCGATCACCCGCAGGCCCAGCTTGTGGGCCATGACGATGATCGCGTCCGACAGCGCCATGTCGCTGGAATCGGGCGCCAGGTTGCGGGTGAAGGAGCGGTCGATCTTCAGGTAGTCGATGTCGAACTTCTTCAGGTAGGACAGCGACGAGTAGCCGGTGCCGAAGTCGTCCAGCGCCACCTGGATGCCGGCGTCGCGCAGCTGCAGCAGCTTGTTGCTGACCGTGGCGTTGGCGTCGAGCAGCAAGCCCTCGGTGATTTCCACCACCACCGCCTGGCCCGGCAAGCCCAGCGCCTGCAAATAGTTCAGCCACGAGTCGTAGGCGCCGTCCTCGCGCGCGAACTCCAGCGGCGACTGGTTGACGCTGACCTGGAATTCCGGGTGGTGCTCGTGCCGCCAGCGCTGCACCCAGCGCGCCGATTCGCGGAACACCCATTCGCCGATGTCGATGATCAGGCCGCTGGCCTCGGCCAGCGGGATGAAGTCCATCGGGCTGACCACGCCGCGCTGCGGGTGGTTCCAGCGTATCAGCGCCTCGGCCTTGTGGATGCGGCCGCTCTTCAGGTGGACGATGGGCTGGAAATACAGCTCGAACTGCCCGGCCTTGAGGGCGCCGCGCAAGTCGTTGGTCAGGCGCATGCGGTTCAGCGCGGCCACCTGCAGGGTCGGCGTGAAATAGCTGTAGCGGTTGCGGCCGGCGCCCTTGGCGGCGTACATGGCCTGGTCGGCGTGCTTGAGCAGGTCGTCGATGTCGAGCGCGTCGTCCGGGTACAGCGTGATGCCGATGCTGGCCGAGACGAAGGCCTGCTCCTGCCCCAGCGGGAAGGGCAGGCGCAGGCTGTCGATGATGTGCTGGGCGATGTGCTCGACCCGGTCGGCGTCCTCCAGCTCGGACAGGATCACGGTGAACTCGTCGCCGCCCAGGCGCGCCACCGTGTCCGACTTGCGCACGCAGGCGCTGATGCGGCGCGCCGCGTCCACCAGCAGGATGTCGCCCTGGTGGTGGCCCAGCGTGTCGTTGACTTCCTTGAAGTGGTCGAGGTCGATGAACAGGATGGCGATGTGCGAGCGGTCGCGCTGGCTCTTGAGCATGTCGTGCGCCAGCCGGTCGTGGAACATGCGGCGGTTGGGCAGCTGGGTCAGCGGGTCGAAGTTGGCCTGCTGCCAGATCAGCGCCTCGCTCTGCTTCTTGTCGGTGACGTCCTCGATCATGCACAGGTGGTGCGGATGCGTGCCCTTCTCGGTCTCGATGGCGGTGACCGACACTTCGATCCAGACCAGCTCGCCGTCCGGGCGGAACAGCCGGTTGGTGATCTTGAAGCTGCCGATCTCGTGCGCGCTGAGGCGTCCCATCTGCACCTTGAGCTGGGCCACGTCCTCCGGATGCGCGCCCTCGAACCAGCGCATGGCGCCCAGCTCGACCTGCGAGCGGCCGACGATTTCCTGGAAGCGCGGATTGATGTCGCGGTATTCGGAAGTGACCGAATCGACCAGCGCGATGCCCAGCGGCGAGGCTTCGAACATGGTGCGGAAGCGCTGCTCGCCGGTGCGGATGGCGGCGTTGGCGCGGCGCCGTTCGCGCGCCAGCAGGCTGAAGTGGACGGCCGCGCCCAGCACCAGCACCAGCGCGGCGCCGCCCAGCACGCGGTACAGCCACAGCAGGCTGGCGCCGCCGCCGCCGGTCTGGTACATGAAGCCGTCGAAATTGGCGTTCTTCGGCACCATGCCCAGGCCGGCGTAGACGTCGGCGATGTGGCGCCAGCGCTCCGGATTCTGGTAGCCGATCTCGACCAGCACCGGCTGCACCAGCGGCACCATCTGGCGCGCCTCGTACAGCAGGTGGGCGCGGTCGCTGCGGCGCGAGTACTTGCCGAGGATGAGGTCGGCCATCTCCTCCTGGTGGCTCATGGCCCACTGCCAGCCGCGCATGCTGGCGGCGCGGAAGGCGCGCACCCGCTCCGGATGGTTGGCGATCTCGCGCTCGCTGGTGAACAGGTTGTCGCCGTAGAAGTCGATGCCGACCGCGCGCGGGCTGTAGATGTCGTAGGGGAAGCCGAGGCGGTCGAAGGTGTCCGGCTCGTTGGTGGTGTAGACCGCGATGGCGTCCACCTTGCCGTTGATCAGGTCGGCCGTGTTGTAGCTCGGCTCGACCCGCTGGAAACTGCTGGCGGGGATGCCTTCCTTGATCAGGTAGGCCAGCAGCTCGTCGGCGCTGCCCAGCTCGTCGACCAGCGAACCGATCATCGCGCGCTTGCCGATGATGCGGCGGATGTCCGGCTCGGCGCTGGTCTGGCGCATCGCCAGCGCATACGGCGAGTGCTGGAACACCACGCCCAGCACCACCACCGGCTTGCCGGCCAGGCGCGCCAGCAGCAGGCTGCTGGCGCCGGTGCCGTACTCGGCCTTGCCGGCGGCGACGTCGCGCTCCGGCTCGTTGCCGTCCGCGCCTTCGCGGATGGCCACGTCCAGCCCGGCCTCGCGGTAATAGCCCTGCTCCAGCGCAGCGTAGTAGCCGGCGAACTGGAACTGGTGGCGGTGCTTGAGTTGCAGCGTGACCTTGTCCTGCGCCGCGGCGGGCGCCAGCCACAGCGCGGGCAGCAGCGCCAGCAGCGTCAGGCCGGCACGGCGCCGCCGGCGCGGCGCGCCGAAGGCGGGGGATGTGGTGGGGACAGTATCACGTACGGGCACTAGTGTTTTTCCAGAGAATCGCGGGCTAGGAGTAGTGTAGCTGCTTCGGCGGTCGAAATCGTCGCTTTCTGACAATACTCAGGCATAAAACACAACGGACGGCCAGGCGTTTGCCTGCCGTCCGTTGTTATGCCGGTAGTACTACTTAGTTCGGGATGGTGACCGGCACCGGCGCTTGGGCATTGTCGCCCTTGCCCAACTGGCCTTCCGCGTTGCGGCCCCAGCCCCACAGCGTGTTGTCCGAGCGCAGGCCGAAGCTGTGCAGCGCGCCGGCGGTGACCGACAGCCAGTTGTTGGCGGTGCCCACCTGCACCGGCGTCGGACTGTCCGGGCCGCCGGTGCCGAGCTGGCTCTCGAGGTTGCTGCCCCAGCCCCACAACTGGCCGTCGCGGGTCACCGCCATGGAGTGCGTGGCGCCCGAGGCCGCCGCCAGCCAGTTGCTGCCGACGCCGATCGGGGTGGGCGCATTGATGTTGGCCGAGCCATTGTTGCCGACCTGGCCGAAGGTGTTGTTGCCCCAGCCGTACATGGCGCCGTCGGTGCGGATCGCCACCGAATGGTTGGCGCCGGCCGCCAGCGACGACCATTGGAAGGCGCCGATCTTGGCGGGAGAAACGACGTCCACCAGGCCGCCGTTGCCGACCTGGCCGCTGGAATTGCCGCCCCAGCCATACATGTTCAGGTTGTCCTTGATGATGGCCAGCGTATGGGTGTCGCCGGCGCTGACCGACAGCCATGCCTTCAGGCCGGTCGGCAGCGGTATCACGACCGGCGCCAGCCGGTCGATGTTGGTGCCGTCGCCCAGCTGGCCGTTGAAGTTACGCCCCCAGCCGTACATGACGCCGCTGGTCTTGATCGCGAACGCGTGCGCCTTGCCGGCCGCCACAAAGGCCCAGTCGGTGTCCTTGCCGACCTTGACCGGGACCTGATGCGGAGCGGTGTCGGTAGTGCCCTGGCCCAAGGTGCCGTTCTGGTTGGAACCCCAGGCCCACAGGGTGCCGTCGCTGCGCAGCGCCACCACGAACTGCTCGCCCACCGCCATCTGCTTCCACAGCGTGCTGCCGCCGCTGACCAGGGCCGGCGCGTTGCGGTCGGCCTGGGTGCTGTCGCCGAGCTGGCCGCGGATGTTCGAGCCCCAGCCGTACAGGCTGCCGTCGGACTTGTGGCCGATGGTCTGGTTGCCGCCGGCGGCGACGCCGTTCCACTGCGCGATGACGTTGATGGCCAGCGTGCCGACCACGCCGTCCTGGGTCGCGGTCACGGTGTCGGAGCCGACCGCCTTGCCGGTCACATTGCCGGCCGGGACGATGGTCGCCACCGCGCCGGCGCCTTTGAAGGCCCACACCAGGCCGGAGGCGGTGTTGAGCGCCTTGGTGCTGTTGTCCGAATATGTGCCGGTGGCCGTCAGCGGCACCGCGATGCCGATCGGGATGGTGGTGCTGGCGCTGGCCGTGACGGCGATCGATTTGAGCGTGACCACCGCCGGCGTGCTGCTCGTGCTGCCGCCACCGCCGCCGCATGCGGCCAGGATGGCCAGCACGGGTACCAGCAACAGGGTCGGGAATTTAAAGTTTTTCATGTTCTTCCAGTTCACAGAATGAGGTCTGCGTGCGGGGCCAACCGGACCGGTGGCCAGCTTGCAACCAGTGTAGCCGCAAGCGGCCTCCACGCATCGTCGGAGCAAGCCTGAATTATCCACGCAATTGCACCGATGGGGGTATTTAACAACATTTCTTGAATGGAATAGACGAAAAAAAAGCAGCGTCACCTTGGCGACGCTGCTTTCCGGACCGGCCGGGCCGGCTGATTTTCGGCTTATTTGCGGCCGCGCGGGGCCGGCTTGGCGCCCTTGGCCGGCGCGGCGGCGGCCGGCTTCTTGACCTTGATGGTGTCGAGGATCGAGGCGCGCGGCTTGGTGTCGAGCGACTGCCGCGCCGTCAGCGAACCGGTCAGCGCATTGGCGCGCTGTCCCTGATGGCGTGCCGGCGGCTGGGCGCTGGCGACGATGCCGGAACGGGCGCCCTTGGCGCTCGGCGCCGGGCCGGACGGCGTGCGCCGGCTCGGGTCCGGCGCATTGCCTTCGCCCGCCGACCACGACGGGATCAGGTGCTTGTCGCCATTGCCGATCAAGTCGCCGCGGCCCATGGCCACCAGCGCCTCGCGCAGGATGGGCCAGTTCTCCGGGTCCTGGTAGCGCAGGAAGGCCTTGTGGGTGCGGCGGATCTTGCCGCTGCGCGCGGTCTCGACCACTTCCGAATCCTCGCTCACCTTGCGCAACGGGTTCTTGCGCGTGTGGTACATGGTGGTGGCCATGGCCATCGGCGTCGGCATGAAGGTCTGCACCTGGTCCAGCTTGAAGTTGTTCTTCTTCAGCCACAGCGCCAGGTTCAGCATGTCGAGGTCGGTCGTGCCGGGGTGGGCCGCGATGAAGTACGGGATCAGGTACTGCTTCTTGCCCGCCTCCAGCGAGAAGCGGTCGAACATTTCCTTGAACTCGTCGTAGGCGCCGATGCCCGGCTTCATCATCTTCGACAGCGTGTTTTCTTCGGTGTGTTCCGGCGCGATCTTCAGCAGGCCGCCCACGTGGTGGGTCACCAGTTCCTTGACGTACTCCGGCGAACGCACGGCGATGTCGTAGCGCAGGCCCGACGAAATCAGGATCTTCTTCACGCCGGGAATCGCGCGCGCCTTGCGGTACAGCGAGATCAGCTTGCTGTGGTCGGTGCCCAGGTTGACGCAGATCGACGGGTACACGCACGACAGGCGGCGGCACGATTCCTCGATCTTCGGGTCCTTGCAGGCCAGCCGGTACATATTGGCGGTCGGGCCGCCGAGGTCGGAAATGGTGCCGGTGAAGCCCTTGGTCTTGTCGCGGATGTGCTCGATCTCGCGCAGGATCGACGGCTCCGAGCGGCTCTGGATGATGCGGCCCTCGTGCTCGGTGATCGAGCAGAAGGTGCAGCCGCCGAAGCAGCCGCGCATGATATTCACGGAGAACCGGATCATTTCCCACGCCGGTATGCGAGCCTTGCCGTAGGCCGGGTGCGGCGCGCGCGCGTAGTTCATGTCGTAGACACCGTCCATCTCGTCCATGCGCAGCGGCAGCGGCGGCGGGTTCAACCAGACGTCGCGCTCGCCGTGCGCCTGCACCATGGCGCGGGCGTTGCCGGGGTTCGACTCCAGGTGGAACACGCGCGAGGCGTGCGCATACATCACCGGATCGGTGCTGACGGTTTCGTACGACGGCAGCCGCACCACGGTCTTGTTGTGCTTTTCCTTGGCCATGGCCTGGCGTTCTTCGCGGCTCATGATGCGGATAGGCTTGATCACCTCGACCGGCACCACCGGCTTCGGCTCGACCATGCCTTCGTCCACTTCGCCCTTGGCGCCGCCGTTCTCGGTGGCGCACGACGAGGTGTTCTGCTGCACCATCATGTACGGATCGGGATGGGTGTCGACCTTGCCCGGCACGTCGACGCGGGTGCTGTTGTGCACGCCCCAGTCGTCGTCCGGCAGCCAGCCGGCCGGCACCATGAAGGCGGTGCCGCGCAGGTCGCGGATGGACTTGATGTCTTCGCCGGCGGCCATGCGGTGGGTCAGGTCGACCAGCGCGCGTTCGGCGTTGCCGAAGATCAGCAGGTCGGCCTTGGAATCGGTCAGCACCGAGCGGCGCACCTTGTCCGACCAGTAGTCGAAGTGGGCGATGCGGCGCAGCGACGCTTCGATCGAGCCGATCACCACCGGCGTGCCGGGATAGGCTTCGCGCACGCGCTGGGCGTAGACGGTGACGGCGCGGTCGGGGCGCTTGTTCGGTTCGCCGTTGGCGGTGTAGGCGTCGTCGGAGCGGATCTTGCGGTCGGCCGTGTAGCGGTTGACCATCGAGTCCATATTGCCGGCGGTGATGCCGTAGTACAGGCGCGGCTTGCCCAGCGCGCGGAAGGCCTCGGCGGAGGTCCAGTCCGGCTGCGAGATGATGCCGACGCGGAAGCCCTGCGCCTCCAGCAGGCGGCCGACCAGGGCCATGCCGAAGCTCGGATGGTCGATGTAGGCATCGCCGGTGACGAGGATGACGTCGCACTCGTCCCAGCCGAGCGCAACCATTTCGGCGCGGGACATCGGCAGGAAAGGCGCGGCGGCAGCGCGGGCAGACCGTTTCGGGACGGTCGCAAATAAATTGGTAGGGGAGCTCATATCGGACAGCATTGTACCGGAAATGCCCCCGCTCCGCTCATGGCTGAAAGAAAAATTCTTTTAGTATTCAATCACTTGAGTGTAAATGATGATGGATTTACATTGCTATAGTCCGCAACTTTGCTATAACGGATAGACACCTGTCACCGGGAGACCATTATGCGACGCCGACTTTATTTCATGCTGCCCGACGTGCCGAGCGCCCGTTCCATGCTGGACGAGTTGCTGCTGGCGCGGATAGAAATCGGCCATATGCGCTTCATGGCCAGGGACGGGCTGCCGTCGGACATGCCGGACGTCAGCTTCATGCAGAAGACCGATCTGGTGCACGGCGCCCAGCTGGGCGTGGTGATCGGCGCCATCGTCGGCCTCGGGGCCGGCGTGTTCCTGACGCTGTTCCCGGTCGACGGCATGACCTTGCGCACCGCCGCCATCCTGCTGGTGGCGCTGGGCGGGGCGATCTTCGGCGGCTGGGCTTCCGGCATGAATGCGGCGGCCGTGCCGAATACCCGGCTCAAGCAGTTTATGCCGCGCATCGAGCAGGGCCAGGTGCTGTTGATCGTGGACGTGCCGGTGCGGCGCGTCGAAGAAATCGAAGAGATGATCGCCAAGCGTCATCCCGAAATCAGCTTTGGCGGTATGGAACCGCCGATGCTGGCGTTTCCGTAACGCCGGCTACCCGGGGACCTAGGTTCCCCGGGTCCTTGAATACCACCCCGCAAACCGGAGCCGTGGGGTCGGACCCCGCACGGGGACCGACCCCTGTGGCCGCATTGCGGGTTTAGATCCCCATGCTGGACAGGATATTGCCCAATTCGCGCAGGGCCGGCTCCAATTGCGGATGCTGGGCGGCGAACTTGGCCGAGATTTCCTGGGTGCGTTCGGCCAGGCCGTAGGTGGTGCTCTCGCCCGGGCTGGCCTCGGCGGCGGCGCGGCGCTCCAGCAACTGCTTGATGTCGCCGTCCAGCTGCTTGAGCAAATCCTGCAATTCATCGTCGATCGGGCCGGCGCTGGCCAGGTGGCTGCGCAGGGAACTCAGTGATGTCTTCAGATTGCTGTCCATATTCAACCCCTAGTCGGTAAATGTCGTGGCGACGTAGAGTTCTTCGACTCTGGCGCGGGCCCACGGTGTCTTGCGCAAAAATTTCAGGCTGGACTTGATGCTCGGATCGCTGATGAAGCAATTGATGTCGATCCGTTGACCCAGCTGTTCCCAGCCGTAATGCGCGTGCAAACGGGTTACGATGGCTTCCAGCGTCACGCCGTGCAGTTCGTTACTCATAGTTCTATCTTACTCATAAAATGAAAGGGCCGGACTCGATTCTTACACAAATCGGGTCCGGCCCCTGCTTCCTTGCTCTGCTGCGACTTATTTACCGGTCAGGCCGCGGCGCTCCAGCAGCGGTTCGATGATCGGATCGCGGCCGCGGAAGTTGCGGAACAGGTTCATCGCATCGTCGGTGCCGCCGCGCGACAGCAGCTTGGCGCGGAACCAGTCGCCGTTTTCGCGTTTCAGGCCGCCTTTTTCCTTGAACCACTCGACAGTGTCGGCGTCCAGTTTCTCGGACCACAGGTAGGCGTAGTAGCCGGCCGAGTAGCCGCCGGAGAAGCTGTGCGAGAAGTAGGTGGTGCGGTAGCGCGGCGGCACCGGCGCGAAGTCCACGCCCATGTCCTTCAGCGATTGCGCTTCAAAGCCCAGCACGTCGGTCGGGATCTGCGACGGCGTCAGCTGGTGCCAGCGCTGGTCCAGCAGCGAAGCCGACAGGTACTCGGTGGTCAGGAAGCCCTGGTTGAATTTCTTCGACGCGATGACCTTGTCCAGCAGTTCCTTCGGCATCGGCGCGCCGGTCTTGTAGTGCTTGGCGTAGTTGGACAGCACCTCAGGCCACACCGCCCACATCTCGTTCACTTGCGACGGGTATTCGACGAAGTCGCGCGGCACGCTGGTGCCGGAGAAGCGCGGGTACTTCACGTTGGAGAACATGCCGTGCAGCGCGTGGCCGAACTCGTGGAAGGCGGTCTTGACTTCATCGTAGGTCAGCAGCGTCGGCTCGCCGGCAGGCGGCTTGGGAATGTTGAGGTGGTTGGCCACCACCGAGTGCGTACCCAGCAGCGACGACTGCGAGCTGTACTCGTTCATCCAGGCGCCGCCCTGCTTGTTGCTGCGGGCGTACATATCGGCCAGGAAGATGGCCAGTTGCTTGCCGTTGGCGTCGAACACATCGAACACGCGCACGTCCGGGTTGTACACCGGCAGGTCCTTGCGCTCCTTGAACGACAGGCCGTACAGCTTGCCTGCGGCGTAGAACACGCCGTTGGTCAGCACGTTGTTCAGCTCGAAGTAAGGCTTCAACTGGTTCTCGTCGAAGGCGAAGCGCTGGGCGCGCACCTTGTCGGTGTAGAAGGCCCAGTCGGAGGCGTCGATCTGGAAGCCGCCCTTGTCGGCGTCGACCACGGCTTGCAGGTCGGCCGCTTCTTTCTTGGCGTTGGTGACGGCCGGCTTGGCCAGCTCGCCCAGCAGCTTGTTGACGGCGGCGGTGTCGTGCGCGGTCTGGTCTTCCAGCGAGTAGGCGGCGAAGTTGGCGTAGCCCAGCAGGGTGGCTTTCTCGGCGCGCGCCTTGGCGATTTTCAGCACCACTTCGCGGCTGTCGAACTCGCCGCCGTGGCTGCCGCGCGTCAGCGATGCGGCCATCAGGCGCTCGCGCACGGCGCGGTTGGTCAGCACGGCCAGCGGCGGCTGGCCGCTGGTGTTGACGATGGCGACCAGGAACTTGCCGTCCATGCCCTTGGCCTTGGCGGCGGCTGCGGCGGCGTCGATGGCGGCGTCGGTCATGCCGGCCAGTTCTTCGCGGGTGTCGACCACCAGCGCCGAGGCGTTGGTTTCCTTCAGCACGTTCTGGGTGAAGGTGGTTTGCAGCGTGGCGATGGCGCCGTTGAGGGTCTTGAGTTTTTCCTTGTCGGCGTTGGACAGCTTGGCGCCGGCGCGGACGAAATCGGTGTGATAGCGTTCCAGCAGGTGCTTGGACTCGGCGTCGAGCTTGAGCTGGTCGCGCTTGTCGTACAGCGATTTCACGCGGGCGTACAGCTTGGCGTTCAGGTAGATGGCGTCGCCGTGGGCGGCCAGCTTGGGCGACATCTCGCTATCGATCGCGTCCAGCTTGTCGTTGGTGTTGGCGCCTTGCAGGTTGCCGAAGGTGGTTTGCACGCGGGTCAGCAGCTCGCCGGATTTTTCCATGGCGACGATGGTGTTCTCGAACGTGGCCGGCTTCTTGTTGTCGGCGATCGCTGCGATTTCCTTCAGCTGGATGCGCATGCCTTCGACGAAGGCCGGCTGGAAGTGCTCGTCCTTGATCTGGTCAAATGCCGGGTAGTGGAACGGCAGCGTGCTGGCGGCGGCCAGCGGGTTGCCGGCCAGCGCGGCGGCGGGGGCAGGGGCGGCCAACACGGTCTGGGAGAAGGCCAGGCCGAGGGCGGCCGCGATTACGAGCACTTGAGGACGGGACATGGTGACATCTTTCATTAAACGCCGAGGAAAAATGCTGACGCGACTAAGCGCAGCATGGAAGCGCAAGATGATATCAGGGTGATATGGCGGCAGTCACTGGCAAAAAATGCTGCACTGCACTTGATTGGAAAGCGGGGGCTTTTTCCGAAGAATGCTTTGTCGAATTGGCATTTTTACCGCTACACTGAGGCTCCGTTGCAACATCACCGCCGAAATGAACACTCAACAGCTGAAACGACATTGCCAGCAATACCCCGGCACGGTGGAAACCCTGCACGGCGAGCCGTCGAACATCCTGGTCTACAAGGTCGAGGGCAAGACCTTCGCCTACTTCAAGACCAGCGAACCGGAACGCTGGCGCTTCAGCCTGCGCGTGACGCCGGACCGTTTCCTCGAGCTGACCGACGTGTCGGGCGTGAAGCCGGCGCGCTACATGGGGCGCTTTCACTGGGTGACCATTGTCGACGTGAGCAAGTTCCCGGCCGACTACCTGACCGAGCTGGTGGCAGGATCGTATCGCCGCGCGGTGGAGTCGCTCAGCAAGGCCAGGCAGAAGGCCTTGAATCAGAACGCTAGCGCTGCTCGAAGCGGCGACCCGGAGTAAACCAGATCATCGCGACGCTCACATAGACCGCGAAACCGGCCATCGGTTCGACCAGCGATACGCCGATGCCGATCAAATACAGCAAGGATGGCGACATTAGCTCGACGACTTGCAGTCGAGAAACGGCTGAAAGGATGCATGAAGGGGGCGAGATTCAGGCGTTGGAGTACAACGTGTCGCTGGATGAAGTTGTAGGGCGTCGGGAAGCGGGTATCATCGCAAGTTCATAAAAATTCAAAAGGGCTCACCGTGGCATCCTACTCCGCCGCTGATCGACTCGCTCGAATGCTGGAAAAGATGGGCTACAAAGACCCCGTTGTGACAAAACGCGATGGTGCTTGGACCGCCGTCGCTTCGGACCCTTTGAACCAGATCGAAGTGCGATTTGAACCCTTGGGCACCACTGTTGATGCCGCGATTCTCGCGCTGCACAAGTACTCGCCTGTTCCTAAGCACTACGTCTGCGGTCACTGGACTACGTGCAAGCAATGCGGTGTGGTTGACAAGCCGATGGGATATACCGAGAGCGCCAGCGGTAATTTCATGCACCGATGCCGGTCGTGTGCCAGCGTTTGGGTAGCCATGACGGCAGCGGAACAAGAAGAGCAAGCCGAGGCATGGATGAATGAAGCGCAGGAGGTTCACGATCCGTTGTTCAAGCGATTTTCCAAGGGCGGTTAAATCCATAGGGCATAACGGTTGTTCAGTCGAACATCCCCGTTACCCGCACGAAATACGGTGGCATACTGGTATGCTTGTCTTTTTTAATGTGGAGTAGCAATGGCAACATGCTTTGTGATACAGCCCTTCGATGGCGGAGCCTATGACAAGCGGTATAACGACGTGTACGCGCCAGCCATTGTCGCCGCAGGGTATGAACCGTACCGTGTCGATCACGACCCAAGCGTATCAGTACCGATTGAGTCCATTGAAGCTGGCATTCGTAACGCGGTGGTCTGCCTTGCCGACATCAGCGAGGACAACCCGAACGTCTGGTACGAACTGGGGTACGCTTTTTCTCAAGGCAAGCAGGTCGTGATGGTGTGTAAAGAAGGGCGTACGAAGTTCCCTTTCGATATTCAGCACCGCACGATCATCACCTACAAAACCGAATCACCCAGTGACTTCGATGCGCTGCGTGACGCGATCACGGCAAAGATAACTGCTTACGTCAAAAAGGCCGAAACTTTGCAGGTAATGTCTGCGAACGATGCGGTTTCGCCGGTCGATGGCCTGTCGTCAGTTGAAGTGCGCGTTGTGGCTATTTTGGCTGGTGGTGCCAGTCCGGGAAGCGCGGTGGCACTTTATTCCGCAAGGCGCGATGCGGAGGCCGCTGGTGTAACACTGATTGGTTTCAACTTAGGCGTGCGGCGCTTATTAGCGAAGGGGTTCATAAACGAAACCTCAGAGGAAGACGAACGTGACGGTGAAATATATGCCTGCCTTGAACTGACGGAGACTGGCTGGATTTGGTTGGACGCGAACGAAGACTTGTTCGTCCTTCATCGGACCCCGAAAGAAGAGACGACTGATATACCCTTCTGATCGGACACCTAAAAAAAATCCTGAGGGGGCCACTGGGCGATTTAACAAGCCGGTGGACAGAGGAACAATCCTCAGGCTTCGATTTAAGGTACCTGGCAGCGCTGCTTGTTTTGCGACCATGCCACGGCTACACCCTACCAGTTCCATGATTTCTTTCCAGCTAGACGGTACTACGGTAACGAATTCATTTGACCATCAACAGTACAACTCAACATGACCACTTTGTTAACGCCAGTGACTGAAGAGCAGAACCCACCTGCCGAGCGCATAAGTTTGAAGACTTTTTTTGAATCCTGTCAGCCCGGCAAGGGGGCGATGGTAGACGAAATCATCGCTTCATCCCGGCAAGGAAATTCTTACATACCCGTCCTGAGAGTTCCATTAGTCCAGCTTCATTGCGATTCGGACGACTGTCAGGGTGTTAGGTATTTCGCCCACACTGGCATCCACGCCATAAAGCGCGAAAGCACTACCGAACATTTCGTTGAGTTCATCTGCCGCCACTGTCGCAAAACGAAGAAGACGTATGCGGTGACGGTATTGCCCGACGAAGAAGGTGATAATGGCTACCTTTTCAAATTTGGTGAAGAACCGCCTTTTGGGCCACCTACGCCTGCAAAAGTAATCAGCCTAATTGGCGGCGAGCGTGACTATTTCCTAAAGGGGCGTCGCTGTGAGAATCAAGGGCTTGGAATCGCTGCATTTGCATACTATCGCCGTGTAGTAGAAAACCAAAAAGGGCGCATCTTAGCCGAGGTGCATCGCGTCGCTGCTCGGCTTGGTGCAGCAGAAGAGGTGTTATCTGAACTGGTGGCCGCACAAGCAGAAGTCCAATTTTCAAAAGCTATCGAGTCAATCAAACACGCCATCCCGCAAATACTGCTAATTAACGGGCATAACCCCCTTATGCTACTTCACTCAGCGCTAAGCGAAGGTCTTCACGCCACTACAGACGACGAGTGCTTGCAACTTGCAACCAGCATCCGTATCGTTTTAACGGAGTTGGTAGACCGTATGAACGTTGCGCTGAAAGACGAGGCCGAGCTTACCGGTGCGGTCAATCACCTAATGAAAGCAATAGGTAAGCAGAAGGCCCGCAAGTAGTCAAGGGAATCGCGGTGTGGGGCGGCGCTTGTTCAGCTAGGCTACCTCCCCTTCTTGCACTCTCTGTAGGCCCACGCTTCAGTTTCAAGCGGACCCATGAAGCTCCGTTTCATGAAGGCATCACCGATTATCTCTCCATACACCGTGCCATGCGACGCATTGATCTTATCTAACCGGTATTTCGTGCGTTTCGGTTCATTGTCGCGCACCTTTTCGACACCTATAAGCCTGTCCGTGTGGGATGCTCCCCCATCATTACCTGCGCTCGAACCTGCGATCAGGGACGAACCAGATCATTGCGACAAAGATGTAGACTGCAAAACCAGCCATCGGCGTCACAAGCGATACACCGATGCCTACTGCATACAGCAGCGTGGACAGCTTCCCCTTGCGATCCTTGCCTAGCGCAATCTTTAACGCTTCGTTGTTTGCAGCAAGACAGGTTGCGAGGATAAAGTACGCGACACTGCACATGAACAGCACTAAGCCATAGCAGGCCAGCGGCACGGCAGCGAAATGGTTCTCACCCATCCACCCGGTCACGAATGGCACTAGCGACAGCCAGAACAACAGATGTAGATTTCCCCACAGCGCCCCGCCGGTGACTTGGGTAGCCGTATGGACCAAGTGGTGGTGATTATTCCAATATATTCCAACGTAAATGAAGCTCAGCACATAGCTGAGAAACACCGGCCACAAAGGCAGCAGCGTCGCCCATTCCGCACCATGCGGCACCTTTAGTTCCAGCACCATGATGGTGATGATGATCGCGATGACACCATCGCTGAATGCTTCCAACCTGCCTTTGCCCATGCCTGCTCCCTGCTGCTTTTTGAAAGTACGGCAAGCTTAACCGAATCCTTCACTGCCGGGTCAGCTATAGCGTTCAGACCTGTATCAATCGTGTGCTCTATGCTGCGCAGGCAAGCTGGCGTAAAGTAGTCGATGCCTCCGAGGAGTCCACTATGAACGGCAACAATCAGCCCCAGCAGGAACAGCACCGCATCGCCGAGCGCGTTGCCCGTGTTGAGACGGCGATCGACTACCAGGGGCAGGCCATATCTGGGCTGCGCGACGAAACGCGGGCTGGCTTCGCCCGTGTGGACGCCGAGTTCGTTCGCGTACATGAGCAACTGCTGAAGATACGCACCACGGACTTCCGCATTCTGTTGAGTATCTGCTTGACCACGGCCCTCGGCACCATGGGCTTGCTCATCAAGGTCTTTGGTCTGCTCCCGATGCGTTAAACGGGTGCGGACACGCAACTCGACAAGCTTTACTTATCCACATACACTTCGCTGCCACAACTCCTTCATAGCGCTGCGATGAAATCGAACATTTTCAAAAAAAAGATCCTGACTCCAGCACTAGGCTTGGCCATGTTGGCGAGCGCAGGCAGTATATCCGCCGGCGAGCAGCAAGACACACGCCCAATAGCGAACTTCAATAGCTGCCAGAAGCCCGAGTGGCCCAAGGAAGCTCTGCGCAAGGAGCAAACAGGCACTGTAACGCTGTCTTTCCTGATTGACGAAGACGGGACGGTCCGGGACTCAGTCATCGTCAAGTCAAGCGGCGCTCCATTATTAGACGAGGCAGCGCAACGCGGCATCGAGCGCTGTCAATTTAGCCCTGCAAAGGTTAATGGCATAACGGTCGGAGCCTGGACGCAGATGCAATATGTGTGGACGATCGAAACACCGGAACAGACGAAAGAAGCCTTGGCCCAAGCAGAAGCCTATCGTGCCTCTGCATTGAAAGGGGATATGACGGCCGTATACAAATTGGGCATGCTCTATCGCGGCGTAAACGGCTTGCCTCAGAACCTGGAATATGCGGCCAAAATGTTTCTCCTTGCAGCGGAGCGCGGGCAAGCGGATGCTCAATACGAATTGGCAAACAGCTTGACCTATGGGATGGGAGTACCAAAGAATCCTGAGCAAGCAGTGGGCTACTATCAAAAAGCTGCGGAACAAGGCAACGCCAAGGCCCAACTGAAGCTGGGCGGTCTCTACGAAACAGGGACTGGAGTCGTTCGCAATGCGGCTCTTGCAGCAGAGTGGTACCGCAAGGCCGCCGATCAAGGCGATCATGCATCAGAGGAGAAATTGGGCGGATACTATGAAAGCGGCACTGGCGTCGAACATAGTGACTCCAAGGCCGCCGTCTTGTACCGCAAGGCGGCCGAGGCAGAAATTCCTGCGGCTCAAACGCATCTGGGCTTAATGTACTTGCGCGGCAAGGGTGTCGATAAAGACTTGTCTCAAGCCATAGTTTGGATCGGCAAAGCTGCGCAACAGCGTCACCCCGAAGCAGAGGCGACGCTTGGTGAGTTGTACTTTGCAGGCAAGGGCGTACCACAAAGCGAATCGGAAGGCTGGAACCTCCTGCAACGTGCGGCGGCAGGTGGAAATGTTCAGGCGATGGCGGTGATGGGATACATGCTCACTCGAGGGATACATACGGCTCCGGACCTCAAGCAAGGCCAGATATGGCTACGCAAGGCTGCGACTCTAGGCAGTACGGTAGCCGCTCACTGGCTCGATAGCAGCAACGCCCCGAACTACATCTTTGGCGACTGACCACCTTGCCCATTTCTCGTCACCCTTTATACCGCATCAGAAGCGATCCGAATCCCGCATTTCGCGTATGAATTCAGCTGCCGGCTCACCCAGATAACGAATGCCGGCCCGGTGTTCGGTCAAGCTTGGGACATGCTGGCGGGGCGGGTCGCTTTTCACAATCTTAACGACCGCTTTTCCACGCTTGGTGATCGTCACCTGTTCACCGCCCTCCACCAACTCGATCAGCTTGCTCAGCTGCGCTTTTGCTTCAGCCAAAGAAAACGTGTACATGAGGACCTCATGAATATCCGGATGACCATTAGATCATAGCACCACATGAAGATGATAACGCCTGCGCTAAATACTTCACTGCCGGGGCCGCCGTACCATAGGGACCTGCATCAATCGTGTGCGCTATGCTGCGCGTGCATGCTGGCGTAAAGTGGTAAATGCTTCCGAGGAGTCCACCATGAATGGTAACAATCAGCCCCAGCAGGAACAGCACCGCATCGCCGAGCGCGTTGCCCATTTTGAAACAGCGATCGACTACCAGGGGCAGGCCATATCTGGACTGCGCGAGGAAATGCGCGGTGGCTTCACTCGAGTGGACGCCCAGTTTTCTCGTGTGGACGCCGAGTTTGTGCGGGTACACGAGCAGTTAATGAAGATACGCACCACGGACTTCCGCATTCTGCTGAGCATCTGTCTGACCACGGCCCTTGGCACGATGAGCTTGATCGTCAAAGTCTACGGTCTGCTCTAGTACGCTTGCTGCATTAAACTGCGCAAGGGCCGATAGCCCAACAATCAGTAACTGCTGTCGATTCGGTAGGTGACGATCACACTGCCCTTGACGGCATGCTGCTTCAGGCGCATCGCTGCGACCCCGCCCACGCTCTCTTGCGGAAAACGAATCTCCAGACGATTGGCCGCGAGCCATTTGACATCCGGACCGTTGCGCAGATTGTTTGTCGCCAGGTCACGGAAGCTGCCGCAACCGCCCACATAAACGACCTGGGCATCATCGCGCGCATCGACCTTCACGTCGGCAGGTAGGACCACGATCGTATCGATGCAATAGGGAGAAATGCCGCCTCCGCCGTTCTCGTTGAGCAGCACCGCCTTGTACCTGCCGTCAGGCGAGCGCATCTCCTTCGTCTGGAAGGGCTGGTCCCCGAAGTAACCCAGCAAAAAACGCGCCGCGCCTGCCAGCAAAGCCAACAAGCCCACCAGCGCCAGAAAATTTTTAAACCAACGTCCGACAGCACGTCGAACATTCCCGCCCTCGGCGAAGCGCAGTTTTCCGGCGAATATCTCCACTGTTTCCGTCCTTTCAATTTACTCGCGTATCTCCGGCTCCACCAACTGCGCCAGCAGCACCAGCGACTCCTGCCAGCCCAGATAGCAGGCTTCCGTCGGGATCACCGCCGGTATGCCTTCCTGCACCACTTTCAGCTCCACGCCGCAGAACACGTCGCGCAGCGTCACGGTGGTCTGCATCACGCCGGGCAGGTTGGGATCGTCGAACTTGCCGGTGTAGACCAGGCGCTGGTTCGGCACCAGCTCCAGGTACTCGCCGCCGAAGTGATGGCCGCCGCCGGTGGTGAAATTGGTGAACGACATGCGGTAGCCGCCGCCCACCTTGGCGTCCAGCGCATGCACCTTGCCGGTGAAGCCATGCGGCGGCAGCCATTTGGCCAGCGCATCGGCATCCAGGAAGGCGCGGTAGACGCGCTCCGCCTTGGCCTTCAATACCCGTTGCAGTTGTACAGTATTCGTAGTCATGATCGTATCTCCTGTGAGTGAGAGGACAGCCCTCTATAACCTACGACGAACGACGGTCCGCAAATTCGACACGCCACGCCTATCCTGCCGGTAATAGACAGATAACCAATTTCCGCCTATCCTGCCCGTTTTCAAATTTGAAACATTAAGGATACGCCATGGGCCAGACTTTTTCCACCCGGCGGCTGCTGGCCGCAGCGCTCGGCGTCACGGTCTCGCTGGCCGCCCACGCCGCTGAGCCGCGCACCAAGCCGGTCGCCGATTTCAGTAGCTGCACCAAACCGGCCTGGCCCAAGGAAGCGCTGCGCAAGGAACAAACCGGCACCGTGACCCTGTCCTTCCTGATCGCCGCCGACGGCAGCGTCGCCGACACCAAAGTGACCCGCTCCAGCGGCTTCCCGCTGCTCGACGACGCGGCCGTGAACGGCCTGCGCCTGTGCCGCTTCAAGCCGGGCATCCTGGACGGCAAACCAGTCAGCGCCTGGCAACAGATGCAGTACGTGTGGGAACTGGAGGGCGTCTCCAGGATCAAGGTCGATCAGCAGGCGGTGAAGCAATACCACGATGCCGCGCTGGCCGGCGATCCCGAAGCGCTGTACATGCTGGCCAAGGCTTACAGCAACGGCGCGGCCAACCAGGCGGCCAGCCTGGAGCAGTTCCGCACCGTGCTGGACAAGAGCCTGGCGGACGCGCAGTTTGAGCTGGCCCATCGGCTGGCGAACGGATCGGACGCGTCCAAGGACCAGGCCGAAGCGACGGTCTGGTATCGCAAAGCCGCGGAAGCCGGCAACGCGACCGCGCAGCTGGAACTGGGCAACCGCTATGACCATGGCAAGGGTGTCGCCAGGGATTATGCCGAGGCGATGGCCTGGTATCTGAAATCGGCTGCGCAGGGCGACCACCGGGCGGAAAGCAATATCGGCGTGCTGCATGCCTATGGCCGCGGCGTTCCGAGCGATCTGGCCGAAGCCGCCAAGTGGTATCGCAAGGCGGCCGACGGCGGCAACACCTGGGGTGAAGCCAACCTGGGTTTGTTCTACCTGTACGGCAAAGGCGTTCCCGAGGACCTGCCGCAGGCGCTGCAATTGCTGGAACGGGCGGCCGCCAAGCACAATGCGGACGCCGAGCGCGATCTGGCCACCATGTACCTGACCGGCAAAGGCGTCGTACAAAACAACGAGGAAGGCTTGCGCTACCTGCGCCTGGCGGCGGCCGATAACAACGTCGGCTCGCAAATCCGGCTGGGCCTGGTGCTATCCCACGGCCTGTTCGGCGTCGCCGCCGATCCGGTCGAGGGCGTGAAATGGCAGCGCGCCGCCAGCAAGAACGGCAACGCGGTGGCCGAGAACAATCTGGGTTACGCCTACGAAACCGGCAGCGGCGTCGCGCAAGACTACGCCGCCGCGCGCGACTGGTATATCCGCGCCGCCGGACAAGGCAACGGCAATGCCCAGGCTGCGCTGGGCGGCCTGTACGAGCGTGGACTCGGCGTCGACAAAGACCTGGGCCGCGCGGCGGCGCAATACCAGCTGGCGGCCGCGCAAAACAATGCGGACAGCCTGTATCGCCTGGCGGGGTTGCACGAAGCCGGACTGGGCGTGCAGCAAAGTGCGACGATCGCCGCCGCCATGTACCTGCGCTCGGCCAACCTGGACTTTGAAGCCGCCATGCGCCGCCTGGCCACCGCCTACAAAAAAGGCGAACTGGGCCTGAAGGCGGATGCGGCGCAGGCGCGCGAATGGCAGACCAAGGCCGAGCAAAAGGCCGCCGCTCCGCGGTTCGACTTCCGCTAGTCTGGGCAGCTCGGCTACACTGCCGTCTTGTACCGGACAAGGATCAACGATGGAAAATTATGTCGAGCTGCTGGAAACCCTGGCGCAGCAGGAAAAGGAACTGCAATTCACCGCCTTCACCAGCGACACCGCGCTGGCGCTGGGCCTGAAGGTGGTCGAGCTGGCCAGGCAGCGTGAAAAGAGCGTCACCGTCAACGTGACGGTCAACGGCAAGGTGCTGTTCCACCACGCGATGCAAGGCGCGACGCCGGACCAGGCCGACTGGATACGCCGCAAGAGCAATGTGGTGACGCGCTTCGGCCGCTGCTCGTTCCACATCGGCACCGATTATAAGAATCGCGGCGTGGCGTTCGAGGAAGTGAAGTACCTGGACCCGAAAGAATACGCGCCCTACGGCGGTTCCTTCCCGGTGGTGGTCAAGAATGTCGGACTGATCGGCACGGCCACCGTCTCCGGCCTGCGCCAGGCGGAAGACCATGCGATCGTGGTCGAAGCGCTGCGGGCCGTGCTGGCGTAATCAGTAGTGCGGTGGCGGCTCGTGCGCCAGCGCGCCGCCGCCGCCGCCACCTTGCGCCTGGTCGCGCACATGCTGTACCAGCGCCGCGCACATCTGCTCCAGCTTGTCGATCTGCTGCTGTTGCTCGTAGACGCGCTGGTTCAGCGACTCCACGATGTGCTCCTGGTGCGCCAGTTTGATTTCAATATCGATAAAGCGGTCTTCGTTGGTGCTCACGGCGTACTCCCTGCTGGAAAGCACGCATTCTACCGCCTTAGTGGCCTTACTTGAGGTAGACCCCGCCGCAGACCACCATGTCGTCTTCCGGCACGCAGTACATCGCCTTCGGTTCGATCTGGCCGCTGACCGGATTGGTGAACTTGTAGTCCTGCCAGAACGGCTTGTTTTTCTTCGCCAGCTCGACGCGCTCCTTGACGAAGGCCTTGCCGTCGACGTCCTTAATTTCCAGCAGGTTCTTGCCGATCATCTTGGCGTTGGCGCCGTGCGCGCGCACCACGCCGTCCAGGCCGTACACGGTCAGGTACAGGTCGCGGTCGCTGAACTGGCCGTCCTTCTTGCTGATCTCGACGTAGGTTTTGTCCTTGCCGTTGGCCTTCAAAAACTTCAGGCCTTTGTTCACCATCGCCTCGGCTTCCGCCTTGGTGGCGAAGTCGGCGGCGCGGGCTACCGGCAGCAGGGCGCAGGCGAAAACAAGAGACGCAATGAGTTGGGTACGCAAGGATCACCTCCGTTGGAATCGCGCCAGGACGGCACATGCCGATGCTAGCACAAGGCCGGCCCGATTACGTCTTCGGTGTGGTCAATAGTTCCTTCATGCGTGCCAGCCGCTCCTTCGGCGTCAGCACTTCGGACTCGGCCGGCACGGCGTTGCCGACGTCGAGCTCCATCTCCTTGATGAAGCGCGACGGATCGCAATGCACCTGTTCGCCAGCGCGCTTGCGCTTCTTGCACCAGGTGATCTGCAGCGTGCGCTGCGCGCGCGTGATGCCGACGTACATCAGGCGCCGCTCTTCCTGCACGCGGGCGGCGATGGTCTCGGCCGGCGCATCGGGATCGCCCTTGTGCGGCAGGATGCCTTCCTCGACGCCGACCAGGAACACGTGCGGATACTCCAGCCCCTTCGACGCGTGCAGGGTCGACATGCGCACCGCATCCGGGTCTTCGTCCTGGCCTTCGAGCATGGACATCAGCGCCACCATCTGCGTCAGCTCCAGCACGTTCTTTTCTTCGCTGTCGCGGTCCTTGCCGCCGCGGCCGCGCTCCTTGAGCCAGTTGGTGAACTCCAGCACGTTCTGCCACCTGGCCTGCGCGGCGCGCTCGTCGAACATATCGTAGAGGAAGGATTCGTAGTTGATCGCTTCCAGCAAGTCGTCCAGCACTTGCGCCGCGTTGTCGCCGCTGCCGCTCGGACCGGGCCGGCTGGCGCGCGCTTCCAGGTTGTTGATGAAGTTGCAGAACTCGCGCAACGGCAGCAGCTGGCGGTCGTTCAGCAGACCTTCGATGCCGCCCTTGAACACCGCCTCGAACAGCGAGCACTGCCATTGGCCGGAGAAGGTGCCCAGCGTTTCCAGGGTCGACTGGCCGACGCCGCGCCGCGGCGTGGTCACGGCGCGGATGAAGGCCGGATCGTCGTCGGTGTTGGCCAGCAGGCGCAGGTAGCTGATGATGTCCTTGATCTCGGCCTTGTCGAAGAAGCTCTGGCCGCCCGAGATCGTGTACGGAATACGCTCCTTGCGCAAGGTCTGTTCGATGATGCGGGCCTGGTGGTTGCCGCGATACAGGATGGCGTAGTCGGACCACTTGTTCTTGCGCTGGAAATGGTCGGCAGAGATCATGATGGCCACCTGCTCGGCTTCCTGGTCGTCGTTGGCCATGCCCAGCACGTTGATCGGCTCGCCCAGGCCGTGCTCGGACCACAGCGATTTCTCGAACAGCTTGGGATTGTTGCCGATCACCGCGTTGGCCGCTTGCAGGATGCGGGTGGTGGAGCGGTAGTTCTGCTCCAGCTTGATCACCTGCAGGTCGGGGAAGTCGGTTTGCAGCGTCTTCAGGTTTTCCACCGACGCGCCGCGCCAGGCGTAGATCGCCTGGTCGTCGTCGCCCACGGCGGTGAACATCGGCTTCTTGCCGATGCCCGTCACCAGCAGCTTGACCAGCTCGTACTGGCAGGTGTTGGTGTCCTGGTATTCGTCCATCAGCAGGTAGCGCAGGCGGCGTTGCCACTTATCGCGCACCGGCTCGTTGCTGCGGAACAGTTCCACCGGCAGGCGGATCAGGTCGTCGAAGTCCACCGCCTGGTAGGCCGACAGGGTCGCCACGTAGCTGGCGTAGATGCGGGCAGATTGCGCCTCGTCCTCGTCCTTGGCGTTGTGCAGCGCGATCGCCGGATCGACCAGGCCGTTCTTCCACAGCGAAATATCGGTCTGGATGCGCCGCACCACCTGCTTGTCGGTGGTGATCGCCATGTCCTGGATCAGCGAGCCGCAGTCGTCGCTGTCCATGATGGAGAAGCGGTCCTTGAGGCCGACGCCGTTGGCTTCCTGGCGCAGGATCTTGACGCCCAGCGAATGGAAGGTCGAGACCGTCAACTGCTTGGCCTGCCGAGGCTGCTTGAGCAGCTTGGCGATACGCTCCTGCATCTCCAGCGCGGCCTTGTTGGTGAAGGTCAGCGCGGCGATGGTGCGCGGATCGTAGCCGCGGTCCTCGATCAGGTGGGCGATCTTCTGGGTGATCACGCGCGTCTTGCCCGAGCCAGCGCCGGCCAGCACCAGGCATGGGCCGTCCAGGTACATGACGGCCTCGCTTTGCGGGACATTGAGACCGAATTGGGGGGCTTTGGACATCGGGCAACGATCTGGCTGGGGAACAGCCAGTCATTGTACAGCCCCGGACGGCACACCGTCGTTCCCGCGCAGGCGGGAACCCATGCTGAGTATCCCGTTCAGCTCAGTATGGATTCCCGCGTGCGCGGGAATGACTGCGCTTAGAAGCCCGACAACACGATCTTGCCGATGGTGCGGCGGCTTTCCAGCGCCTCGTGCGCACGGCGCAGGTTGGCGGCGCTGATCTTGCCGTAGACCTCGCCAAGCGTGGTCTTCAACTTGCCGGCGTCGATCAATGCCGCCACTTCGTCCAGCAGCTTGTGTTGTTCGATCATGTCCGGCGTGCCGAACATCGAGCGGGTGAACATCATTTCCCACACCCAGGTCACGCTCTTGGCGAACAGCTTGTCCATGTCCAGCGGCGCGGTGTTGTGGACGATGCTGACCACCTTGCCTTGCGGCGCGACCACTTGCGCGATGGCGTCGAAGTGCGGATCGGTGTCGCTCAGGCACAGCACGTAGTCGACGCTGGCGATCTCCAGCGCCAGCAGTTGCGCCGCCATGTCGCCGTTGTGGTCGATCACATGGTCGGCGCCCAGTTCGCGCACCCACTTGGCCGATTCCGGACGCGAGGCGGTGGCGATCACCGTCAGGCCGGCCAGCTGCTTGGCCAGCTGGATGGCGATCGAGCCGACGCCGCCGGCGCCGCCGATCACCAGCACGCGCTTGCCGGCGTCGGCGCCGTCGCGGCGGATCGCCAGGCGGTCGAACAGCGCTTCCCAGGCCGTGATCGAGGTCAGCGGCAGGGCGGCGGCGTGGTTGAAGTCCAGGCTGGCCGGCTTGCGGCCGACGATGCGCTCGTCGACCAGGTGGAATTCGCTGTTGGCGCCGGGGCGGATGATGCTGCCGGCGTAGTAGACGGCGTCGCCCACCTTGAACAGGGTCACGTCCGGGCCGACGGCGGTCACGGTGCCGGCGGCGTCCCAGCCCAGCACGCGCGGGGCGGCGTCGGCCGCTTCGCCGGCGCGCACCTTGGTGTCGACCGGATTGACGGAGACGGCTTCGATCTTGACCAGCAGATCGTGGCCGGTGGCGACAGGAACGGCGATTTCCACGTCTTGCAGGGCGGTGTTGGTGACGGCGATGGCTTTCATGGTTTGCTCCAGATAAAAGTTTTGATGGACGCAGTATGAATCGCCGCATTTACTTTGATAATTGGCATAATGATTAAATCATTCTTCATCAAATCAATAAAATGGCTCTGGACCTGACCGACGTGGCGCTGTTTGTGCGGGTATGCGCGACCCGCAACCTGTCCGCCGCCGGGCGCGAGTTCGGCCTGTCGCCGGCCGCGTCCAGCACCCGCATGGCGCAGCTGGAAAAGCAGCTGGGCGCGCGCCTGCTGCATCGGACCACGCGCCAGATCACCGTGACGCAGGACGGCGAAGTGTTCCTGGAACGCGCCGTGGCGCTGCTGGATGCGGCCGAGCAGGCCTCGGCGGCGGTCGGCCACGGCAACGCCCAGCCGCAGGGCCTGCTGCGGGTGGCGGCCTCGGTGACGTTCGGCCGGCTGTACATCGTGCCGGAGGTGGCGCAATTCCTGGACGAACACCCCGGCGTGCAGCTGGACCTGCGCCTGTCCGACAGCACCCACGACCTGGCGGCGGACGGCATCGACGTCGCCATCCGCATCGGTCCGCTGCGCGATTCGGCGCTGGTGGCGCGGCCGCTGGCGCCGAGCAAGCTGGTGTTGTGCGCCTCGCCCGGCTACCTGCGCCGGCGCGGCGTGCCGCAGCAGCCGTCCGACCTGTTGCAGCACGAATGCCTGGTGCTGAACGCGATGAACCCGTGGCGGCTGCGCGAGCGCGACGGCAGCGAGCTGCTGCTGCGCGTGGGCGGCCGCTTCCGCAGCGACAACGGCGAGGCGCTGCGCGACGCGGGCATCGCCGGGCTGGGCATCGGCCTGGTATCGACCTGGCTGGTGGCGGACCAGTTGCGCAGCGGCGCGCTGGTGCGGGTGTTGCCGGGCTACCAGACCACCGATTCGATGATTTCCGCCGTCTACCTGAACCGCCGTTTCCTGCCGCCCAAGAGCCAGGCCTTCATCGACTTCTTCAGCCGGCGCTTCGGGCCGGAACCCTATTGGGATGAAGGCATCGCCTGAGCGGGCGCAGTAGCGATCGTGCCATTTGCGTTACCATGCGGGGATGAGGCGCACGTGCGCCTGCCCTGGATATGGTTTCCCTATGAAATTCGAACATTTAATTGAAATTAACGACCCGCTGAATCCGCTGATCGATGCGCTCAGCCTCAAGCAGCTGTGGAGCGGCCTGGTGCTGCGCGCCGAATCGCCGAAGCTGTTCGTGCCGCACCTGGACGAATGCGTCATCGACCAGCGCGTCGAGAACGGCTTCCGCCGCCGCCTGACTTACGGCAAGCTGGTCATCGAAGACCGCGTGGTATTGGAGCCGATGCGCCAGGTGCGCTACGAAGTGGCGGCGCAGCAGGACATCAGCCAGTCCAGTCTGACGATGACCATCGAAACGCCGACCGCCGACACGCTGTACGTGCGCTTCCAGTACGACGACGGCCACGACGCGGCGACCGACGCCGCCAACGCGATGTACGATGATTTCCGCCGCTCCGCCTACCAGGAGTCGGATATCGACACCATCCGCGTGCTGCGCGACCTGGCGCAGCAAGGCCGGCTGGACGCGCTGCTGAACTAGTCTGGACTAGACGGCGGCGCTGCGTCCCCAGACCTGTTCCATGCGCAGCGGCGGCGCCTGCAGCGTGGCCAACTGCGCAAGGCTGAGCACCTCGCGGATGCCGTGCATCTCGGCGCGCGTATCGCGTTGCAGGAACACCTCCAGCGGCGCGCCGCGCGGGCCGATCACCGATTCCACATGCGGCGTGGTCGATTGCAGGCCGCGGCGCGACACCACGCCGATCTCACCGTTGATCAAACGCACATAGGTACCGATGGGATAAATGCCTAGCTCGCGTATCAGCAGCGCGGCCAAGTTGCCGTCCACCGTCACGTTCGATTCCAGCAGCAGGTCGCGCAGGGCGGTGTGCGGGGTCATGGTCTTGCGCCAGGCGCGCTCGGCCACGCGGGCGCAATAGCGGTCGGCCAGCGCCAGCAGTCGCGCCAGCAGCGGAATCTGCGCGCCCGACTTGCGCAGCGGATAGCCGCTGCCGTCTTCGTTTTCATGGTGATGCAGGATGCAGTCCAGCCAAGCCTGGTCGGCGATGCCGGCCAGCCGCAGCAGTTGCACGCCCGCTTCGGGATGGGCTTGCACCACGGCGCGGTCGGCGGCGCTGAGTTCGAGGCGGTTGTCCTGCAGCCGCTGGTGTTGCTCCAGCATGGCGACGTTCATCGTCAGCGCAGCCAGCGTCAGGCTTGCGGTCTCTTCCGGTGACAGTTGCTTGGCCTTCGCCAGCAACTGCACCACCACAGCGGTATCGATGCAATGCCGCACGGCGTAGGACGCGGCGCGCTGGTTGTGCAGGATGGTGGCAACGGCCACGTCGACATTGACGGCCACGGCATCGGTGACCAGCAGCGCCACGTCGTCCAGGCGGCGGCGCAGGTCCGGCGGCGCGGCGCGCCGCGACACGGCTTGCAACAGTGCTTGCAGCTCCAGGCCGGCGGCGTTGAGCTTGCGCAGTGCCGAGTCCGGTTCGCGGGATGCTTCATGCTGCCCGCTGTGGTCTTCGAACGAGCCGCGCTCCACCAGGTAATCGATCTGGTTGGCGCTGGCGATCATATGCCCCTTGCGGACCAGCAGGGCGCCGTTTTCGCCGTACACATTCCACGGTATCAGCATGCCCAGCTTCAGATCGGCTGCCGTGACTTTACGTATCTTCATTGCCGTTGATAAAAAACCATCGAGCCAGCAGCATACGGTGTTTCGGTGAGAATGTGTGAGATTGTTGTATTTTAGGGCGCGGGCGTGCAGTCGATGCAGCCGCAATCGTAGGCCGGGGCGGTGGCCAGCTGGTGCGCCAGGTCGCGCAGGGCGGTGCGCACGCCTTCCTCCACCACCGGATGGTAGAAGGGCATGTCCAGCATGGCGCTGACGGTCAGCCCGGCCTGGCAGGCCCAGGACAGCAGGTGGCCGATGTGCTCGGCACGGGGACCGATCATCTCGGCGCCCAGGAAGCGGCCGGTGGCGTGTTCGGCGTACACCCGCAGCATGCCCTTGTTTTGCAACATCACGCGGCTGCGGCCCTGGTTTTCAAACGACACCTTGCCGACCGAGAAGCGGCCAGCGTACGACGCGCACAACTCCTCGTAGCTGGCACCCAGGGTGGCGATCTGCGGCTCGGTGAAGGCGATGGTCAGCGGCGTGCGGCGCAGGCCGGGCTGCACGGCCGGGTAGCGCGCCGCGTTGTCGCCGGCGATGCGGCCCTGGTCGGCCGCTTCCGGCAGTTGCGGCCGTTCGTTGTCGGCGTCGCCGGCGATGAAGATGGGGCTACTGCCGCACTGCATGGTCTGCTGGTCGTACAGCGGAATGCCGTGATGGTCACGCTCCAGCCCGGTGTTTTCCAGGCCCAGCTTGTGCACGTTCGGGCGCCGGCCGATGGCCGACAGCAGGTAGCTGAACTGCTCGGTACGCTGCACACCGTCGCCGTCCTCGCTGGTGACGGCCAGGCCGTCGCCCTCCTGCACCACGCGCACCACCTTGGTTTTGAAGCGCACGTCGAGCTCATCGGCCATGGCGCGGCGCGCCACGTCCAGCACGTCCGGGTCGCTGAGCTGGGCGACGCTGCCGCCACGGCCGAACACGGTCACGCGCACGCCCAGCCGCGCCAGCGCCTGGCCCAGCTCCAGGCCGATGACGCCGGTGCCGGCCACGGCGATCGAGGCCGGCAGGTCGTCCCAGTAAAACACGTCGTCGCTGGTGATCACGCGCGGGCCGGCCGCGCGCCATTCGTCCGGCACGATGGGCGTGGAACCGGTGGCGATGACGAAGCGCTCCGCCTCGATCAGCGTGTGGTCGTCGATTTGCAGCTGGGTCGCGCTGAGGAAGCGCGCGTGGCCGTGGATCTTGTCCTCGGCCGGATAGCCGTCGACGCTCTCGACGACGAAGCCGACAAACCGGTCCCGTTCGCTGCGCACGCGTGCCATCACCGCCTTGCCGTCGATGCGGACCTGGCCCGGATGCACGCCGAAGGCCGGCGCCGCGTGCAGCGCGTGGGCCGCCTCGGCCGCCGCGATCAGCAATTTGCTCGGCATGCAGCCGACGCGGGCGCAGGTGGTGCCGTAGACGTTGGATTCGATCAGCAGGGTTTTCTTGCCGCCGGTGGTGGCGGCGCGGTAGGCGGTCATGCCGGCGGTGCCGGCGCCGATGACGGCGACTTCGGTGCGTAGCGTTTTCATTTTCCAGAGTCTACACCGTTTGGCCGGACGGCATCTCCGGCCAAAAAGCAAGCTTACCGCGCACGATAGGTGTAATCGAATTTTACTTCAAAGCAAAAGAGTATTAGTATCACTTATCGTTTCCAATTTATATAAGTACAGCTTATGGGATCACTCGACTACCGCGCACTGGCCGTGCTGGACGCCGTTGCCAGTCAGGGCAGCTTTGAAAAAGCCGCTTTGGCGCTGGGCATCAGCCAATCCGCCGTTTCCCAACGCATCAAGGCGCTGGAGGATGCCGCCGGCCGCCTGTTGATCGTGCGCGGCCAGCCTGCCGTGCCGACCGGCCTGGGCCAGCGGCTGGTGTCGCACCATCGCAACGTCCGGCTGATGGAAGCGTCGCTCGACATTGATCTGGGTCACAAGGTGAGCATGCCGGAGATCGCGCTGGCGGTCGACGCGGCCAGCCTGGCGACCTGGTTCCCCACGAGTTTGCAGCCCCTGCTGTCGCCGCCGCGTTGCCAGCTGAAGGTGCAACTGGCCGACCAGCGGATGGCGCTGCACCTGGTGCAGGAAGGCAGCGTGTTCGGCAGCATCGCCGTGGCCCAGGAGCACCCGGATCAGCACGCCAACGGGCCGGACGTCACGCCGCTGGGCAAGATGCGCTACGTGTGCGTAGCCACGCCGGCGTTTGCCGGCCACTGGTTCGGCGACGGATTCTCGCTGGATGCGGCGCGGCTGGCGCCCGCCGTGGTCAGCGACCAGGACATGATGACCGGCTTCCTGCACACGGTGCTGGAACTGAACGGCCCGTATCCGCACCACACCATGCCGCAGTCGGCCGCCACCACCGAGTGCATCTACGGCAGCCTGGCGTACGGCCTGATGCCGCTGATCCAGGTATCCGGCGCGCTGGCCAGCGACCGCCTGGTCGACCTGGCGCCCGGCCACCACGTCGACGTGGCGCTGAACTGGCATGCGTGGAACCTCGACACGCCGTTCACCCGCGCGCTGACCGAGCAGATCGTCGCCACCGCCCAGCGTTTCTTGCTTTAAATATCCAGCGGATCGACTTCCAGCGACCACTTCACGCGGCTCTTCATTTCCCGCAGAGTGAGTAGCCACTCTCGCAGAAACGCTTGTAACATGGGCCTCGATGGCGACTCCACCAGCAACTGGGCGCGGTCGACGTTGTGCACCCGCGTCATGCTCATCGGGATGGGATCGTTGATCGTGATGCCCGGATGCTCGACGCAATCGCGGGCGATGGTCAGGAATTCAATGGCCGTGGCCAGCTCCGGCGCCTCGGCGCGCAGCAGCGCCTGGTACAGATAGGGCGGCAAGGCGGCTTGCTCGCGCTCCTCCAGCAAGGCCGAGGCGAAGTGGTCGTAATCATGGCGCACCACCGCGTCGTACAGCGGATGCTGCGGGTAACGGGTCTGGATCAGCACCTCGCTGGCACTGCCGCCTTCGGTCTGGGCGGAGCGGCCGGCGCGGCCCGCCACCTGCATCAATTGCGCGAACAGGCGCTCACTGGCGCGGTAGTCCTGCGAAAACAACGCCGTATCCGGGTTCAGGATGCCGACCAGCGTCAACTTCTTAAAATCGTGCCCCTTGGCCACCATCTGCGTGCCGATCAGGATATCGACCTCGCCCCGGTGCACGGTGTCGAACGCGGCCTGCGCGCTCCCCTTCTTACGGGTGGAATCGGCGTCGATGCGCAGCACCCGCGCCTCCGGGAACATGGCCTGCAGGCCTTCCTCCACGCGCTGCGTGCCGCGTCCCAGCGGTTGCAGGTCGACGTTGCCGCAGGTCGGGCAATGGCGCGGGATGCGCATCTCCAGGCTGCAATGGTGGCAGCGCAGCCGATGCTCGGGACGGTGCAGCACCATGAACGAGGTGCAGCGCGTGCACTCGCTGATCCAGCCGCAGGATTCGCAGCAGATCACCGGCGCATAACCACGCCGGTTCAGGAACAACAGCGACTGCTCGCCGCGCTCCATGCGCTGCTTGATCGCCGCGATCAAATGGGACGTCAACCCGTCCTTGGGCTTGTCGCGCTCCATGTCCAGCAGCTTCACTTGCGGCAGCACGGCGTTCTTGACGGCCCGCTCGCGCAGCTCCAGCTTGCGGTAGCGGCCGGACTGGGCGTGATGCCAGCTCTCCAGCGACGGCGTGGCCGAGCCCAGCACGATGGGGATGCCCAGCTGCCAGGCGCGCCACACGGCCAGGTCGCGCGCCGAGTAGCGCAGGCCTTCCTGCTGCTTGTACGAGGGATCGTGCTCTTCGTCGATGACGATCAGCTTGAGGTTGGGCAGCGAGGCCAGGATCGCCAGCCGCGTGCCCAGCACGATGCGCGCCTTGCCCTGGTGCGCGGCTAGCCAGTGCAGCATGCGCTCGCCTTCGGACAGGCTGCTGTGCAGAGTCGCCAGCATCACGCCGGGGAAGCGCGCGCGGATATTGCCTTCCAGCTGGGGCGTCAGGTTGATTTCCGGCACCAGGATCAGGATCTGCGCGTCCGGCTCGCGTTCCAGCACCTGCGCGCAGGATTGCAGGTAGACCTCGGTCTTGCCGCTGCCGGTGACGCCGTACAGCAAGGTAGGCTTGAAACCCGCAGCGCCACCGATGGCGTCCGCCGCCTCCTGCTGCGATGGATTGAGTTGAGGCATATTCAGCGGCGTGCCGTCATGCGGCGCGTCCAGCTTGGCCAGCTTCTTCAGCGCCCGGTCCAGCGCCACCGTGGTCAGCACACGCAGATTCTTCGGCAGCCCCGGCAGCGCCACCTCGCCCAGCGGACGCTGGTAATAGTCGGCGGCAAAGCCGGCCAGCGCCAGCCATTCCGGCGACAGCGGCCCCAGCTGGCTGCGCACGGCCAGCGCGTCCTTCAGCTTTTCGGCCGGCACATCGGTCTCGGCCGCCACGCCGACGATCAAGCCCATCACCTCGCGGCGGCCGAACGGCACCAGCGCCAGCTGGCCGACCTGCGGCTGCTCCGCCGCGTCGCAATGCCAGCGGTAGTCGAAAATCGCGTTCAGCGGCGTATCAAGCGCAATCTGAAGGATGCAATGGTGGAAAAGGCCCTGCATAGATCCCGTCACAGTAGAAAATTCTTGCGGCAATTGGGCGCAAATACCGCCCTCACTGGGGCGCTTTGAAGTATCCACAGTTTTTGTGGATAACTTTGTGGACAAAGGAATCTTAATCCCCGGAAAGCATAGACTTCTGGCTTGGCATCGTCGTAAACCGGGCAAAAATTCAAAATTATTTCTCTTTAAAATCAATCACTTGGAAAATGCTTCCTAGGAGAAGAAAAATTCGTGTTTTTTCTCCGCCGCTGTGCATAAGTGAAGTATTTAGGATGCATTTTTTGACGAAATCAAGCATTTTTTAGAACTTATCCACCGATATTGCAAAGCACAATACGCTACTTCCAGTGGACTGCATTGGACATACCTTATGTATAAGGTTTGTCTGTTCACAACTTCGTTATCACGGCCTAAACTTTGCCTAAAAATAGTGCAACGCAACATAAACCTCAGGCAAAACAGCAACATTATGGCTAAGTCACGGTTTACTAAGTACTTTTATTTTTTATCCACAGTTTTTGTGGATAACTTTGTGGACAATGATGAAATAAACTAGTTTCAGCCGTCAGTCAAGGTTTACGACTTGCCATGTATTGCCTCTTCGACCACAAATTTTATCCTTCATAATCAATGACTTGCGATGCCGTCACGGGCTAGAAAAAAAGCACTGCCTAATATTTCCGCAGTTAAAAAAATTGTGCATAAGTCGGTTTTACTGAGCCGTAAACACCAATGAAAAAACCCCCATCCGCACTGAGCGCGATCTTGAGCGCGTTCAGGCTGATGGGGGTTTTGGGAAACTACATCAAGCCGCGCGCTGGGCCTTGCTGTGGCTGTGAACGGCTTCGACCATGGCGGCGACGTTCTCCGGCGGCGTGAACTGGGAAATGCCGTGGCCCAGGTTGAACACGTGGCCATTGCCGTCGGTCGGCTTGCCGTAGGCGTCGAGTACCTTGTGCACTTCGGCGCGGATCTGGTCCGGGCTGGCGAACAGGATGGCCGGGTCCAGGTTGCCCTGCAGGCCGACCTTGTGGCCGACCAGCTTACGCGCCTGGGTCAGGTTGACGGTCCAGTCCAGGCCGACCGCATCGGCGCCGATGTCGGCGATCTGCTCGATCCACTGGCCGCCGCCCTTGGTGAAGACGATGGCAGGAATCTTGACGCCGTCTTTGTCACGTTTCAGCAGGGAAACCACCTGCTGCATGTATTTCAGCGAGAACTCCTGGTAGGCGCCATCCGCCAGCGCACCGCCCCACGAGTCGAACACCATCACCGCCTGGGCGCCGGCGTCGATCTGGGCGTTCAGGTACTCGGCCACCGCCTTGGCGTTGATAGCCAGGATGTGGTGCATCAGGTCCGGGCGGTTGTACAGCATCTTCTTGATGGTATGGAACTCGCGCGAGCCCTGGCCTTCGACCATATAACAGGCCAGCGTCCACGGGCTACCGGAGAAGCCGATCAGCGGCACGCGGCCGTTCAATTCGGTGCGGATCTGGGTCACGGCCTTGAACACATAGTCCAGCGAGCCCAGTTCCGGCGCGCGCAGGGCCAGCACGTCGGCCTCGGTTTTCAGCGGACGCTCGAATTTCGGGCCTTCGCCTTCGACGAAGTACAGGCCCAGGCCCATCGCGTCCGGCACCGTCAGGATGTCCGAGAACAGGATGGCAGCGTCCAGCGGGAAGCGGTCCAGCGGCTGCAGGGTGACTTCGGTGGCGTAGTCCGGATTGGTGGCCAGGCCCATGAAGGAGCCGGCCTTCGCGCGCGTGGCGCGGTATTCCGGCAGGTATCGCCCCGCCTGGCGCATCAGCCACACAGGCGTGTGGTCGGTCGGCTGGCGCAACAACGCGCGCAAGAAGGTGTCATTCTGGAGCGGGGCAAATTGTGGCATGGAAGGCAATCGAAATCGGTCAAAAGACTATTATCGCATCCTGCGCGGATTTTTTTTGCTGGATGATAGTCCGTTCCTTCACTATCATGCGTAGCACCCGACTTTGGAGACGCCATGACATCAGCTGAATTGAAAATGAGCCCTATTACCGCGCCCTACGGCGCCTGGCCATCGACCATCAGCGCCGCGCGCGTGGCCGCCGGCGCCACGCCCCTGTCCACGCTGATGCTGGGCGGCGCCGATGGCAGCGATATCTTCTGGCTGGCCGGCCGCGCCGCCGAAGCGGGCCGCAACACCCTGCTGCGCCACCACGGCGTGACCACCGGCGAACTGACTCCAGCCCCCTTCAATGTGCGCAGCCGGGTACACGAATACGGCGGCGGCGCCTATACGGTGGACGGCGATACCATCTATTTTTCGCATTTTGCCGACAACGTCGTCTACAAACTTGATGTAGCCGACGACGGCGCGGCTCCCGTGGCGCTGACCCGGGCCGGCAAGCAGCGCTTCGCCGACTTCGTGGTCGACCGCGCGCGCGGACGCCTGATCGGCGTGCGCGAGCTGCATCGGGATGACGCGGGCGACGCCCACGCCCAGCCAATCAACACCATCTGCGCCATCGACGCCGACGGCGGCGAGACCGTGCTGGCGCAAGGCGCCGACTTCTACTCGTCGCCGCGCCTGTCGCCGGACGGCCGCTCGCTGGCCTGGCTGAGCTGGGACCACCCGCGCATGCCATGGCAGGGCACCACCCTGTGGCTGGCCGATATCGGCGACGATGGCGCGCTGGCCGCGCCGGTGCGCATCGCCGGCGGCGCCGAGGAATCGGTGTGCCAGCCCGAATGGTCGCCGGACGGCCTGCTGCACTTCGTCTCCGACCGCAGCGGCTGGTGGAACCTGTACCGCCTGTGCCGCGAACGCGATCGCACCGAGGGCCTGTGTCCGATGGAGGCGGAATTCGCCTCGCCGCATTGGACCTTCGGCAACTCGATGTACGGCTTCCGCTCGGCCTCCGAAATCATCTGCACCTACATCGACAAGGGCGTGAGCCGCCTGGCGCGCCTGCTGCCGGGCAGCGGCAAGCTGGAAGCGATCGCAAATCCCTACGAGGAGATCCGCGAACTGCGCGTGGCCAAAGGCTACATCGCCATGCTGGCCGGCGGCCCAACCATCCCGATGGAACTGGCGCGCATCGACTTCACCGAGGAGGGCGTGGAGATCCTGGCGCAGTCGATCGAGGAACTGCCGGAGGAAGACTACCTGTCCATTCCCACCAGCATCAGCTACCCGAGCGCCAACGGCCGTACCTCGCACGCCTTCTTCTACCCGCCGCGCAACCGCGACGCGGCGGCGCCCGAGGGCAGCAAGCCGCCGGTGATCGTCATCAGCCACGGCGGCCCGACCGGCATGACCGTCAACACGCTGAACCTGAAGACCCAGTTCTGGACCAGCCGCGGCTTCGGCGTGCTGGATGTGAACTACGGCGGCAGCACCGGCTTCGGCCGCACCTACCGCGACCTGCTCAAGGGCCAGTGGGGCATCGTCGATGTCGAGGACTGCGTGGCGGGCGCGCAGGCGCTGGTCGAACGCGGCCTGGCCGACGGCGAACGCCTGATCATCCGTGGCGGCAGCGCCGGCGGCCTGACCACGCTGTGCGCGCTGACCTTCCATAATGTGTTCAAGGTGGGCGCCAGCTACTACGGCGTGTCGGACCTCAAAGGCCTGGACCAGGACTCGCACAAGTTCGAATCGCACTACAATGAGTACCTGATCGCGCCGCAGCCGCAGGCCGAGGCGCTGTACCAGGCCCGCTCGCCGATCAACCATACCGACAAGCTGGCGCGCCCGATGATCTTCTTCCAGGGCCTGGACGACAAGGTGGTGCCGCCGCAGCAGTCCGAAATGATGGTCGACGCGTTGAAGGCGCGCGGCGTGCCGGTGGCCTACGTGCCGCTGGAAGGCGAAGGCCACGGCTTCCGCAAGGGCGAGAACATCGTCCGCACGCTGGAGGCGGAGCTGTACTTCTACCAGCGGATGTTTGGCCTGCACGACCCGGCGGCCACGCCGCCGGTACACATCGATAACCTGAAAGACTGACCCCGCATGGCCGACGCTAAGCTGCTCGCCGAATTTGACGCGCTAGAATTCAACGAAAAAATGATACTGGCGCTGCTCGCCCTGATCGGCGAGCCGGTGGGACGCACGGCCATACTCGATCACCTGAACCACGCCCGCATCGAAGACAAGGACGGCAACGCTTACGGCGTCGGCACGCTGGACGAATCGATGCGCAAGCTGGAACGGCTGGCCTTCATCAGCATCGTGACGGGACGCGGCTTTGTCTGCAATCCCAAGCTGCGCTGGCCGGCGATGCGCGCCTCCATCGGCACGCACGCGCTGGACGACTTGTGCAGCGCCTACGACGAGCTGACACCGATGCGCCAGACCTGGAACAGCTTCGAGCCGCGCAGCTACCGCGCCGGCATGGCGCGCCTGCGCATGGGCCTCCTGCGCGGCCTGGCGCCGCAGCAGATCCAGCCGATACTGGCGTTCTGCCTGGGCAGCTACGAAGCGGCGCAGCTGCATCCCATCGTCGACATCTTCGGCCGTCCTTTCGAACCGGGCATGCTGGCACGCGTGCATCCGCTGCTGCAAGACGATGTGCTGATGGTGCTGCTGCAAAACGCCCAGCATGAATTCCTGACCGTGCCGGTGATCCGCGAATTTTGCGAGCAGCACATGCAGCGCCGCCTGGCCGCCAAGGACGACATCAGCCCCGAGCTGCGCATGGCGCTGGCCGAGGATGCGCTGCTGTGCGGCCGCCTGGACGACGCCAAGCGCTACCTGGAACGCACCGCCGGCCCGCAAAGCCAGTACCTCGCCAGCGCGGTGGTGCTGCTGCGCGGCGCCAGCGGCGCAGCCATCGTCGGCTTCGACGCGGCGCTGAAGACGCTGCGCCGCGACACCGGCAAACGCAAGCACCTGTTCAGCGGCATGGCCGGCTACCTGTACCTGCTGGCTATGCTGCGCAGCGGCGATGCCAAGCACCTGAAGGCGGCCGAGGCCTACCTCGAAATCGCCGTGCGCATGCCGCAGAATCACGACACCGCCGTGCACCAGCAAATCGACATGCTGCGCCAGATCCGCGCCGGCACCATGCAGACCGACGCCGTCGCCGCGCTGGCATGGGACAACAGCCTGCAAACGCAGATGTTCCAGTGTCTGCTGTATTTCTGGCTGTCGTTGCCCCAGCTGTCCGAGCGCAAGGCGCAGCTGCAGGAGCTGGCGCAGAACGCCGAGCGCGCCGGCTATCTGTTCATCGCCGGGCAGGCAGCCTGCCTGCTGGGCCATCTGGGCGATGTCGAACAGCAGCGCCACGCCAACGCGCTGCGTTCGCGCCTCGGCTACCCAGACTTGAGCGTGTGGTTCGAGCGCCAGGAAGCATGGCAACGGCAGCTGACGGCGCTGATCAATCTGCAGCAGCCCGCCACCGCCGATGCCGCCGGCAGCACGCGCCTGGTGTGGATGCTGAACTACGACAACCGCCACGGCCTGACCGACGTCGCGCCGGTCGAGCAGAAACGCGATGCACGTGGCTTGTGGAGCAAGGGCCGCGCCGTCGGCCTGAAACGATTGCGCTTCGAGGCCGAACAGTTCGACTTCCTGACGCCGCAGGACATCCGCGCGTCCGAGGCCATCTCGGTGGCGCACCGCAGCTACCAGTCCAGCGGCCTCGCATACGAAATCGATCCACAGCGCGCCGCGTCGGCGCTGATCGGCCATCCGCTGCTGTTCTGGGCCGATGCGCCGGACACGCGGGTGGAGATGCTGGCCGGCGAGCCTGAACTGCTGATCAAAAAAAGCCCCGGCAATCTGGAACTGCGCCTGCAACCGCCGATCCCGGACGACAGCTCCTCCGTCATCGTCAGCAAGGAGACGCCGACCCGCCTGCGCGTGGTCACCATCCTCGACGAGCACCGCCGCATCGCCGCCATCGTCGGCAACGGCTTGAACGTGCCGGCCCACGCGGAGCAGCAGGTGCTGCACGCGATCAGCTCCATCTCCTCGCTGGTGACGGTGCAATCGGAAATCGGCGGCGCCGCGCCGGACATGGAACAGGTGGAGGCCGACATGCGCCTGCACCTGCACCTGCTGCCATACCAGCACGGCCTGAAGATGCAGGTGCTGGTGCGGCCGCTGGCCAACGGCGCGTACTACGCACCCGGCGCCGGCGCCGACAGCGTGATCGCGGACGTCAACGGCAAGCCGGTACAGGCGCGCCGCAAGCTGATCGACGAACGCGACGCCGAGCGCGAACTGATCGCCAAATGCCCGGTGCTGGAATCGGCCGAGCAGGAACACGGCGAATGGCTGCTGGGCCAACCGGCGCTGTGCCTGCAACTGCTGGTCGAACTTCAGGAGATGAACCCGGACACCATCGTGCTGGCCTGGCCGGAAGGCGAAAGCTTCCGCGTGACCGCCAAGGTGGAGACCAAGCAGCTGCGCCTGGCCATCAAGAGCAATAAGGACTGGTTCGCGGCCAGCGGCGAATTGCAGATCGATGAAGGCAAGGTCATGGATCTGAAAACGCTGCTGGAGCTGATGCAGAAGAGCCAGAGCCGCTTCGTGGAGCTGGGCGAGAACCGCTACCTGGCACTGACCGAGGAACTGCATCGCCGGCTGATGGAAGTGTCGGTCTACGGCGAGATCACCGAAGACGGCGTGCGCGTGCATCCGCTGGCGTCGTTCGCGCTGGAAGAACTGGCCGACGATATCGGCGGCCTGAAATCGGACAAGCTGTGGAAGGAGCATCTTGCGCGCATGGAAGCGCAGGCGGCCTTCGTGCCGCAGTTGCCGACCACTCTGCAAGCGGAGCTGCGCGACTACCAGCTGGAAGGCTTCAACTGGCTGTCGCGCCTCGCCAGCTGGGGCGTGGGCGCCTGCCTGGCCGACGATATGGGCCTGGGCAAAACGCTGCAGGCGCTGGCGCTGATCCTGTCGCGCGCACCGCAAGGCCCGACCTTGGTGGTGGCGCCGACCTCCGTCTGCATGAACTGGATCAGCGAAGCCGCGCGCTTCGCGCCGACCCTGAACGTGAAGCTGTTCGGCCCCGGCGACCGTGCCGAGACCATGGCCACCTTGCAGCCCTACGATCTGGTGGTGACCAGCTACGGCCTGCTGCAGCTGGAGTCCGCGCTGTTCGCCGGCGTGCAGTGGAACACCATCGTGCTAGACGAAGCGCAGGCGATCAAGAACGGCGCCACCAAGCGCTCGCAGGCCGTGATGGCGTTGAAGGGCGACTTCCGCATGATCGCCACCGGCACGCCGCTGGAGAACCACCTGGGCGAGTTGTGGAACCTGTTCCGCTTCATCAATCCAGGCCTGTTGGGCAGCATCGAGCAGTTCAACCTGCGCTTCGCGGCGCCGATCGAAAAGCCGCAGGACCATCGCGCGGAAGTGGGCGCGCGCAATCGCCTGCGGCGCTTGATCCAGCCCTTCATGCTGCGCCGGACCAAGGCGCAGGTGCTGACCGAACTGCCGTCGCGCACCGAGATCACGATGGAAGTCGACCTGTCGGCGGACGAAACGGCGCTGTACGAATCGCTGCGCCGCGCCGCGCTGGAAAACCTGGCCGCCGTCGAAGGTCCGGCCGAGAAGAAATCGATCCAGATCCTGGCCGAGATCATGCGGCTGCGCCGCGCCTGCTGCAATCCGAATTTGGTGGCGCCGGAACTGGGCCTGGCCAGCAGCAAGCTGGCGGCCTTCGCGCACTTGCTGGAAGGCTTGCTGGAGAACCGCCACAAAGTGCTGGTGTTCAGCCAGTTCGTCGATCATCTGTCGCTGATCCGCGCCCACCTGGACGCCAACAACATCAGCTATCAATACCTGGACGGCTCGACGACTATGGCCGACCGCAAGAAGCGCGTCGACCTGTTCCAGGCCGGCGAGGGCGAGGTGTTCCTCATCAGCCTGAAGGCTGGCGGCGTCGGCATCAACCTGACCGCCGCCGACTACGTGATCCACATGGACCCGTGGTGGAATCCGGCGGTGGAAGACCAGGCCTCGGACCGCGCGCACCGCATGGGCCAGCTGCGGCCGGTGACCATCTACCGGCTGGTGGCGCGCCATACCATCGAGGAAGGCATCGTCGACCTGCACCAGCACAAGCGCGACCTGGCCGACAGCCTGCTGGAAGGCAGCGACGTGTCGGGCCGCATGTCGGCCTCCGAGATGTTGAATATGCTGCAAGAAGGAATGCGAAAGTAGCCGTCCGGTTACAAACCGGATGCGCTCAAACCGGCGGATTAGTGATAATCTCCTCCGCTTCGGCCCGGTACGCCGGGCCACTTTATCGACAAGGCTGTTCAAGATGATCAAGACAAATATCGCACTGGCTGTATTGATGACGACGCTCGCCGTCGCACCAGCCGGCGCCACCACGCACCACAAGACAACCCATACCTCGGCCAAGAGCAGCGGCAAGAGCAGCAGCCACGCGGCCCACGCGAAAAGTGGCAAGTCCGGCAAGAGCGCTAAAGCCAGCAGCAAAGGCAACAGTAAAGCCAGCACTCAAAGCAGCAGCAAGCACGGCAAGGCAAAAGCCGTCGCTGCCGGCGCCGCAGTGGCCGCCGTCGCCGCGCCTTCGCTGAAGCCGTCCGGCACGCCTGAGCGCCGCCAGGACCGTTCCTTCGACGGCCAGAGCAGCCAGTTCCTCAACGCGCTGTGGCGCATCGATTCGGAAAGCGCGATCTACGCCGGCAAGTACGATACCGCCGCCACGCTGGCCATCCCCGACAAGGCAGGCCAGGCCAAGGAACTGGCCTTCATCGACGAGTGGAAGCAGCGCTTCGGCGCGATCAACGCCAGCCAGCTGTCGGCCAAGCAGCGCACCGACCTGGCGCTGCTGATCAACAAGCTCGACAGCGACCGCTTCCGCCTGACCACCTTGAAGGAATACGAGTGGAACCCGGCCAGCTACAACGTGGCCGGTCCGATCGACCTGATCCTGAACACCGAATACGCGGCCCAGCCGCAGCGCCTGCGCACGCTGCTCAAGCGCATCGCCGGCATCCCGGCTTACTACGAGGCGGCGCGCGCCAACATCGTCAATCCGACGCGCGAGCACACGCGCCTGGCGATCGCGCAGGCGCCCGGTGTGCAAACGCTGCTGACCGAGGTGGACAAGGCGGCGCAGGCGTCGATCCTGACGCCGGTGGAGAAGCAGCAGTTCACCCAGCGCGTCAATGCGGCGCTGACCGCTGTCGACGGCTATGTGGCCTTCCTGAGCGAGATGGACAAGCAGATGGATACCAGCGGCCGCCGTACCTTCCGCTTGGGCAAAGAGCTGTACGAGAAAAAATTCGCCTTCGACATCCAGTCCGGCAGCACCGCCGAGCAGACCTACCAGAAGGCGCTGGCCGCGCGCGAAGAGCTGCTGGCCAATATGGAGCGCATCTCGGACGAGCTGTGGGACAAGACCATGGGTTCCACCGCCAAGCCGGCCGACCGTTTTGCCAAGATCGGCAAGGTGATCGACAAGCTGTCCGAGCGCCACGTGAAGCGCGAGGATTTCTTCGCCGAGATCCGCCGCCAGGTGCCGGTGTTGCAGGACTGGGTGATCAGCCACAACCTGCTGACGCTGGATCCGAAGAAGCAGCTGGAAGTACGGGCGACGCCTGCCTACCAGGCCGGCGTGGCGGGCGCCAGCATCGATGCGCCGGGACCGTATCGTCCGCAGGACCGCACCTACTACAACGTGACGCCGCTCGATGGCGCGACGCCGGAAGCGGCCGAGAGCAGCCTGCGCGAGTACAACCACTGGATCCTGCAGATCCTGAATATTCATGAGGCGATACCGGGGCACTACGCGCAGCTGGTGTATGCGAACAAGTCGCCGTCGATCGTCAAATCCATCTTCGGCAATGGCGCGATGGTGGAGGGCTGGGCGGTGTACGGCGAGCGCATGATGCTGGAGTCGGGCTACGGCGACAACGCGCCGGAGATGTGGCTGATGTATTCGAAGTGGAACCTGCGCAGCGTGACCAACACCATCCTCGATTACAGCGTGCATGTGCTGGGCATGACCGAAGAGCAGGCGATCGACCTGCTGACGCGCCAGGCCTTCCAGACGCGCAGCGAAGCCGTTGAGAAATGGCATCGGGTGCAGGTGTCGTCGGTGCAGCTGACCAGCTATTTCAGCGGCTACAGCGAGATCATGGAACTGCGCGAGCAGCGCAAGCAGCAGCTGGGCGCGAAGTTCAACCTGAAGGAATTCCACGAGCAATTCCTGAGCTACGGCAGCGCGCCGGTGCGCGTGATCAAGGGCTTGATGACGCAGTAGGACGGCATGGGTTTGCGCGCACTTGAGTGCGCGCAAACGACTCATCCATTGATTCGATACGCTAGTGAGCCGGCTCGCATTCGGGCCGGTTTCTGCTACGATTAAATCGGGGAGCGGTCATGAACATGCCTATTAAATTCGACACTCTTGAATACGCTAGGAAACTTGTAGAAGCCGGAATGTCGCGCGATCAAGCATCGGCACAAGCGCAGGCATTGAGCGAGGCGTTGTCGGAAGCGACCGTCGCACCTGCTGAGCTCGTTCTTCTCAGGGCAGATCTCATCGCCCGCATGGAAATCCAAAAACATGATACGGAAATCCTGAAGCGCGATGTCGAGATTCTCAAAATCAGAGTCGATGCGCGATTCACCACAGTATTCTGGATGCTTGGCATTTCAATGGTGCTACATGCCGTTACGATCGGCATGTTGCTGCATCTGCTAGCCCGGCTGCCATAGCCAGAAGATCAGGCCTTCTCTTCCGGCGCCGTCGATATACGCACAAACATCGGCGCTACCAGCAGGCCCAGCTCGAACAGCAGGCACATCGGAACCGCCAGCGAGAACATGCTGACCGCATCCGGCGGCGTGACGATCGCGGCAATCACGAAGGCGCCCACGATGGCGTAAGGCCGTATCTCTTTCAGCTTGGCCACCGTCACCAGACCCATACGCACCAAAATCACCACCACCACCGGCACCTCGAAGGTCGCGCCAAACGCCAAGCACATCGACATGACGAAATCCAGGTAGTTCTCGATATCCGGCGTCACCGCGATCGACTGCGGCGAAAACTCGGCGATGAACTGGAACACCCGTCCAAACACCAGGAAGTAGCAGAACGCCACGCCGGACATGAATAGCACCGACGACGAAATCACCAGCGGCGCGATCAGGCGCTTCTCATGCGCGTACAAACCGGGCGCCACGAAGGCCCACAGCTGGTACAGCACCCACGGCAGCGACAGGATGATGGAAATCACCAGCGTCACCTTCATCGGCACCAGGAAGGGCGAGATCACGCCGGTGGCGATCATCTTCGAGCCGACCGGCAGCGAGGCGATCATCGGCCGCGCGATGAAATCGTAGATCTGCGACGGGCCAGGCCAGATCATCAGCGCGATGCAGACGATGGCAATCCCGATCGACGCCTTGACCAGACGGTCGCGCAATTCGATCAGGTGAGAGATAAAGGTCTCTTCGCCCTTTTCAGGTGTAGTCATTTAGTAGAACGAAGAAGAGGAGTTGCTGCCGGGACGGAAGCGCGCCACGCGCGCGGCGCCGGAGGTCACGTGCATCTTGCCGCCGTGACGCTGCTTGTACCAGCCGGGGATGGCCGAATTGCGCACCAGCTTCTTGCGGCGGAATTCGCGCGCCTTGCGCGACAGGTCGTCGGTGGTGGCGCTGCTGATGGTCGGCGAATGGATGGTCGGCGTGTCGTGCCAGGCGTTTTCCACCTCGGCCGCGTGCTGCGACATCGAGCTTTCGACATCCGCCTTCACGCTCTCGGCCGCCGCCTGCACTTCCTTCTGGAGGTTTTTCAACTCTTCCAGTTCGATTTCGCGCGAGACTTCGGTTTTGACTTCGTTCAGGTAGCGTTGGGCGCGGCCGTACAGCGTCCCGGCCATGCGCGCTACCTTGGGCAGCTTTTCAGGACCGATGACGACCAGCGCAACCACGCCGATCACAGCAAGTTTGGTAAGACCGAGATCGATCATAAGGGTGTTTCAGCCTGAAGGGAGCACCGCTCCCCCAGCTTACTTCTTCTCTTTAGCGTCGACGTCGATGGTGCCGGGAGCGGCAGGAGCGGCCGGCTTGTCTTCGTCGCCCTTGACGCCATCCTTGAAGCCTTTAACGGCCTTGCCGATGTCCGAACCCATATTGCCCAGTTTTTTGGTGCCGAAAACCAACATCACAATCACCAGGACGATCAACCAATGCCAAATACTGAATGAACCCATCATATTCCCCTTGCAAGGCGCATGCGCCCAATTTATCCGTTGATTCGAGAACTGCTGCAACAGTATAAGCGAACCGCAGCCTGTCATGTAGATGTCATGCGGCTATCGATATAACGCCATCGTGCTAAGCCGGATTAGCGTTGTCCGCGCCAAGGGTGTGGGCCGCCGATTACGTGCAGGTGTAAATGGTACACCTCCTGGCCGCCATTCGGACCACTGTTAATCAGCGTCTTGTAACCGCCGGTCGGCGAGCCGTCCGCATCATAGCCGACTGCGCAGCCGGCTTCCTCTGCCAGACGGGGGGCCAGCGCCAGCATCTTGCCCAGCAGCGGCGCTTCGTTGGCGCTGCAATCCGACAAGGTTGCGAAATGTTTCTTCGGGATCACCAGCAAATGCACCGGCGCGGCCGGGTTGATGTCTTTGAAGGCCAGCAGGTCTTCATCTTCGTAGACGATGGCTGAGGGGATTTTCTTTTCGGCTATTTTGCAAAACAGGCAGTTTTCCACAACGACTCCGTAAATGGGGGAATTATTCCTTGCGAGCGGCTTTTTCGTCGATGCCGGACACGCCTTCGCGGCGCGCCAGCTCGTCGAGCACCTGCTGCGGCTTCAGATCGAACTGGGCCAGCAGCACCAGCGTATGGAACCACAAGTCGGCCACCTCGTACAGCACCTTGCCGCTGTCGCCGCCGGCGCGCGCATCCTTGGCGGCCATCACGGTTTCGGTGGCTTCCTCGCCGATCTTCTTGAGGATGGCGTCGTCGCCCTTGGCGAACAGCTTGGAGGTGTAGGACGTCGCGGGATCGCCCCCGTTGGCCAGTTTGCGCGACTCGATGATGTCGGCCAGGCGGTCCAGGATAGTGCTCATGTCGATTTCTTTGCTTTGGTTTTCGCCACGGTGGCGGGGGTGTAGATCTCCGACGGGTCTTTCAGCACCGGCTCGGTGTTCTGCCAGTCGCCTTCCAGTGCGTCGCCCTCGAACTTCTGGAAGAAGCAGGAATGGCGGCCGGTATGGCAGGCGATGCCGCCGGCCTGCTCGATCTTCAGCAGCACCACGTCCTCGTCGCAGTCGAGGCGGATCTCCAGCACTTTTTGCACGTGGCCGGACTCCTCGCCCTTGTGCCACAGCTTCTTGCGCGAGCGGCTCCAGTAGACGGCCTCGCCCAGCTCGACCGTCTTGGCCAGCGCGTCGCGGTTCATCCAGGCGAACATCAGCACATCGTTGCTGCCAGCTTCCTGGGCGATGACCGGCACCAGGCCGTGCTCGTCCCACTGGATTTTCTTCAGCCATTTAGCCTTGGCCAAGGCGCTTGCGGTGATCGACATCTTGCTTTCCCAACTGTTATGAAACTACGCCAGGCGCATCGGAATGCCCTGCTGCGCCATGAAGCGCTTGGCTTCTTGCACGGTGTGCTGGCCGTAGTGGAAGATACTGGCCGCCAGCACCGCGTCGGCCTTGCCCAGCTTGATGCCGTCGGCCAGGTCCTGCAGGCCGCCGACGCCGCCCGAGGCGATCACCGGGATGCCGACCGCGTCGGACACGCCGCGCGTCAGGCCCAGGTCGAAGCCGGACTTGGTGCCATCGCGGTCCATGCTGGTCAGCAGGATTTCGCCGGCGCCCAGCTGTTCCATTTTCCTGGCCCATTCGATGGCGTCGATGCCGGTGGCCTTGCGGCCGCCGTGGGTGAACACTTCCCACTTGCCCGGCGCAATCTGCTTGGCGTCGATCGCCACCACGATGCATTGCGAGCCGTGCTTTTGCGAGGCGTCGAACACCAGCTGCGGATTCGACACCGCCGACGAGTTCATGCTGACCTTGTCCGCGCCGGCGTTGAGCAGGCGGCGCACATCGGCCACTTCGCGCACGCCGCCGCCCACCGTCAGCGGGATGAACACCTGCGAAGCGACGGCTTCGATGATGTCCAGGATCAGGCCGCGGTTGTCGCTGGTGGCGGTGATGTCGAGGAAGGTCAGTTCGTCGGCGCCCTGCTCGTCGTAGCGGCGGGCGATTTCCACCGGGTCGCCGGCGTCGCGCAGCTCGGTGAAATTGACGCCTTTGACGACGCGGCCGTTGGTCACGTCCAGGCAGGGGATGATGCGTTTAGCGAGCATGGTATTTAACTTTAGTTTTCTTCCGAGTCGACTTCCAGGTCGCCGCTCAGTTCATCCGCGCGCAACTGGGCCGAAGCCAGGTCGATGGTGCCTTCGTAAATCGAACGGCCGCAGATCACGCCTTCGATGCCTTCGTCCTGGACAGCGCACAACGCTTCGACGTCACCCAGGTTGTGCAGGCCGCCCGACGCGATGACCGGGATCTTGACCGCTTGCGCCAGCTTGACGGTGGCTTCGATGTTCACGCCACCCATCATGCCGTCGCGGCCGATGTCGGTGTAGATGATCGATTCGACGCCGTAGGCTTCAAACTTCTTGGCCAGGTCGATCACTTCGTGGCCGGACATCTTGCTCCAGCCGTCGGTGGCGACCTTGCCGTCCTTGGCGTCCAGGCCGACGATGATGTGGCCCGGGAAGGCGCCGCAGGCGTCGTGCAGGAAGCCCGGTTCTTTGACCGCGGCGGTGCCGATGATGACGTAGCTGATGCCGGCGTCCAGGTAGCGCTCGATGGTGTCGAGGTCGCGGATGCCGCCGCCCAGCTGCACGGGGATTTCGTCCAGGTCGTTTTCTTCGGCGTATTCCTGCACCACTTTCAGGATGGCCTTGACCGCGCCTTCGTTCTTCGGCTTGCCGGCGAAGGCGCCGTTCAGGTCGACCAGGTGCAGGCGGCGCGCGCCTTGCTTGAGCCAGTGCAGGGCCATGTCGGCCGGGTCTTCGGAGAATACGGTGGCGAGTTCCATATCGCCTTGTTTCAAGCGAACGCAGTGACCGTCTTTGAGGTCGATGGCAGGAATGAGCAGCATGATGGTTTCAGTAGATTTAAGGGGTAAATGAAATCAAGGGTTCCAGTGAACGAAATTTTTGTACAACTGCAATCCGGCCGCGGCGCTTTTCTCCGGGTGGAACTGGGTAGCAAAAATATTATCACGGGCGACGGCGCAACTGAACGCCGCACCGTAGACAGTTTGTCCGACGGTGTGCTCGGTCCGCTCAGGCTGGGCGAAATAGCTGTGCACGAAATAGAAGTAACTGTTGTCGGCAATGTCCTGCCACATCGGGTGAGACGCGTTTTGGTGGACTTGGTTCCAACCCATTTGCGGCACCTTGAAGCGCGAGCCGTCTTCCTGGACCTGGCCGTCCAGCTGGAAGCGCACCACCTTGCCCGGCAACAGGCCGAGGCCGGCGGCATCGCCTTCCTCGCTGACGTCGAACAGCATCTGCTCGCCGATGCATACGCCCATCAGCGGCTTGGTTTTGGCGGCCACCAGCAGCGCCTCCTGGACGCCGGACTCGCGCAGGCTGCGCATGCAGTCCGGCATGGCGCCCTGGCCGGGCAGCACGATGCGGTCGGCGGATTCGATGTCGGCCACTTCGCCGGAAATCAGCACATTGGCTTCGGGCGCGACGGCGCGCAGGGCCTGCGCGACCGAGCGCAGATTACCCATGCCGTAATCAACTACTACGATTTTTTTCATGATGTGTGGTGTGCAAACTCGTTACAGACTGCCCTTGGTCGACGGGATCGTGCCGGCGGCGCGCGGGTCCAGCTCGGACGCCATGCGCAGCGCGCGGCCGAAGGCCTTGAACACGGTTTCGCATTGATGGTGGGCGTTGGTGCCGCGCAGGTTATCGATGTGCAGCGTGACCAGGGCGTGATTGACGAAGCCGCGGAAGAATTCCAGCGTCAGGTCGACGTCGAAGGTGCCGATCATCGCGCGCGTGAACGGAATGTGGTACTCGATGCCTGGACGGCCGGAGAAATCCAGCACCACGCGCGACAGCGCCTCGTCCAGCGGCACATACGAGTGGCCGTAGCGGACGATGCCCTTGCGGTCGCCGATGGCCTTGGCCACGGCCATGCCGAGGGTGATGCCGACGTCTTCCACCGTGTGGTGGTTGTCGATATGGATGTCGCCGGTGGCTTCCACGTCCAGGTCGAACAGGCCGTGACGGGCGATCTGGTCCAGCATGTGGTCCAGGAAGGGCACGCCGGTGTTCAGCTTTTGCTGGCCGGTGCCGTCAAGGTTGATGGAAACGCGGACTTGCGTCTCGTTGGTGTTGCGGATGATTTCTGCGGTGCGGTTCATGAAGGGCTCGCGATGGCGATGGCTATAACGTTAGGATGCCAGCGATGCGGCGAACGCATCGAGGAAGGTGGAATTCTCTTCCGGGGTACTGACCGTGATACGCAAACAATTGGCCAGCACATCGTGCATTTTACCTACATTTTTGACTAATACCTTGCGAGACAGCAGTTTCGCGTAGGCATCGTCGGAATTTGGCACCCGTATCAAGATAAAATTCGCCGCCGAGGGGAAGACCTCGACGCCGGGCATAGCGGCCAATGCAGCCGCCAGATCGGCGCGTGCGGCGCGCAAAGCGGTGGCCTGCTGGTTCAGCACCTCCACGTGGTCGAGCGCGAATTCGGCCGCTGCCTGCGTCAACACGTTGATGTTGTAAGGAGGCCGCACTTTGTCGAACTCCGCCAGCAATTGCGGCGCCGCCGACATGTAACCCAGGCGGATGCCGGCCAGGCCCAGCTTCGATACGGTGCGCATGACCACAAGATTGTTAAATTCCGGCAGGCGGTGCATAAAGGTCTGCTGCGCGAACGGCTCGTAGGCTTCGTCGACCACGGCCAGGCCCGCGCCGTTCTCGTCGAGCGCCTTGATGATGGCGACGATGTCGTCTTCGGCGAACAGGTTGCCGGTCGGGTTGTTTGGATAGGACAGGAACACCAGCGACGGCTTGTGCTGCTTGATCGCGGCCAGCATGGCCGGCATATCCAGCGTCAGGTCGGCCTTGAGCGGCACGCCGACGTAGTCCATGCCGGCGAACTGCGCCGAGCGCTGGTACATGACGAACGACGGCGTCGGCGCCAGCACCACGGCGCGGCGGTCCTGCAGCGCGCAGCCCATGCACAGGATCGAGATCAATTCGTCGGAGCCGTTGCCCAGCATGACGTCGTAGCCGGCCGGGACGCCCAGCCTGGCGCACACGCTTTGCTTGATGGTGGCGTAGGAGGCCACCGGATAACGGTTCAGCGTCACGTCCACCAGGCGGCTGGCCAGCTCCTCGCGCAGATGATGCGGAAGGTGGTAAGGGTTCTCCATCGCATCCAGTTTGATATAACCACTCGCGTCGGCGACGTGGTAGCCATGGATGGCGCGCACGTCGGAGCGGATGGTGGTGTTGACCAGGGTGTCGATGGAAGACATCTTACTAAGGCTCCTATGAGTTGACTAAACTTCGTTTAACAGCGGATTTTTTCTTCTTCTCCGGCGGTGCGGGCACCTCCGGCATGGCCAGTCGTTCTGCGATGATGGCGCAGTAATCTGGATTCAGTTCGAAACCGACGAAATTGCGTCCGCATCGCTTGGCGGCGATCGCCGTCGTGCCGCTGCCCATGAACAGGTCCAGCACCACGCCGTCCGGCGGACACGAGGCCTTGAGCATGCGCTCGATGATCTCCAGCGGCTTTTGCGTCGGATGGTCGGCGCGCTCGGGATGCTCCCGGTGCAGGCGCGACACGCTCCACAAATCCTTGGGGTTGTAGCCCACTTCCAGCCACTTGGCGCCGATGAAGATCGAGCGCGAACGGGCTTTCTTGGTTTCGGCGTCGTACGGAATGCGCACCGAGTCCAGGTCGAAGTAGTAATCCTTGCGGCGCACGAAGAAGCCGATGGTGTCGTGCACCGACGAGTAGCTGCGCACGCTGCCGCCCATCGACGGCACGCGGCGGTCCCAGATAATCTCGTTCATCATCGTCATGCGCTTTTTCAGCAGCACGAAGATCTCCGGCGAAAAGCGCCAGGTCAGGAAGATGTACAGGCTGCCGTTGGGCTTGAGCTTCGGCAGCGCGGCGTCGATCCATTGCTCGGTCCAGCGCAGGTACTCTTCCACCGTTTGCGAATCGGAGTCGTTGCCGTAGTCCTTGCCCAGGTTGTACGGCGGGTCGGTCAGTATCAGGTCGATGGAACCGTCCGGGATGCGCGCCAGGCCGGTCAGCGCATCCTCACAGAAGACCTGATTGATCCATGCTTCACTCATTTGAGGCGCAGCTCCGCGCTGCGGGCGTGGGCTTGCAAGCCCTCGCCGTAGGCCAGTTCCGCCGCGACCTTGCCCAGCGTTTGTGCGCCGGCTTCGCTGACGTGAATGATCGACGAGCGTTTCTGGAAATCGTACACGCCCAGCGGCGACGAGAAGCGCGCGGTGCGCGACGTCGGCAGCACGTGGTTAGGGCCGCAGCAGTAGTCGCCCAGCGATTCGGACGAATAGCGGCCGAGGAACATGGCGCCGGCGTGGCGGATCTGGTCGGCCCACTGCTGCGGGTTCTCGGCCGAGATTTCCAGGTGTTCGGCGGCGATGCTGTTGGCGATGGCGCAGGCTTCGGCCATGTCGCGCACTTTCACCAGGGCGCCGCGGTCGGTCAGCGAGGTGCGGATCACTTCCGCGCGCGGCATCGTCGGCAGCAGCTTGTTGATGCTTGCTTCCACCTTGGCGATGTAGTCGGCGTCGGGGCACAGCAAGATGGCTTGCGCCAGCTCGTCGTGCTCGGCCTGCGAGAACAAATCCATCGCGACCCAGTCAGGATCGGTGGTGCCGTCGCAGACGATCAGGATTTCGGAAGGGCCGGCGATCATGTCGATGCCGACGATGCCGAACACGCGGCGCTTGGCGGCGGCCACGTAGGCGTTGCCGGGGCCGACGATCTTGTCGACCGGTGCGATCGTCTCGGTGCCGTGCGCCAGCGCGGCGACAGCCTGCGCGCCGCCGATGGTGATGACGCGGGTGACGCCGGCAATCGCGGCGGCGGCCAGCACCATCTGGTTCTTCACGCCGTCCGGAGTCGGCACCACCATGATGATCTCTTCAACGCCGGCGACGTGCGCGGGTATCGCGTTCATCAGCACCGACGATGGATAGGCGGCCTTGCCGCCGGGGACGTAGATGCCCACGCGGTCCAGCGGCGTGACTTTCTGGCCCAGCACCGTGCCATCGGCTTCGGTGTAGGTGAAGCCGTTCAGTTCCTGCTTCTGGCGCTCGTGGAATACGCGGATGCGTTGCGCGGCAATGTGCAGCGCGTCGCGCTGCGCTGCCGGAATCGCGGCCAGCGCGGCTTGCAGTTCGGCTTCGGGAATATCAAAGGCGGCCATGCTGGAGGCGCCACCGTTCGGAATGCGGTCGAAGCGGTTGGTGTATTCCAGCACGGCGGCGTCGCCGCGCGCCTTGACGTCGGCCAGGATGCCGCCGACGGCGCGTTCGATCGCTTCATCAGTACTCGCTTCAAATGCCAGCAGGGCATCCAGGGACTTTTTGAAATCGGCTTGGGTGGAATCGAGCTTGGTAATTTGAATCGACATGATGTTTTACTTTTTAGAGGCGCGTTCGAATGCTTCGATAATCGGTTGCAGGCGGGCGCGCTTGAGCTTCAGGGCGGCCTGGTTGACGATCAGGCGCGACGAGATCTCCATGATCGCTTCGACTTCCTTCAGGTCGTTGGCGCGCAGCGTGTTGCCGGTGCTGACCACGTCGACGATGGCGTCCGACAGGCCGACCAGCGGCGCCAGTTCCATCGAGCCGTACAGCTTGATCAGGTCGACGTGCACGCCCTTCTTGGCGAAGTGCTCGCGCGCCGTCTCGACGAACTTGGTGGCCACGCGCAGGCGCGCGCCCTGGCGCACGGCGGTCTCGTAATCGAAGCCGTTGCGCACCGCGACCGACATGCGGCAGGCCGCGATGTTCAAGTCGATGGGCTGGTACAGGCCTTCGCCGCCGTGCTCCAGCAGCACGTCCTTGCCGGCCACGCCGAAGTCCGCCGCGCCGTGCTGCACATAGGTCGGCACGTCGGTGGCGCGCACGATGATGACGCGGACGTCAGGATCGTTGGTCGACAGGATCAGCTTGCGCGAAGTCTCCGGGTTTTCGGTGACGGTGATGCCGGCCGCTTCCAACAGCGGCAGGGTGTCCTCGAAAATACGTCCCTTCGACAGCGCGAGGATCAGCTGCGAGTTGGTTTGAAATGCACTCATGATACGGTCCGATAGCTTGACTACTTTAGTTATCATCCTATCCGTCATCCTCGCGAAAGCGGGGATCCATACTTCGGATGCTCAGCATGGGCTCCCGCTTGCGCGGGAGCGACGGTGGCTGTTACTTAATGCGTTTGATATTGGCGCCGACTGCGGACAGTTTTACTTCCATCTGGTCGTAGCCGCGATCGAGGTGATAGATACGGTCGATCAGCGTTTCGCCGCGCGCGGTCAGCGCCGCGATCACCAGCGATGCCGAGGCGCGCAGGTCGGTCGCCATCACAGGCGCGCCCACCAGCTGCTCGACGCCCTTGATGAAGGCGGTGTTGCCGTCGGTTTCAATCGACGCGCCGAGACGGTTCATCTCCTGCACGTGCATGAAGCGGTTTTCGAAAATCGTCTCGGTCACGCGGCTGGCGCCGTCGGCGATGGTGTTCACCGCCATGAATTGCGCCTGCATGTCGGTCGGGAAGCCCGGGTATTCGGTGGTGCGGAAGGTCACAGGCGTAGGGCGCTTGTCCATCTGCGCGCGGATCCAGTTGTCGCCGATGGTCATTTGCAGGCCGATCTCGCGCAGCTTGTCCAGCGCGGCATCCATGATGTCGACGCGGGTGTTGCGGATCGTGATGTCGCCGCCGGTGGCAGCCACCGCGCACAGGAAGGTCGCCGCTTCGATGCGGTCGGAGATCACCGCGTGCCTGGCGCCGTGCAAAGCTTCGACGCCCTGGATCACCAGGCGGTTGGTGCCGATGCCTTCGATCTTCGCGCCCATCGCCACCAGCAGGTTGGCCAGGTCGGTCACTTCAGGTTCGCAGGCGGCGTTTTCCAGCACGGTCTCGCCTTCGGCCAGCGTTGCTGCCATCAGCAGGTTCTCGGTGCCGGTCACGGTGATCATGTCGGTGACGATGCGCGCGCCCTTGAGCTTTTTGCACTTGGCGTAGATGTAGCCGCCTTCGACGGTGATGTCCGCACCCAGCGCCTGCAGGCCCTTGATGTGCTGGTCCACCGGACGCGAGCCGATGGCGCAGCCGCCCGGCAGCGAGACCTTGGCTTCGCCGAAGCGCGCCAGCAATGGGCCCAGCACCAGGATCGATGCGCGCATGGTTTTCACCAGCTCATACGGGGCTTCCAGCTTGTCGATGGCGCTGCCGTTGAGCGTGACCTTGTCGCCATCCTGCGCCACTTTGAGGCCGGTCTGGCCCAGCAGCTTGAGGATGGTCGCCACGTCGTGCAGGTGCGGCACGTTGGACAGTTCGACATCGCCCGACGTCAGCAAGCCGGCGCACAGGATAGGCAGCGCCGCGTTCTTCGCGCCGGAGATGTTGATGTCGCCGTTCAGGCGGTTGCCGCCTTGTATGAGGAGCTTGTCCATGCTTGCTTATCCTTGGTATTCGTCAGGGGTGAGGGTTTTCATCGACAGCGCGTGGATTTCTTCGCGCATGCGGTCGCCCAGCGCGGCGTACACGATCTGGTGGCGCTGGATCAAACGCTTGCCGACGAAGGCCGGCGAGACGATGATGGCCTGGAAGTGCTGGCCGTCGCCCTCCACTTCGAGGTGGGTGCATTCGAGGCCGGCGCTCAGGTAGCCGTGGATCAGTTCTGGAGTAGTGGTCATGATGAGTCCTTAATTAATGACGCCTTAGTGGCGTAACCTGTATCCGCTGCGCAGCAAACGAATCGCCAGCAGTGCCAACACGACGAGGAAGGCGGAGACGATGCTCACGCTGACCAGCGGGTTGACGTCCGACTGGCCGAAGAAACCGTAGCGGAAACCGTCGATCATGTAGAAGAACGGGTTCAGGTGCGAGATCGTCAGCCAGAACGGCGGCAGCGAATGGATAGAGTAGAACACGCCGGACAGGAAGGTCAGCGGCATGATCAGGAAGTTCTGGAACGCGGCCAGCTGGTCGAATTTCTCGGCCCAGATGCCGGCGATCAGGCCCATGGTGCCGAGGATGGCGGCGCCCAGCAGCGCGAACACCACGATCCACAGCGGCGCCGTGAACGACAGGTGGGCGAACCACGCCGTCACCACGAACACGCCGAAGCCGACCACGATGCCGCGCACCATGGCGGCCAGCACGTAGGCCGAGAAGATCTCCCAGTGCGACAGGGGCGTCAGCAGCACGAACACCAGGTTGCCGGTGATCTTGGACTGGATCAGCGAGGACGACGAGTTGGCGAATGCATTCTGCAACACGCTCATCATCACCAGGCCGGGGATCAGGAAGGCGGTGTAGCTGACGTCCGCGTACACGGTGACGCGGCCTTCGAGCACGTGGCCGAAGATCAGCAGGTACAGCATCGCGGTCAGGATGGGCGCGGCGACGGTTTGCGTGGCCACTTTCCAGAAGCGCAGCGTCTCCTTGTAGACCAGGGTGCGGAAGCCGGTGGAGATGAAGTTCATACGGTGCCCTTATCCATGATCTGCAAGAAGATGTCTTCCAGGTCAGCTTGTTGCAATTGCATGTCGTCGATCACGGCGCCGGATTCGCGCAGGCGCGCCAGCAGGGTTTCGACTTCAGCGTATTCGTTGACGCGCAGGCTGTACTTCTTGCCGTGCTCCGACTGCTCCGGGTGCGTGACCAGGTGGCGCATGTCTTGCGGCAGGTCGCCGGCGGCCAGGTTGACCGTCAGCTGCGAGCCGGAGATGCGGCGTATCAGCGACGCCATCGTGTCCAGCGCGACCACCTTGCCGCTCTTGAGCATGGCCACGCGCTTGCACATGGCTTGCGCTTCTTCCAGGTAGTGCGTGGTCAGCACCACGGTGTGGCCTTCGCGGTTCAGGCGCGAGATGAACTTCCACAGCGTCTGGCGCAGTTCGACGTCGACGCCGGCGGTCGGCTCGTCGAGCACGATCACGGGCGGCTTGTGCACCAGCGCCTGCGCCACCAGCACGCGGCGCTTCATGCCGCCGGACAGGGCGCGCATATTGACGTCGGCCTTGTTGGTCAGGTCGAGGTTGTGCATCACCTCATCGATCCAGGCGTCGTTGTTCGGCAGGCCGAAGTAGCCCGATTGCAGGCGCAGCGTCTCGCGCACGGTGAAGAAGGGGTCGAACACCAGCTCCTGCGGCACCACGCCCAGCTTCTTGCGGGCGGCGCGGAAATCGCCGGTGACGTCATGGCCGTGGATGGTGACCTTGCCGGCGTCGGGACGGATCAGGCCCGCGATGATGGATATCAGTGTGGTCTTGCCCGCGCCGTTTGGGCCCAGCAGACCGAAAAACTCGCCCTCTTCGATCGAAAGGGACACGCCGCCCAGTGCCTGGAGCGACTTGTAGCGCTTCTCGACATTACTTATTTGGATCGCTGTCATGCTTGACTTATCTGTAAGGTGCGGCGGCGCGAGCCGGCGCTGTGTGGCCTAAACGTGGCGGAAGATGCTGCGGGCGCCGCGGCTCTCAGGCAGCGGCAACGTTCAATTATATTGGAAATTCGGATCGGCAGAGCCGGACTGGCTATTTACCGGGGGAACAACAGGCGGCAGGGGGTAGGGCGAGGGTCAATGATGGTGGTGCGAAGCCGGGTCGTCGGCGAGACCGGTCTTTTTGGTGAAGAAGGACTCCGGTGCATCGACCGGGGCGAATTCCTCGTGGGCGGGGTTGCGCGCGGCGGCGCCGTCCTGCTCCAGCTTGACGTCCGGCGGGAACAGCAGCGAGCACACGCCATACAGCTTGGTCAGGCTTTGCAGCGCCGGCGGCAGGTTTTTCAGTTCCAGCTTGACGCCGGCATCCTGGGCGGCGCGTTGCCACGACAGCATGACCGACACCGCCACCGAATCCACCGTCAACACATGGCGCAGGTCGAACACGGTCTGGCCGGCCTTGAGGGCAGCCAGGCCGCGCTCCAGCGCCGCGGAGGCGTTGAGCACGGTCAGGGTCGTGAGCGACTGCAAGTTGTCGATGGCTTCGGAAACGGCGGTAGACATGGCGTGATGGCTTGGTTATGGCTTACTTGGCGACGGTTTTCAGGGGCTTGTTGGCCAGCGTCTTGTTCTTTTCCGTCAACGTCTTGATCAGGCCGTCAATGCCGCCCTTGTTGATTTCGGAAGCGAACGTGCCTTTGTAGGTCTCGACCAGCCATGCGCCCAGCACATTGATGTCGTAGATCTTCCAGCCGGCCGGGGTCTTGGAGACGCGGTAGTTCAGCGGGATCGGTTCGCCGCGGGCGACGTTGACCTGCGAACGCACTTCCACTTCGTTGTCGGTCGGGTCGGAACGCATCGGCTTGAATTCGATGGTTTCGTTCTTAATCTGCGACAGCGCGCCGGAGTAGGTGAAGATCAGCAGCGTGCGGAACTGTTCCGACAGCGCTTTTTGCTGTTCTGGCGTGGCGTCGCGCCAGAAGCGGCCGGCCGCCAGCGCGGTCATGCGCTGCGAATCGACGTAGGGCAGGATCTTGCTTTCGACCAGGTCGAGCACTTTCTTCTGGTCGCCGGCCTGGATGGCTTTGTCGGCCTTGGCCGTCTCGATCACGTCCTGGCTGATGCGCTTGACCAGCACGTCCGGCGCTTCGTTGGACGGCGCGGCGGCCGCGTGGGCGTTGACGGCCAGCGCGACAGTTGCTAAAGCGATAAGTTGTTTGATCAATTTCATGTTGTCGTTACCTTTGTGTGGTTCTTCGGGGTCACTGGCTGACGGTGGTCGCAGCCGGTGCGCCAGAGTTTAACTCTTTTGGCGCCGATTCGGATGACACGGGGGCAGAACTTTGTGCGGCTGCAACCTGCGCGGCCACCGGCGCAGTGCCCGGCTTGGCATCGATCTCGGCCGAATCATCCTTCTTCGACTTGCGCGGAGCGTCGTCGCCGTCAGGATGGACCTGGCTCTCGCGGCGTTGCAGGAAACCGTCGCGGATGAACTCGTAACGGTCCAGCGCGGCGTCTTCCAGCAAGCTGGTCGCGTTGAGCAGGTTAGCACGTTGGTCGACCACGCGTAGCGCGGTACCGGTGTTGCGGATGTAGATAGGTTCCTTGTAGGCCCAAATATCGCCCTTGATATCGAGCGGCAAGGCCACCGTGTCGCGCACGGTCGATGGGCCCAGCAGCGGCAGCATCAGGTACGGGCCGGACGGCACGCCCCAGGTGCCCAGCGTCTGGCCGAAGTCTTCCTTGTGCTTCTGCAGGCCGGCTTCCGAGGCGATGTCGAACAGGCCGACGATGCCCAGCGTGGAGTTCAGCGCAAAGCGGGTGACGTCCGACATGCCGGCTTCGCCCTTGCCTTGCAGCAAGTTGTTGACGCCGGTCCAGGCATCGGCCAGGTTGCCGAAGAAGTTGTTGACGCCGGTCTGCACGAAGTTCGGCAGCACGTTGCGGTAGGCCGTGGCGGCCGGCTTGAGCGCGTAGGTGTCGACCGTATCGTTGAAGCTGAACATGGCGCGGTTGAAGCCCTCGTAAGGGTCGCGCGGGTTCGGGCCGGCGCAGCCGGCCAGCAGCACGGTGACGCCCAGCGCCAGTGCGGCGCTGCGGAGAGATTTCGGAGTACGGTACGTCATTTACTGTCCTTTCCCTCTGCAGCTTTGCTGTAGATGAATTGATTGATCAGGTCTTCCAGTACGGCGGCGGACTGGGTACGCGCGATCTTGTCGCCGGCGCCCAGGTTGTTGGTGTCGCCGCCGGCTTCGATGCCCACGTATTGTTCGCCCAGCAGGCCGGCGGTCAGGATCTTGGCCGAGCTGTCTTTGGGAAATTTGTAGCCTTCTTCCATGTTCAAGGTTACCAGTGCCTGGTAACTCTTGTCATCAAACTTGATCTCTCCCACACGGCCTACCACCACGCCGGCCGCCTTGACCGCCGCTTGCGGGCGCAGGCTACCGATGTTGTCGAACTTGGCGGTGATCGGATACACCTTGCCGAAGGACATGGAACCCATGTTGCCGGCCTTCAGCGCGAGGAACATCAGCGCGGCGACGCCGACGACGATGAACAGACCGACCCAGACATCCAGAGATTTACGTTGCATAGCGATTCCTTAGTTTCTTATCTTGTACTGTATTTTGTGCTGCGTCTGTTACTTGCTGAACATTAGCGCGGTCATCATGAAGTCCAGCCACCAGATCATCAGCGACGAGATCACGACCGTGCGGGTGGTGGCGCGCGCCACGTCTTCCGGGGTCGGCTGGGCTTCATAGCCCTGGTACAGCGCAATGAAGGTGATGGCGATACCGAACACCACGCTCTTGGCAAAACCGTTGAAAATATCTTTCCAGACGTCGACGCCGCCCTGCATCTGCGACCAGAACGCGCCGTCGTCGACGCCGATCAGCTGCACGCCGACCAGCCAGCCGCCCAGCACGCCGACCGCGCTGAACACCGACGCCAGCAGCGGCACCGAGATCACGCCGGCCCAGAAGCGGGGCGCCAGCACGCGCTGGATCGGGTTGACGGCCATCATTTCCATCGCCGACAACTGCTCGCCGGCCTTCATCAGGCCGATTTCGGCGGTCAGCGAGGTGCCGGCGCGGCCGGCAAACAGCAGCGCGGTGATCACCGGGCCCAGTTCGCGGGTCAGGCCCAGCGCCACCAGCAGGCCCAGCGACTGCTCGGCGCCGTATTTATTCAGCGTGTAGTAACCCTGCAAGCCCAGCACCATGCCGACGAACAGGCCGGACAGGGTGATGATCAGCATCGAATAGTTGCCGATGAAGTGCAGTTGCTCGATCAACAGCGCCGGACGGCGCAGCAGGCCGGGCGACACGCCCAGCATGTTGGCGAAGGTGCGGGCGCCGTAGCCTATGCTTTCGACGTAATCGCGCAACGGCGCGCCCAGCTTGGACAACCAGTTCTTGACGGTCATAAGACTTGCACTCCCAGGCCCAGGTCATCGGCCAGGGACTTGCCTGGATAGTGGAACGGCACCGGACCATCGGCCTCGGCGTTGACGAACTGCTTCACGTACGGGTCGGTGGACACCATCATGTCGGCCGGCGTGCCGTGCGCGACGATCTTGCCCTGCGACAGGAAGTACACGTAGTCGGCGATGGCGAAGCATTCCTTGACGTCGTGCGAGACCAGCACGGTGGTCGAGCCCAGCGCGGTATTCAGGTTGCGGATCAGGTTGGCGGTGACGCCCATCGAGATCGGGTCGAGGCCGGCGAACGGCTCGTCGTACATGATCAGTTCCGGGTCCAGCGCGATCGAACGCGCCAGCGCCACGCGGCGCGCCATGCCGCCGGAGATTTCGCCCGGTTTGAGCTTGGCGGCGTTGCGCAGGCCCACGGCGTGCAACTTCATCAGCACCAGGTTGCGGATCAACTCTTCCGGCAAGTCGGTATGCTCGCGCAGCGGGAAGGCGACGTTTTCAAATACGCTCAGGTCGGTGAACAGCGCGCCGTGCTGGAACAGCATGCCCATCTTGCGGCGCAGCAGATACAGGCCGGCCGTATTCAGTTTGTGCACGATCTGGCCCTGCACCTTGACATGGCCGCGCTGCGGGCGGATCTGGCCGCCGATCAGGCGCAATACCGTGGTCTTGCCGCTGCCCGAGCCACCCATCACTGCGATCACCTTCCCGCGTGGGAAGTCCATCTGGAGCCCCGACAGGATCGAGCGCTTTCCATAGGAGAAGTGTAAATCACGGATTTCGACTAGATTAGCCACGACTGAACTCATTGTTTTTAATGCCGTATTGTAGTGCAGAAAGGTTAATCTCTGCTGGCGTCCCCCTCTTTTGTGACAGAGGAAGACAGCGTAAGTGGCAGATAATACAACACTACTGAACCTAAAGTCAGCAATTTACACCTATCAAGAATTGTTACATTGCTGCATTGCACAACCATTGCACAACATATTAAGCGCACTATTGCCGCAAGAAACAATATGTTGATTGACAACATATGTGTAAATGATGACAATCCCTGTTCCCTTTCCGAAATAGAGCCGCCATGTCTAGTCCATCCAACATCTTGCCGAACAAAAAAATAGCCGGTACCGCGCTGCTGGCGCTGACGTCGCTGGCGGCGCATGCGGACGTGATACGGGTCGACGGTATCAATCAGTCGCTGGGAGGGCTGTGGTTCGGCATCGGCACTGCCCCCCTCATCTCTATCGCCGTGGATGTGGACCACAACGGCACGACCGACTTCTCGCTGGCGAATAATGCGGCACTCTACGGCCAGAGCTGGGCCGTGATTGGAGGGATCGGCAGCACGGCCTTCTCGCTCCCCGCGTATGACCGCTCGGTCACGGCCGGCGCCCAAGGCGTGGCTGCGAGCTCGGTGGCCGCCGGCACGCTGATCGGGCCGTCGCTGGCGATGTCGAAGACGGTGACCCTTGACCTGACCACCAACCGGCAGGTGGGCAGCATCATCGGGCCCTGCAACAACACCGGCAAGGGCTCCCCCGGCGGCGGCCAGCAATGCGGCCAATTGCCGGTGCTGGCCAGCACCATCACCAACAACAATATCGGCAACAACTTGTTGGTGCCGTTCCAGTTCTCCAGCGGCCAGCAAACGCAATACGGCTGGATAGACGTGACCATCCTGGACAACCCCTCAGTCACAGTCGCCACGTCCCCGTACATCGTGACATTCAACGGTTACGGCTACGACAATACCGGCGCCGCAGTGGCCGCCGGCGCGGCCGCCTTCACCAGTCCGGTACCAGAGCCGTCGTCGCTGCTGATGCTGGCCAGCGGCCTGGCCGGCATCGCCGCCTACCGCCGCAAAGGCCGCGGCCGGCGCACCGACGCCGCGCTGCCGGTTTAAAGCGAGGTAATGTCGCCGATGGCGACGGTGCATGTCGCCGTGGCGCAGCCGGGCGAACTGGACCTGGCTTTCGCCTTGCTGCCCCATGTCGCCAACCAGGGCGTAGCGGCCGAATCGGTGCTGGTCGCGCGCCGGCTCGGCGACCACGCGATCGTCGGCGCGGCGGCATTTTCAGCTATCCCCTGGGAAGTGCGGCGCAGCGGATTGCGCGGCGCCATCTTCGTGCTGCCATCGCAGCGCCAGCGCGGCGTCGGCGGCGCGCTGCTGGCGGCGCTCAGCGGGACGCTGCGGCAGTGGGACGTCGATTACCTGCACGCCTGGGGCGAATGGGACGCCGCCAACGCGCCGCCGTTCCTGGCGCGCAACGGCTTCGTGCCGCAACGCGCGGTGCTGCACTTTGAGGTGGACACCCGCAACGCCTGCCAGCAGACCAATCTGATGCTCGAACGCCTGCGCGCAGGCCGCCGCATTCCGGCCGGCGCCGCCGCCATACCGCTAGCGCCGCGCCACCTGCCGCAGGCCATCGCACTGTACGACAGCTACGCCCAGCTGCCCCACGGCACCGCCGCCGCCCGCTTCGATGCCGCACTGGCCGACCCGACCTACGCCGCGCTGTCGCAGGCGGTCGAACTGGATGGCGAGCTGATCGGTTTATTGCTGTGCAAGCCGAACCAGGAATTGCCCGAGGTGGACCTGTGGATCACCCAACCCGGCCATCGCCACGGCTGGCCGGCCTTGATGTTGCTGGACGCGGCCGCCCGGCAACTGGCGAAGCTGGCAGGGCCCCGCTTCCGCTTCCACTGCAACGACGCGGCCGGCGCCACCTTGCAGATGGCCCGCCGCGTCGACGCCACGCTGCTGCACACCACCCATACCTATGCACTCGCCCTCTGAAACGCGGACCGCGCCGGCGCTGGTCATGCTGGCACTCGACGGCGCCGACTGGCGTCTGTTGCAGGAGCTGGACCAGGGCGAACTGACGCCTTTTCTCTCCAGCCTGATTGGCGTGGGCACTTGGGCGCCGCTCGACTTTCCGTTGCCGGCCTGCGCCGACAGCGGTTGGGCCAGCATCGCCAGCGGCATGCAGCCGGACCGCCACGGCATCCTGCACCCGCTGACGGCCATCGACGGCTCCCTGTTCGTGCAAGCGCCCGACGCCTCCGCGCTGCGCACCGAGGCCATCTGGCACGCGGCCGACGCCGCCGGCCGACACGCCGCCGTCATCGGCTGGCCGGCCACGCGCGGGCTGCGGCTGCAGCACGGCACCGTCATCGCGCCGGGCGCCGGCGCCGCGCCGGCCAACCACGAGCATGCCTGGCCGCTGGACCCGCAAGCAGTCTGGCCCCCCGAAGCGCGCGAGCTGGTGCACGCGGCGCGCCTGGCGCCCGGCGACATCCAGGCACAAGACCTTCATTTCCTGCTGGCTCCGCTAGACACGGCCGCCCGGCGCCGACTGGCGGGCACGACGGCGACGGCACTGGCCGAATGCGCGACCTTGCACGCGCTGGGAACTGCCGCCATCGAAGAGCGCGGCGCCGACGTGCTGATGTTGCGCCTGCCATTTCTCGCCGTCATGGCCGCCGCGCTGGCCGAGGTAGCGGACCGGCACGCGGCCAGCACCTGCCTGGCCCGCTGCTACCAGTTTCTCGACCTGCTGTGCGGCCGCTACCAAAACCTTGCCGGCCGCGACGCCTGTTTCGCGATCCTGTCGAACGGCGCGCGCGACGCCGGCTTCATGCTGCTGTGCGGCCCGGGCATCGCGCGCGACCACACAGTTGCGCCGGTGGCCGCCTGCGATATCTGGCCGACCGTAGCGGCGGTGCTGGACCTGCCGGCCGGCGCCGGCCTCGATGGACGGGTTATCGAAGAGGCGTTGACCATCACGCCGGTCCGCATGGACGCCGCGACAGTCGCCACAGTGGCGCCGCTGACGCCATCCGATATCAGCGTCACGCCAGACGCGCCGGCACTATCGGCAGCGGAATCGGCCATGTTCGAACGAGAGGGTTTGACGCTGCCCGATTTCGCGCCGCAGATTACGTTTGTCCGCCAGATCGAATGCGAGACGCGCTTGGCACTGGCATCGATGACGGCGTTGCGCGGCAACCGCAGCGCGGCGCTGGAGCAGTTGCGCGCATTGCAGCAGCGCTTCGACGGCGACCTGAACGTGCGCATCGCGCTGGCCGAGCAATTGCTGCTGGCCGGCCAATTCGACGAATGCCTGGCCATCGCGCGCGATTTCCCGCTGGTGCGGGCGGGAGGCGCCTGGGCCGATGCGACCGAAGGCATGGTTGCCCTTGCCAGCGGCGACTGGCCGCAGGCGATGGCGCGCTTGGGCGCATTGGCGCACCTCCAGGCCAGCTCCCCGAACGCCGCCACGCCGCCAGTCAACGCCGCCATGTGGCTGGGCCGGGCCCACCTGGTGCAAGGGGAATGGGAATTGGCGGCCGCCAGCTTCCGCGCCGCGATCGCGCATGACGGGCGCGACTATTTCGCCTGGTCCGGACTGGGGATGGCCGGGCGCATGCTGGGGCAGTGGCGGCATGCGGCCAGCGCCTATGGCCGCGCGGTCAGCCTGGGACCGCGTTCAGCGGAAGCGCTGCTCGATCTCGCCACGGCATGCGAGCGCTGCGGCGACATGGAAGCGGCAGCCCAGGCGCGCGCGCGGGCGATGCGGATCGATCCGGCGGCGATCGCCAGGGACGCTGCCAAGATCACCGCCTCAGAATAAAAAAAACCGGCAGGAACGGGGATCACCCATTCACTACCGGCGGAGACAGGCTGTTACGGCCGCAGGGATTAGCGCGGTAGTTCCGAACTGCCCATCAAAAACTCATCGACCGCGCGCGCGCACTGGCGGCCTTCGCGGATCGCCCACACCACCAGCGACTGGCCGCGGCGAACGTCGCCGGCGGCAAATACGTTGGGAGCGGAAGTCTTGTAGCAGCCTTCGCCGTCCGTGGTGGCCTTGGCGTTGCCGCGTGCATCTTTTTCAACACCGAACGCATCCAGCACGTTGGCGACCGGCGACACGAAGCCCATGGCCAGCAGCACCAGGTCTGCCTTCATCTCGAATTCCGAGTTCGGCACTTCGCTCATCTTGCCGTCTTTCCACTCGACGCGGCAGGCGACCAGCTTCTCGACCTTGCCGTTCTTGCCTTCCAGGCGCTTGGTGGCCACCGCCCAGTCGCGCTCGCAGCCTTCCTCGTGCGACGAGGAGGTGCGCAGCTTGGTCGGCCAGTAAGGCCACACCAGCGGCTTGTTCTCTTGCTCAGGCGGCATGGGCATCAGTTCGAACTGGGTCACCGAGGCGGCGCCGTGGCGGTTCGAGGTGCCGACGCAGTCGGAACCGGTATCGCCGCCGCCGATCACCACCACGTGCTTGCCGGTGGCTTTCAGCTGGTCCTTGACCTTGTCGCCGGCGTTGACCTTGTTTTGCAGCGGCAGGAAGTCCATGGCGAAGTGCACGCCCTTCAGCTCGCGGCCAGGCACAGGCAGGTCGCGCGGCTGTTCCGCGCCGCCGGCCAGGACGACGGCGTCGAAGTCCTTGGCGAGGTCTTCAGGGAAGATGGTTTCCTTGGCCCAGTTGTTGACGTTGGCCGGGAAGTCCTTGCCAACCAGCACGCTGGTGCGGAATACCACGCCTTCGGCTTCCATCTGCTTGATACGGCGGTCGATGTGCGACTTTTCCATCTTGAAGTCTGGAATGCCGTAGCGCAGCAGGCCGCCGACGCGGTCGCTCTTTTCAAACACGGTGACGGCGTGGCCGGCGCGCGCCAGCTGCTGCGCCGCCGCCAGGCCGGCAGGACCGGAACCGACCACGGCCACTTTCTTGCCGGATTGCTGTTCGGCCGGCTGCGGCACGACCCAGCCGTGGTCCCAGCCTTCATCGATGATCTTGTGCTCGATCGACTTGATGCCGACCGGATCGTTGTTGATGCCCAGCGTGCAGGCGGACTCGCACGGCGCAGGGCAGATGCGGCCGGTGAATTCCGGGAAGTTGTTGGTCGAGTGCAGGGTGTCCAGCGCCTCGCGGTAATTGCCGCGATAGACCAGGTCATTCCAGTCCGGGATGATGTTGTTGACCGGGCAGCCGGTGTTGCAGAACGGGATGCCGCAATCCATGCAGCGCGCGCCCTGCACCTTGGCCTGTTCATTGGTCAGGGTGATGACGAATTCCGAATAGTTTTTCAAACGCGTAGCAGGCGGAAGATAGCTCTCGTCCTGACGCTTGAATTCCATGAAGCCGGTGATTTTACCCACGATAATTCCTTTAGTTATCTGTTGCTCCGTCATCCCCGCGCAGGCGGGGATCCATGCTGAGCTAGCGTTCTATGGATTCCCGCTTTCGCGGGAATGACGACGTTCTTGGCTGTCTTATGCTGCGATCGGCTGGGCGGATGCGGCTTCGTTCGCCACGTCCTCGGCCATTTCGGCCAGGGCGCGCTTGTATTCGCTTGGGAATACCTTGACGAATTTGCCGCGGCCTTCGGCCCAGTTGTCCAGCAACAGGCGGGCACGGGTGCTGCCGGTGTGCTTGAAGTGACGCTCGATCAAACGCTTCAGGATCACTTCATCCGCTTCGCGGCCGAGGTCCTTGTGCTGCACGTGCCAGGTTTCGCTCTGGGCTTCCTGCTCCTTGATGGTCAGCACCGGCTCCAAGGTCACCATCGAGGTGTTGCAGCGCGCTTCGAAATCGCCGTCCGGGTCGTACACGTAGGCGATACCGCCCGACATGCCCGCCGCGAAGTTGCGGCCGGTGGCGCCCAGCACCACCACGGTGCCGCCGGTCATGTATTCGCAACCGTGGTCGCCGGTGCCTTCGACGATGGCGGTGGCGCCCGAGTTACGCACGGCGAAACGCTCGCCGGCCACGCCATTGAAGAAGGCTTCGCCGGCGATCGCGCCGTACAGCACGGTGTTGCCGATGATGATGTTGTTTACCGCCCAGCCGCGGAACTCGGTGTTCGGACGCACGATGATGCGGCCGCCCGACAAGCCCTTGCCGACGTAATCGTTACCCTCGCCGACCAGGTCGATCGTGATGCCGTGCGCCAGGAAGGCACAGGCCGACTGGCCCGCCGTGCCTTGCAGCTGGATGTGGATGGTGTCGTCCGGCAGGCCGGCGTGGCCGTAGCGCTTGGCCACTTCACCCGACAGCATGGTGCCGACGGTGCGGTTGACGTTGCGTACCGGCGAGATGAACGACACGCGTTCGCCTTTTTCCAGCGCGGCCTTGGCTTGCGCGATCAGCTTGTGATCGAGCGCCTTGTCCAGGCAGTGGTCCTGTTCCTGCGTGTGATAGATCGAGTCGCCACTCGGCACTTCCGGCGAGTAGAAGATGTTGCTGAAGTCCAGGCCCTTGGCTTTCCAGTGCGTGATCGCCTTGGATTTGTCCAGCAGGTCGACACGGCCGATCAGCTCGTCATACGTGCGGATGCCCAGTTGCGCCATCAGCTGGCGAGCTTCTTCGGCGACGAAGAAGAAGTAATTCACCACGTACTCAGGCTTGCCGGAGAACTTGGCGCGCAGCACAGGATCCTGCGTGGCGACGCCGACCGGGCAAGTGTTCAGATGGCATTTGCGCATCATGATGCAACCCTCGACCACCAGCGGTGCGGTGGCGAAGCCGATTTCGTCGGCGCCCAGCATGGCGGCGATGACGACGTCGCGGCCGGTACGCATCTGGCCGTCGGCTTGCACCCGAATACGGCTGCGCAGACCGTTCAGCACCAGAGTTTGTTGGGTCTCTGCAAGACCCAACTCCCACGGCGTACCAGCGTGCTTGACCGACGACAGCGGCGAAGCGCCGGTGCCGCCGTCATGGCCGGCGACCACAACGTGATCGGCCTTGGCCTTGGTCACGCCGGCGGCCACGGTGCCGATGCCGACTTCCGACACCAGCTTGACCGAGATCGAAGCGCGCGGGTTGGCGTTCTTCAAGTCGTGGATCAGCTGGGCCAGATCTTCGATCGAATAAATATCGTGGTGCGGCGGCGGCGAAATCAGGCCCACGCCCGGCACCGAGAAGCGCAAGGTGGCGATGTATTCGGATACTTTATGGCCCGGCAGCTGGCCGCCTTCGCCCGGCTTGGCGCCCTGCGCCATCTTGATCTGGATCTGGTCGGCCGAGTTCAGGTAGGCCGCGGTCACGCCGAAGCGGCCGGACGCCACCTGCTTGATGCGCGAGCGCAGCGAATCGCCTTCCTGCAACGGAATGTCGACCACCATCTGCTCTTTGCCCATGACCGAGGCCATGGTCTCGCCCTGCTTGATCTTGATGCCTTTCAGTTCCATCGTGTAGCGCGATGGATCTTCGCCGCCTTCGCCGGTGTTGGACTTGCCGCCGATGCGGTTCATCGCCACCGCCAGCGTGGCGTGGGCTTCGGTCGAGATCGAACCCATGGACATCGCGCCGGTCGCGAAGCGCTTGACGATTTCCTTGGCCGATTCGACTTCGTCCAGCGGGATCGCCTTGGTCGGATCGAGCTTGAACTCGAACAGGCCGCGCAAGGTCAGGTGACGCTTGCTCTGGTCGTTGATGATCTGGGCGTACTCCTTGTAGCTGGAGAAGTTGTTGCTGCGGGTCGAATGCTGCAACTTGGCGATCGCATCCGGAGTCCACAGGTGGTCTTCGCCGCGCACGCGGTAGGCGTATTCGCCGCCGGCGTCGAGGTGGTTTTCCAGCACAGGATCGTTGCCGAAGGCCAGGTTGTGCAGGCGCAGCGCTTCTTCCGCCACTTCAAACACGCCGATGCCTTCCACGTTGGAGGCCGTGCCCTTGAAATACTTGTCGACCAGCGACTTGTTCAGGCCGACAGCTTCGAAGATCTGCGCGCCGCAGTAGGACATGTAGGTCGAAATGCCCATCTTGGACATGACCTTCATCAGGCCCTTGCCGATGGCCTTGGTGTAGTTGTAGACCGCCTTGTCGCCGGTCATGTCGCCAGGCATGCCCAGCGACATCTCGACCAGCGTTTCCATCGCCAGGTAAGGATGGATCGCTTCGGCGCCGTAGCCTGCCAGCAGCGCGAAGTGGTGGGTCTCGCGGGCCGAGCCGGTCTCGACGACCAGGCCGGTGGACGCGCGCAGGCCCTTGCTGACCAGGTGCTGGTGCACGGTCGAGGTCGCCAGCAGCGCGGGAATCGCCACGCGGTCCGGGCCGACCGAGCGGTCCGACACGATCAGGATGTTGTGGCCGGACTTGACCGCATCGACCGCTTCGGCGCACAGCGAGGCCAGGCAGGCTTCCACGCCGTCCTTGCCCCATGCCAGCGGATAGCAGATGTTGAGCTCATATGACTTGAACTTGCCGCCGGTATGCTGGCTGATGCCGCGCAGGCGGGCCATGTCGTCGAAGCCCAGCACCGGCTGCGATACTTCCAGGCGCATCGGCGGATTGACGTTGTTGGTGTCCAGCAGGTTAGGCTTGGGGCCGATGAAGGACACCAGCGACATCACCATCGCTTCGCGGATCGGGTCGATCGGCGGGTTGGTCACTTGCGCGAACAGCTGCTTGAAGTAGTTGTACAGCGGCTTCAGCTTGTTGGACATGACGGCCAGCGGCGAGTCGTTGCCCATCGAGCCGGTGGCTTCTTCGCCGGCGGCGGCCATAGGCGCCATCAGGAATTTCAGGTCTTCCTGGGTGTAGCCGAAGGCTTGCTGGCGGTCCAGCAGCGACGGCGTGGCTTTTTCGCCTTGTGCCGGCGCGACGTCCTTGGCGCGGTTGTGCGCCAGCTGGCTTTCGCTCAGCTTGATTTCGTTGAGCTTGATGCGCACCGCGTTGATCCATGCCTTGTAGGGCTTGGCGTTGGCGTAGGTGTCTTTCAGCTCTTTATCGTCGATGATGCGACCGGCTTCCAGGTCGATCAGGAACATCTTGCCTGGTTGCAGACGCCATTTCTGGATGATTTTCGATTCGGGAATCGGCAGCACGCCCGATTCCGACGCCATCACCACCAGGTCGTCGTCGGTGACGATGTAGCGGGCCGGACGCAAACCATTGCGGTCCAGCGTGCCGCCGATGTAGCGGCCGTCGGTGAAGGCCATGGCGGCCGGGCCGTCCCATGGTTCCATCATTGCGGCGTGATATTCGTAGAACGCGCGGCGATTGTCGTCCATCGTGCCGTGATTTTCCCAGGCTTCCGGGATCATCATCATCATCGCCTGGGCGATAGGATAGCCTGCCATCAGCAGCAGTTCCAGCGCGTTGTCGAAGCAGGCGGTGTCCGACTGGCCTTCGTAGATCAGCGGGAACAGTTTCTGCAGATCGTCGCCCAGCACGGCGGATTTCATCACGCCTTCACGGGCGCGCATCCAGTTGAAGTTGCCTTTGACGGTGTTGATCTCGCCGTTGTGGGCGATCAGGCGGTACGGGTGGGCCAGCGGCCATTCCGGGAAGGTGTTGGTCGAGAAACGCTGGTGCACCAGCGCCAGCGCGGAAATGCAGCGCGCGTCTTGCAGGTCTTTGTAGTACACGCCAACCTGGTCGGCCAGCAGCAGGCCCTTGTAGACGATGGTACGGGCCGACAGCGAGGCCACGAAGAATTCTTTGCCGTGGATCAGTTTCAAGGCCTGGATGGCGTGGCCCGACGATTTGCGGATCACGTACAGCTTACGTTCCAGCGCGTCGGTCACCATGATGTCGGCGCCGCGGCCGATGAAGATCTGGCGGATCACCGGCTCTTTGGCGCGCACGGTAGGGGACATCGGCATGTCGCAGTCGACCGGCACATTGCGCCAGCCCAGCACGACCTGGCCTTCGGCGCGCACGGCGCGCTCGATTTCCTGTTCGCAAGCGATGCGCGATGCATTCTCTTTAGGCAGGAACACCATGCCGACGCCGTACTCGCCTGGCGGCGGCAGTTCCACGCCTTGCTTGGCCATCTCGTCGCGGTAGTACTGGTCGGGAATCTGGATCAGGATGCCGGCGCCATCGCCCATCAGCGCATCGGCGCCGACGGCGCCCCGGTGATCGAGGTTTTTCAGGATCAACAGACCCTGTTCCACGATGGAGTGGCTCTTGTTGCCCTTGATGTGGGCGACGAAACCGACGCCGCAGGCATCGTGTTCATTGGACGGATCGTACAGACCTTGGGCTTTCATGGGGCTCTCCACTGCAATTTTGACTAACGAAAAGCTAGAGTAGTGCAATGCAGCGTAAACTTCAACAATAACAATTAGGGTCGGAGTCACATTAATTTTTTCAAAGATTCCGAAAATTTTAATTAGGGACAGAGTGAATGCGATTCTAAAAAAACCGCAGGAACTGGCGATTCCTGCGGTATCAGCTAGCTGTTCAGGCCGCTTCCGGCTTGATTTTGAACGGTCTGCCGCGCTTGGCCGGCAATACCTGGCGCTTGACCTTGTGCTGCAGCGCCGTCTTGAATTGCTCGGTACCCAGTGGCCAGCCCTTGAGCAGCGCCTTGCTGATGCTGGCCACCTCGTCCTCGCTCAGCGCCGGCTCGGCCAGCGCGATATAGGCCGCCTCGCGCTGGAAAGGCGTGTTGCCCAGCTCCCAGAACTTCGGATGGTCGACGATCAGGCCGTCCGAGCGCAGCCCGGCGTGGTGCGCATAGCTGGACCACGGATAATCCTCGGCCCGCCCGACCATGCCGTTGCGCACCGGATTGAACTCGATATATCGGCTGCACGACATGAAGTATTGCTCTGCGTCGATAAGCGAGGTTTTGTAGCGTCCGTTCCACAAAGTGCCGCTGCGGCCATATTTTTGGTTGAAATAGGGCACGTAGTAGCGTCCTATCCACTGCATCATCTGGCCCAGGCCATCCGAATCGGCCGGCGTGACCAGCAAATGCAAGTGATTCGGCATCAAGACATAGGCGTGCACCGCCACTTTGTAGTTCTTGGCGGCGGCGCGCAGCCAGCCCAGGAAGGTTTGATAGTCTTCCGTGTCCTGGAAGATGGTTTGGTTGTTATTACCGGTCTGGATAACGTGATGCGGCTGGCCGGGGACGATCAAGCGGGGTAGACGTGCCATAAATTTGAGCAAAATGTATCGAATACGGCAATTCTACACCACTCTGTCCCCGATTATTCAAGCGCCCAGCAAAACCGGCATGACTCTGTCCCTCTTTTTGCTCATATTGCCGGAAAGCTGGAACACGCTGACCACCCGAGCCAGCGCGCCGCTCTGGTCCTGCAGGGCGGCGGCGGCCGCCGCCGCTTCCTCGACCAGCGCGGCATTCTGCTGCGTCACCTGGTCCATTTGTGCGATGGCGCGGTTGATTTGTTCGATGCCGTTGGTCTGCTCGGCGCTGGCGGCGGTGATTTCACCGATGATATCGGTCACCCGCCGCACGTTGACGACGATTTCCCGCATCGTGCTGCCGGCTTGGGTCACCAGGCGCGCGCCGCTTTCCACCTTGCTGACCGAATCGCCGATCAGGGCCTTGATTTCCTGGGCCGCGCTGGCGCTGCGCTGGGCCAGGTTGCGCACTTCGGTCGCCACCACGGCGAAGCCGCGGCCTTGGTCGCCGGCGCGGGCCGCCTCCACCGCCGCGTTCAGCGCCAGGATATTGGTCTGGAAGGCGATGCCGTCGATAACGGCGATGATGTCGACAATTTTATGCGCGGAGGCGCTGATCTCGCTCATGGTGTCGACCACTTCGTCGACCACGCTGCCGCCCTTGACCGCCACTTCCGAGGCAGACAGCGCCAAGCTATGCGCCTGGCGCGAATTGCTGCCGTTCTGCTTGACGGTGGCGGTCAGTTCTTCCATCGACGAGGCGGTTTGTTGCAGCGAACTGGCCTGCTGCTCGGTGCGGGCCGACAAATCGAGGTTGCCGCTGGCGATCTGGCCGGAAGCGGTGGCGATGGTGTCGGTGCCGCTGCGGACCTGGCCGACGATATTGACCAGGCTGGCGTTCATGTCCTTCAGCGCTTGCAGCAACATGCCGGTCTCGTCCTTGCTGCGCACGTCGATCTTGCTGCTCAAGTCGCCGGCGGCGACGGTCTGCGCCACCCGCACCGCTTTATGGATGGGACCGGTGATCGAGACGCCGATGATGTAGGCGAACCAGGCGCCCAGCGCCAGCGCCCCGGCAGTCAGTCCCAGCAGGAAGCGCTGGCCGGAATGGTATTGCTGCTGCACGTCGTCGGCTAGCGCACGGCCGACGCCAGCCTCGTAGTCGCCGATTTTCTGCACGCTGTCCATATAAGCATTGAATTGCTGTTCCAGCTTGCTGTCGGCCAGCGCGCGGGCGCCGGCGATGTCGCCGCTTTTCTTGAGCTTGAACAAGAGGTCGCGGCTGGCCGCATAAGTCTTGCGCACCGATGCGACGGACTCCAGCAAGGCTTTTTCCTCATTGCTGGAGAGCAGGGGTTCGAGTTGCTTCTGGATGGCGTTGACGCGCGCGCGGGTGGCGGCGGCTTTTTCGGAGAGAGCCGGAGACTCGGCGGTTTCGGTATTGCGGGCAAAGGCCAGTACGCCGACGCCGCTGATGCCGATCTGGTTATGCCATTCGGCGGTCAGGCGCTCCTTGACGCTGGCGCTGCCGACCATCTGTTCCGTCAGGTCGCCTACCGCCTGCAAGCGCCACATGCCTGCCATGGCCATGCCGACCACCAACAACATCACCAGGCCGAAGCCGCCGGCCAGGCGTATCCCAATCTTCCAATCGCTGTAACGCATTACAATTCTCCCCAACAGGTGTAGGTGGAAAATTCATGCTACGTCAAAGCTGCGCTTAGGAAACTCTCACATTTCCACAGAACAAAATTACTATCGGAATTCGATCAAAATTCGATCAAGACAGGTTGAAGCTGGCGGACAGGCTGTAGCCTTCGCCATAGGCGCTGCGCAGCGGCAGGTCCTGGCCCAGGCCGGTGCGGGCTTTTTTGCGTAAACGATACACCAGCATGTCGACCCGGCGTCCGGCGTCGGGATCGTCGCCGCCGATGCCGGCCACGATGACCTGGCGCGGCACGGGACGGGTGTTAATCGTCAGCAGATGCAGGAAATTGCATTCTTTTTCGGTCAAGGTGATCGCCATGCCTTGCAGCTCCAGCTGGCGGGCGCTGACTTTGAGCGTCCACTTGCTCGGCGCCGGGATGGTTTCCTGCGGCCCGACGCGACGGTCCAGCGCCTCGATGTGGGCGGCCAGTTCCGGGAATTTGATCGGCTTGGTCAGGTAGTGGTCGGCGCCCAGGCGCAGACCGAGGATGCGGTTGTCGAACGCGACCCGGCCGGTCAACACCAGCAGGCCGATTTGCGGGTACAACTGGCGCATCCGGGGTATCACATTGAAACCGTCTTCGTCCGGCAGGCCCAGATCGAGCACCACCACGCCGACGTTGCCCTGGCTCAGGGCCGACCACATTTCGCTGGCGTTGTTAGTGATGTGCACTTCGTGTTCAAGCTCAGTCAAAAACTCTGCCATTTCTTCGGCATAGTCCAGATTGTCTTCCACGATGAGTATTTGCGTCATTGATGCGCCATTCGATCGATTATTGAGCAACAGTGCTCAGTCCTGCCTTGCTATTTCAGCTTGCGCTCGAGGAATTATCACTGCTGCCACCCGCCCGCGCAAGGCTTTTCCCGGCGCTGGCCGCTATGGGCAGCCAAATCCGAAATTCCGTGCCGCTTTCAGAAACATTTGTTGCCGTCAGCGTTCCGCCGTGTACATCCACCACCGCGCGCGCCATGTACAGGCCCAACCCCGATCCGGCGATGCCGGCGGCGTTGCTGCCACGGAAGGATTTGTCGAACACATGCGCCAATTCCGCCGCCGGCAAGCCGGCTCCGTGATCGCGCACCAGGAACTCGACGCCGCCCTCGCTTGCCATTTTGCCTATCAATTCTATCGGAGTATTGGCAGTCGTGTACTTAATTGCATTGTCGAGCAAAATTTCCAGACATAAACGCACACCGGCGGGGTCGCAGCGCATCCATTGCGGCAGCGATTCGGTCCGCACGCTCACGGCCGGACGGCGGCTGCGGGCCTGCTCGGCCACCGCCTCCAGCAGCGTGGCCGGGCAGATTTCATTCGGCTGGCGCTCGCGGCCGATGCTGGCCATGCGATCGGGCGACAGGTACTCGTCCAGCATCGCCAGCATGCGGTCGACTGCGGTCTGGATCTTGCGGTAGCGCTTGCGGGTGCCTTCGTCGTGGTGGGCGCCGGTCATCTCCAGCCGCTGCACGGCGCCGTCGATGGTCGACAGCGGCGTGCGGAATTCGTGTGACAGCATGGAGGCGAATTTTTTCTGCTGCGCGGCCAGTTCGCGGCGCGCGCTCAGGTCGCGCACCACGCCGACCACGGAGATGGCGACGCCGCGCTCGTCGAGGATCAGCGTCGATTCGATTTCCACCGGCAGCAGGCGGCCGTCCGCATGGGGCAGTTCGGTTTCACGCAGCAGGCGCATGCGGCTCCGGTCGCCGCCGGCATGGCGCTCCAGCCTGGCGGGCAACTGCTGCAACAGGCCGGCCGCCAGCGCCTGCGCCGAGTCCAGCGTGTAGCCGAACTGGCGCTCGGCGGCCGGACTGAGCCAGGACAATCGCAGGCTGGCGCAGTCGGCCATCCAGCTGACCTCGCCGCTGTGCTGGAGCAGCAGGCGATAGCGCTCCGCCTCGGCCTGCGACTGGCGCAATGCCGCTTGCAGTTCGGCGACGGTCGCCACCTATTCCGCCAGCGGTGCGAAGATCTGCTGCAAATCTTCCTGGGTGAGCGCCATTTTCTGCGACTCGCCTTCGGCCAGGATGGATTGCGCCAGATCGGATTTTTTTTGTTGCAGCACCTGGATTTTTTCCTCCAGCGTGCCCTTGGCGATCAGCTTGTAGACGAACACCGGCTTGTCCTGGCCGATGCGCCAGGCGCGGTCGGTGGCCTGGTTTTCCGCAGCAGGATTCCACCACGGATCGTAGTGGATCACGGTGTCGGCCGCCGTCAGGTTGAGGCCGACGCCGCCCGCTTTCAGGCTGATCAGGAAGATCGGCACCGCGCCCTGCTGGAAGGCCGCCACTTGCGCGCTGCGGTCCTTGGTTTCGCCGGTCAGCAGCGCATACGGGATATCGCGCGCTTCCAGTTCCTCCTCGATCAACTCCAGCATGCTGGTGAACTGCGAGAACACCAGGATCTTGCGGTTCTCTTCCAGCAAATCCTCGACCATCTGCATCAGGTCGATCAGCTTGGCCGAGCCGGCCGTCTGCTTCTTCGACGGCAGCGACTTGACCAGGCGCGGATCGCAACACACCTGGCGCAGCTTCAGCAGCGCCTCCAGGATGACGATCTGGCTGCGCGCCACGCCCTTGCGGTCGATTTCCTCGCGCACCTTCTGGTCCATGGCCAGGCGCACCGTCTCATACAGGTCGCGCTGGGCGCCGGTCAGTTCGACCTTGCGCACCATCTCCGTCTTCGGCGGCAATTCCTTGGCCACGTTGTCCTTGGTCCGGCGCAGCAGGAAAGGCTTGATGCGGCGGTTCAGCAGCGCGCGCCGCAGCGGGTCGTCCTGGCGCTCGATCGGATGACGGAACACGGTGTTGAAACCCTTCTCGTCGCCCAGCAGGCCCGGCAGCAGGAAGTGGAATTGCGACCACAGCTCGCCCAGGTGGTTTTCCAGCGGCGTGCCGGACAGGCACAGCCGGTGGCGCGCGCGCAGCAGGCCGGCGCTTTGCGCGGCCTTGCTGCGGGTGTTCTTGATGTAGTGCGATTCGTCCAGGATGACCAGGTGGAAATCATGCTCGCGCAGTTTTTCCTCGTCGCGCGGCAGCAGCGCGTAGGTGGTGAGCACCAGGTCGGCTTCGTCGATCTGGTCGAACTGGACCATGCGGTCCTTGCCTTGCAGCAGCAGCACGCGCAGGCCGGGGGCGAAGCGCGCGGCCTCTTCCTGCCAGTTGCCCATCAGGCTGGTCGGCGCGATCACCAGCGCCGGCGCGGTCAGGCGGCCGGCTTCTTTTTCCACCAGGATGTGCGCCAGGGTCTGCACGGTCTTGCCCAGGCCCATATCGTCGGCCAGGATGCCGGCGAAGCCGTATTCGCGCAGGAACTGCATCCACGACAAACCGTCGGTCTGGTAGTCGCGCAGCGTTGCTTGCAGGCCGGCCGGGGTGGCGATGCGCTTGACGGCGCCGAACTGGTTCAGGCGGGCGCCCATTTCGCGCAGCTCGGCGCCGCCGGTCCAGTTCAGCTCGACGTTGCGGGACAGGTCGTCCAGGCGCGCGGCGTCCAGCGTGGCCATGCGCAGCGAGGTCTTGATCTTGTCGCTGAAATACAGCTCGCCCAAGGTGGTCAGGATGGGCTTGACGCGGCCCCACGGCAGGGCGACGCGGCTGCCGTCGGGCAGCGTGGCCAGCATCTGGTCCTCGTCGCCGTGCAGGGCGATGGTTTTCGGATTGAAGTCGTTCGGCGCGCTGCGTATCATCTGCACCAGCACCGGCAGCAGCGGCACGCGGTCCTGGTCGACCATGATGCCCAGTTCCAGCTCGAACCAGGCGTGGCCGCCGTCGGCCGGGTCTTCCACCACGTCGGCATACCAGTCGCCGACGTCGCTGACGTCGTAGCGGTACTTGACGGTTTTTTCCACTTTCCAGCCAGCTTGCTTCAGCGCCTCGATGCCGTCGCGGGCGAAGCGCAGCCATTCGGCCTGGCTAGGCAGCAACAGGCCGCCCTTGACGCTGCTCAGCGGCAAGGTGGCGGGCGGCAGGAAGTGGCGTTCGGTCAGCAACGACAGGGCCAGCTCTTCGGCGGCGCTGTCGCGCTGGATGATTTCGGTGACTTCGCCCTTCTGGCGCACCACGCGCTGCGACGGGTCGAAAGAAACGCGTTCGCCGTCGTAGTCGAAGGACAGCACGGCGAAGTCGTGCCAGCGTTGCAGCGAGCCGTCGGCCAGCATGGCGGCGTCCAGGGTCAGCACCGGACGCGGCTTGACGTCGTCGCGCACGCGCTGCGGCAGCGGTTGCGGCAGCGGCATCAGCTGTTGCAGGCCGTGGGCCAGCAGCAACTGCGACACGCGCATCTTGTCGTTATTGGTCAGCAGCGGGGCTTGCGCCACCAGCGCCTGCAAATCGGCCAGCGGGATGGCCGCGCCGCCCTGGTTCAGCTGCAGCACGCCGCAGGAAAGATTGTCGATATACCACGGCGGATCGGTCGGCAGCATATAGTCGACCTGGTCGGCGCCGACATGCTTGGCGTTCGGCGGCGCCTGCACCTGCCAGCCGAGGCGCAGGCCCTTGCCTTCTTCGCGCCAGGCCAGGTTGGCTTCGCGCATCACGCCGCCCTTGAGCGGGTAGACCAGGCCGTTGCCGACGTCGGCCCAGGAATTTGCCCAAAGCAACTTATCCTGTTCGGCCAGCATATTCAGCAGGGCCGCGCCGATCTTGCCGCGCGGCTCGGTGGCGGAGCCGGTCTGGGAATTCTGTCCGCTGCGCATGGCAACGAAGAAACGGATCAAGTCCTCGTCGCCGGCCGCGAGGAAGCTCGGCGGCGCCGACAGCAGCGAAAACACTTCGCTCACCGGGCTGGCCGCGGCGACGTCGCCGTTCGAGCGCAGGCGCGCCTTGTACAGGCACAGCGCCACATGGCGGCCGCCGCTGGTGGGCGCCATCACGTAGATCAGCTTGTATTGGGTTTGTTGCTTCGGATCAGTATCGACCGGCGGCGCGTTCAGTTTGGCTTTGGGATGCGCTGCCGCATCCACACGCTGCAGCCAGGTGGCTACGGCGTACGACAATTGATTCGCGGGCGGCGCAGGGCGGGCGGGAGATGCTGGGGCGGCCGGAGCAGCTGGCTTGGCGGGAACATCGTCGGTGGCGTCGTCGCGGGTAAAATCCATAGGTCGCATTGTTGGTCAAAGATGGTTCAAAAACGGCAACAGGCGATATTATCCGCCATACACGCGTTCGTGTTTGCGGATTCTTCATAAAACCCGCATGTAAACGTGTTACTTGCGTGTTCCTTAGGTCGTGCACAGTCCTTTTGGACTGTCAAGACTGGCACATTCGCGCCGATTGCGTATGATTCCGGGCTTGACTGCTTAGGAATCGCCCACATGTTGCCTTCAATCGAACAACGTCTTGCCCTGGAACTGACTTGCAAACCGGTACAGGTTGCCGCCGCCATCGCCCTGTTGGACGAAGGCGCCACGGTGCCCTTCATCGCCCGCTACCGGAAAGAAGCCACCGGCGGCCTGGACGACATTCAACTGCGCCTGCTCGAAGAACGCCTGCGCTACCTGCGCGAGCTGGAAGACCGCCGCGCCGCGATTGTTGCATCGATCACCGAGCAGAATAAGATGACGCCGGAACTGTTAGATGCTGTCATGCACGCAGAAGACAAGACCCGTCTTGAAGACTTATACCTGCCATACAAGCAAAAACGCCGCACCAAGGCGCAAATCGCCATCGAAGCGGGCCTGGCGCCGCTGGCCGACGGCCTGCTGGACAACCCGGAACTGAACCCGGAGATGGAAGCCAACAAGTTCCTGCGCGAAGCCTTCACCACCGCCGAAGGCAACAATCCGGGCGTGGCCGACACCAAGGCCGCGCTGGACGGCGCCCGCCAGATCCTGATGGAACGCTTTGCCGAAGATGCAACATTGCTGCAATCCTTGCGCGAATACGTACTGGATCATGGCATTGTTGAATCCAAGGTTATTGAAGGTAAGCAAGACGAAGGCGAAAAATTCGCCGATTACTTCGACTATTCCGAGACCATCGGCACCGTGCCGTCGCACCGCGCGCTGGCCTTGTTGCGCGGCCGCCGCGAAGGCATTCTCGATGTCGTGCTGCGCCTGGACACGGAAGCCGAAAAACCGAAGTGGGATGCGCCGCACAATCCGTGCGAAGGCCGCATCGCCGCCCGTTTCGGCATCAAGAACCAGGGCCGTCCGGCCGACAAATGGCTGGGCGACACCGCCCGCTGGACCTGGCGCGTGAAGAGCTTCATGCACCTGGAAACCGAACTGATGGGCGCGCTGCGCGAGCGTTCCGAGCTGGACGCGATCAACGTCTTCGCCACCAACCTGAAGGCGCTGCTGCTGGCCGCGCCGGCCGGCCAGCGCGCCACCATGGGCCTGGACCCTGGCCTGCGCACCGGCGTCAAGGTGGCGGTGGTGGACGCCACCGGCAAGGTGGTCGATACCGCCGTGATCTACCCGCACCAACCGAAAAACGACTGGGACGGCTCGCTGCACACCTTGGGCAAGCTGGCCGCCAAGCACAATGTGTCGCTGATTTCGATCGGCAACGGCACCGCCTCGCGTGAAACCGACAAGCTGGCGCAGGACTTGATCAAGCAATTCCCTGAACAGAAAATGACCAAGATCGTCGTCTCGGAAGCGGGCGCGTCGGTGTACTCGGCGTCGGAATTCGCCTCGCGCGAGCTGCCGGACATGGACGTGTCGCTGCGCGGCGCGGTGTCGATCGCCCGCCGCTTGCAGGATCCGCTGGCCGAGCTGGTCAAGATCGATCCGAAATCGATCGGCGTCGGCCAGTACCAGCACGACGTTTCGCAGACCCAGCTGGCCCGCTCGCTGGACGCGGTGGTCGAGGATTGCGTGAACGCGGTCGGCGTCGATGTCAACACCGCCTCGGCGCCGCTGCTGGCGCGCGTGTCGGGCCTGTCGGCCTCGGTGGCGCAGGCCATCGTGTCCTACCGCGACATCAAGGGCGCGTTCACCTCGCGCGCCGGCCTGAAAGCGGTGCCGCGCCTGGGCGACAAGACCTTCGAACAGGCGGCCGGCTTCCTGCGCGTGATGGGCGGCGAGAACCCGCTGGACGCGTCGGCGGTGCACCCGGAATCGTATCCGCTGGTGGAAAAAATCCTCGGCGACATCAAGAAGGACATCAAGGCCGTCATCGGCGAGACCGCGCTGATCAAGACGCTGAATCCGGCCAAGTACGCCGACGACAAGTTCGGCGTGCCGACCATCAGCGACATCCTGAAGGAGCTGGAGAAGCCGGGCCGCGATCCGCGTCCCGAGTTCACCACCGCCACCTTCAAGGACGGCGTGGAAGAAATCCGCGACCTGCGTCCGGACATGATCCTCGAAGGCGTGGTCACCAACGTGGCGGCGTTCGGCGCGTTTGTCGACATCGGCGTGCACCAGGACGGCCTGGTGCACATCTCGGCCTTGTCGAACACCTTCGTCAAGGATCCGCACACGGTGGTCAAGGCCGGCCAGGTGGTCAAGGTCAAGGTGCTGGAAGTGGACGAGAAGCGCAAGCGCATCGCCCTGACCATGCGCCTGAGCGACAGCGCGCCGCAAGCCGGTTCGCAGCCGCAGCAGCGCGGCGACCGCAACGACCGCAAGAGCATGGGCCAGCACCAGAAGCAGGCCGCCAAGTCCGAGCCGGTCGGCGGCAGCATGGCGGCGGCGTTCGCCAAGCTGCGCGGCTGACCCAACGGCCATAAAAATACCGGTGCCGTCGTTTTCTTATAAAATGACGGCATCTATTTACATCTTTTCACTGAGGCAGCTATGAGCGACGTACAAACCTGGATCAAAGAAACCGTGACCGGCACCCCTGTGGTGCTGTTCATGAAGGGCACCGCCCAGTTCCCGCAATGCGGCTTTTCCGGCCGCGCCATCCAGATCCTGAAGGCCTGCGGCGTTGAGAACATTGCAACCGTGAACGTGCTGGAAGATCCTGAAGTCCGCCAGGGCATCAAGGACTACTCGAACTGGCCGACCATTCCCCAGCTCTACGTCAAGGGCGAGTTCATCGGCGGTTCGGACATCATGAACGAGATGTTCGAGTCCGGCGAGCTGAAGGCCCTGCTGGATGCCTGATCGGCGGCAGCGGATCATCATCGCCATCACCGGCGCCACCGGCGCGGTGTATGGCGTGCGTCTGCTGCAACAGTTGCAACATACCGCAGGCATAGAGACGCACCTGATCGTCTCCGATGCCGCGGTCCTCACGCTGCACCAGGAAACCGGCCTGCAGCGGCGCGAAGTCGAAGCGCTGGCCCACGTGGTGCACAAGGTGCGCGACGTCGGCGCCTCGATCGCCAGCGGTTCTTTCCAGTCGGATGGGATGATCGTCGCGCCTTGCTCGATGAAGACGCTGGCGTCCGTGGCACACGGCCTGTCGGACAACCTGATCGCGCGCGCGGCCGACGTGGTGCTCAAGGAGCGCCGCCGGCTGGTGCTGATGGTGAGGGAAACGCCGTTCAACCTGGCGCATTTGCGCAATATGACGGCGGTGACGGAAATGGGCGGGATCATCTTCCCGCCGCTGCCCAGCTTTTATCACAACCCGCAAAGCATTGCAGAGATGGTTGACCACACGGTCGGCCGGGTCATCGATTTGTTCGGCATTGAGCACACGATGGCCCCGCGCTGGAACGGCATGAAGCCGACCAGCGAGTCCAACTAAGACCTGCACTACCCTCCAGCCTAGCGTTTATCGAACTGCGATCCGCTGGCTTTCTTCAGATCCCGTGCTTCCTCGACCATGCGGCGGTGGGCAATGCGCTTGCGCATTACTTCCGCGTGCTGGGCGGCGGTCATCGGGGGGACGGTCATCAAATCTTTTAGCTGCGCGACGTTGCTGTAGTTACTTTTCATAAGACGGCTCAAAAGCTTGGCTCCCGAAGTAAATGCTGCGGCTCAGCGATGGCTGATTACCTATTGTGCCTCAAATCCGTGTCGAAACTATGACAATTCGTAAAGCCCCCGAAAATAAAAAGGGCGCCCCCTGAGGGACGCCCTATCCGAACAAAAACCGGCCAAACTGTGAAACTAGTTTCACACGGAAACACTTTCGGCTTTAGCCACAAACGGTCAAAATAACTCCGTAGTAGTACTTAAAATGACTACTTTTGGTAATTAACCCGCACCAGCATGCGAATAAATTCGCGTGCAATCTGGCGGTGATGTTCGTCCAGGCGTTGCAAATCCGCGATCAGCTTGACGTCGGCCGACTCGAAGCGCGACAGGCCGTTGCCGCCTTCACCGGTGGGCGCGTCCGCTTCGGCGCCGCCAAAGCGCAGCCATTCCGCCGGCACGCCCAGCCACTGGGCGATCATGCGCAGCTTTTCCTGGGTCGGAATCGCCTCGCCTACCAGCCACTTGCGGGCGGCATGGACGGTGATGGGACGGCCATCGAATCGGATATTGAATTCCCGCGCCAATCGAGTTGGGCTGTCGGGGGAGTAGTGGGCGTTTTTGAGAGCCTGTTGCAAGCGCTGGCTAAAGCTTTCGCGTTCATTAGAAGAATTCATAATTGCACTATTTCACGTTGCGTCATGAAAGTCAGTCTCTTGTTTTTAAGATCTGATTGTGACGTGATGGGATTTTATAATTAACACTTTATCCTCTGTAAGTGCAAGTACAGGGAGGAACCTGTACCGAACTTTATTCGGTTCCCCACTGCCAAACGGACCGAAGGCTTGGCGCCGTTTTCAGTGGAAATAGTGAGGTTATTACAATAACACCACTACTAGTTTACGACCACTCTTTCAACGCTACGCGACGCGGAAACGTATGATGCCGTCCGCTCCTGTTTCACGGCGCACGATACCGTCGTGCCACAATTTGTGCAGATGCGCCAGCGCTTCGCCCAGCGCAAAGCCAAGCTGGTGGGCGTCTAGCGGCCGTTTGAACATCATCGGCACGATGTCGGCCGCCGACTGCCAGTCGCGGCAAGCGTCGACCACTTCGGCCAGCCGCTCGACGTGGTGCTGGCGCAACTGGGCGATGCGGGTATGCAGCCCCCGGAACGGTTTGCCGTGCGAGGGCAGCACCAATACATCATTCGGCAAGTCAACAAACTTGCCCAACGAGTCAAGATACAGCGTCAGCGAGTTGGCCTCCGGCTCCACCGCGAAAACCGACACATTGGTGGAGATGCGCGGCAGCACCATATCGCCGGCGATCAGCACGTTCAACGCCTCGCAATACAGCGAAGCATGCTCGGGGGCATGGCCGAAGCCGGTGATCACCCGCCAGCGATGGTCGCCGATAGCGACCAACTGTCCATCCTGGAGGCGGGTGTAGGCGGCCGGCACCGACGGCACCAGGGTCGGATAGTAGTTTTTCCGGCTTGCCATTTTTTCCAGCATTTCCGGGTCGCGCAGGCCGTGGCGCTGGAAATGCGGCAGCGCCGCCGAGCCGTCCACGCCCGGCAGGGCGGCCGACATCATGCGCGCGAAGGCGTATTCGCCGGTGGTGGTCCACAGCGGCGCATCCCAGCGGCGGCACAGCCAGTCGGCCAGGCCGATGTGGTCGGGATGGCAATGGGTGGCGAACACGCGCCGCACCGGCAGGCCGTCCAGGCCATCGACAAAGATGGCCTCCCAGGCGGCGCGGGTGGCGTCGCCGGCCACGCCGCTGTCGACCGCGCTCCAGCCGTCGCCGTCGCGCAGCAGCCACAGGTTGATATGATCCAGCGCAAACGGCAGCGGCATGCGCAGCCAGCGCAGGCCGGGGACGATCTCGTGCACGGCGCCGGTGGCCGGGATGGTGTCGCCCAGCGGGTAGTCCAGTTGCGATTCGAGCAGGTTCATTTTTCTTCTTTCGGGAAGTCAGGCGCGCTACAATGTGCTTGACGTTGACGTAAACGGAAATTGTACGACTTTACCGCAAACCCAGAGATGCCCACCACTTACACCATCACCGAACTGGCCCGTGAATTCGACATCACGGCGCGCGCCATCCGCTTTTACGAAGACCAAGGCTTGCTGAGCCCGTCCCGCGAAGGCGCGGGCGGCCGCAACCGAGTCTACACGCCGCGCGACCGTACCCGCCTCAAGCTGACCCTGCGCGGCAAGCGCCTGGGGCTGTCGCTGTCGGAGATCAAGAGCCTGGTCGACATGTACGAATCGCCGAAGGACACCAGCGCCCAGATGAACCGCTTCCTGGGCGTGCTGGCGCAGCACCGCGAAACGCTGGAACAGCAGCGCGAGGACATCGAAATGTCGCTGGCAGAAATCACCGCCCACGAGGACGAATGCAAGCGCCTGCTGGCCGCCATCGGCGAACCCAGCTCCACCGCTGCCTGATACCGTCATTTCCCCCACTGGGGGAAATGACTTCCCGCGCAGGCGGGAATCCATAGAACGCCGGCTTAGCCGGCTCAGCATGGATTCCCGCCTGCGCGGGAATGACAACTCTGCTTTACGTTTACGTTAACGTCACACCGGCGTATTATTGACGCTTCCAACAAAACACAAGAATGAGGACGACATGCTCCATCTCCCAGGCCTGACCTTTGACCACGGCGAAGACATCGCCGCCCTGCGCGAAGCCGTGCAACAGTTCGCCGCCGCCGAAATCGCGCCGCGCGCCGCTGAAATCGACCGCAGCGACCAGTTCCCGATGGACCTGTGGCGCAAGATGGGCGATCTGGGCGTGCTCGGCATCACCGTCGGCGAAGAATACGGCGGCGCCAACATGGGCTACCTGGCCCACATCGTCGCGATGGAAGAAATCTCGCGCGCGTCGGCCTCGGTCGGCCTGTCGTACGGCGCCCACTCGAATCTGTGCGTCAACCAGATCAAGCGCAACGGCACCGAAGAGCAAAAACAAAAATACCTGCCGAAGCTGATCTCCGGCGAACACGTCGGCGCACTGGCGATGTCCGAGCCGAACGCCGGTTCCGACGTGGTCAGCATGAAGCTGCGCGCCGACTTCAAGGGCGACCGCTGGGTGCTGAACGGCACCAAGATGTGGATCACCAACGGCCCCGACGCCGACGTGCTGGTGGTCTACGCCAAGAGCGACCTGGAAGCCGGCCCGAAAGGCATGACCGCCTTCCTGATCGAGAAAGACTTCAAGGGCTTCTCCGTGGCCCAGAAGCTCGACAAGCTGGGCATGCGCGGCTCGCACACCGGCGAGCTGGTGTTCGACAACTGCGAAGTGCCGGCCGAGAACGTGCTGGGCGGCCTGGGCAAGGGCGTCAACGTGCTGATGTCCGGCCTGGACTTCGAGCGCACCGTGCTGTCCGGCGGTCCGCTGGGCATCATGCAGGCTTGCATGGACGCGGTGGTGCCCTACATCCACGACCGCAAGCAATTCGGCCAGCCGATCGGCGAATTCCAGCTGATGCAGGGTAAGATTGCGGACATGTACTCGACCATGATGGCGTGCAAGGCATATGTGTACGCCGTCGGTCAGGCCTGCGACCGGGCCAAAACCCCGGAAGCGGTCCGCCAGTTGCGCAAGGATGCAGCGGGAGCCATTTTGTATAGCGCAGAAAAAGCGACCTGGATGGCCGGCGAGGCGATCCAGACGCTGGGCGGCAACGGCTACATCAACGAGTATCCGGTCGGCCGCCTGTGGCGCGACGCCAAATTGTATGAAATTGGCGCCGGCACCAGCGAAATCCGCCGCATGCTGATCGGCCGCGAACTGTTCGCGGAAACCAAGTAAGCATCGATGTCAGCGTCGTCGTTCCCGCGCAAGCGGGAACCCATGCTGAGCTGATTTAGCCGGCGTTCTATGGATTCCCGCTTTCGCGGGAACGACGCTCACTAACGGAACTGACATGATCCAGGCTGCTTTCCCCAAACTGCTGCGCTCGCAGATCGCGTTCGACATCGCCCGCACCATCCGCGACGGTTTCGACAAGCACTACCGCTTGTTCCGGCTCACCAGCCAGCAGGCCAAGCAGCATTTCGAGCAGGGCGCCTGGCGCACCGCGCAGCAGGCCGCGCGCGAACGCATCGACTTCTACGACCGCCGCGTGCAGGAATGCGTGCAGATGCTGGAAGACGAGTACGATCCGGCCGAGCTGACCGACGAAGTATGGCGCGAACTCAAGCTGCACTTCATTGGCATGCTGTCCGACCACAAGCAGCCGGAGCTGGCCGAGACCTTCTTCAACTCGGTCTGCTGCAACATCCTGCACCGCCGCTACTTCCACAACGAATTCATCTTCGTGCGCCCGGTGGTCTCCACCGAGTACATCGAAACCGAGGAAATCGCGCCGACCTACCGCGTCTACTACCCCGGCACCGACGGCCTGCACTACACGCTCAAGCGCATCATCACCAACTTCCAGCTGGCCACCAAATTCGCCAACCTGACGCGCGACGTGGCGCAGATCGAAGCCCGGCTGCGCACGCTGTTCGGCGGCATCAAGCTGGAGCCGAACCACCAGATCCATGTGCTGTCGAGCCTGTTCTTCCGCAACAAGGGCGCCTACATCGTCGGCAAGGGCATCAACGGCAACAAGGAATATCCCTTCGTCGTGCCCATCCTGCACAACAAGCACGGCGAGCTGATACTCGACACCGTGCTGTTCGACCAGGAACAGATCACGATCTTGTTCTCGTTCACGCGCGCCTACTTCCTGGTCGACATGGAAGTGCCGTCGGCCTATGTGCAGTTCCTGCGCACGCTGCTGCCGCGCAAGCCGCGCAGCGAGATCTACACCATCCTCGGCCTGCAAAAGCAGGGCAAGACGCTGTTCTACCGCGACTACCTGCAGCACCTGAAGCATTCGTCCGACCTGTTCGACATCGCGCCCGGCATCCGCGGCCTGGTGATGCTGGTGTTCGCGCTGCCGTCGTTCCCGTATGTGTTCAAGGTCATCAAGGATTTCTTCCCGGCGCCCAAGGAAGCCACGCGCGCGCTGATCAAGGAAAAATACCTGCTGGTGAAACACCACGACCGCGTCGGCCGCATGGCCGACACGCTGGAATATTCCAACGTCGCCTTCCCGCGCCACCGCTTCAGCGAAGAGCTGATCGCCGAGCTCAAGCATTTCGTGCCGTCGCTGCTGGAAGAGGAAGGCGACCAGCTCGTCATCCGGCACCTGTACATCGAGCGCCGCATGGTGCCGCTGAACATGTGGCTGACCAACGCCGAGAAGGACAACGACGACCTGCAGATCGAGCACGGCGTGCTGGAGTACGGCAACGCCATCAAGGAACTGGTGGCCGCCAACATCTTCCCCGGCGATATGCTGTACAAGAACTTCGGCGTCACGCGCCACCAGCGCGTGGTGTTTTACGATTACGACGAAATCGAATACATCACCGACTGCAATTTCCGCGTGATCCCGGAAGCCCGCACGGAGGAAGAGGAAATGGCCTCCGAGCCGTGGTACCCGATCGGCAAGTACGACGTCTTCCCCGAGCAGTTCGGCCGCTTCCTGCTGGGGAACGCCAAGATCCGAAAATATTTTATGAAGCACCACAGCGACCTGTTGACGCAAGCCTGGTGGCAGGCGCGCAAGCAGCGCATCCTTGAGGGCCACGTGGAAGACGTGTTCCCGTATCCGCAGCACATCCGATTTTGCAATCAACACACCACCCCACCGGCGGCCATCCAGCCGCCATTTATGGAGACTCTAGAAAATGAATGATCCTATCGTAATCGTCGGTGCAGCCCGCACCCCCATGGGCGCCTTCCAGGGCGACTTCTCCAGCAAGGTCGCGCATGACTTGGGCGCGGTCGCGATCCAGGCCGCCGTCGAACGCTCCGGCATCGACGGCAAGCTGGTCGAGCACGTCTACTTCGGCAACTGCCTGATGGCGGGCCAGGGCCAGGCGCCTGCGCGCCAGGCTTTGTTGAAAGCCGGCCTGCCGACTTCGACCGGCGCGGTCACCTTGTCCAAGATGTGCGGCTCGGCCATGCAGGCCGCGATCTTCGCGCACGACCAGCTGGTGGCAGGCAGCGCCGACGTGGTGATCGCCGGCGGCATGGAATCGATGACCAACGCGCCTTACCTGGTGCCGAAGGCGCGCGGCGGTTACCGCATCGGCCACGGCATGCTGTTCGACCACATGATGTACGACGGCCTGGAAGACGCCTACTCGCGCAACGAGAAAACCGGCGAAGGCCGCTCGATGGGCACCTTCGCCGAAGAGTGCTCGGCCAAGTACGAATTCACCCGCGAAGCGCAGGACAACTTCGCCATCGAATCGGTCAAGCGCGCGCAAGTCGCCACCAATGAAGGCTGGTTCAAGTGGGAAATCGCGCCGGTCACCGTGACCAGCCGCGCCGGCGACACCGTCATCGACAAGGATGAAGGCCCGCTCAAGGCCAAGGTCGAGAAAATCCCGACCCTGCGCGCCGCGTTCAAGAAAGACGGCACCATCACCGCCGCCTCGTCGTCGTCGATCAACGACGGCGCCGCCGCGCTGGTGATGATGCGCGAATCTACCGCCAAGAAACTGGGCCTGACCGTGATCGCCAAGATCCACGGCCATGCCACCTTCGCGCAGGAGCCGAACCTGTTCACCACCGCACCGATCGGCGCGGTTGAAAAACTGTACAAGAAAATCGGCTGGGGCACCAAGGACGTCGACCTGTTCGAGATCAACGAAGCGTTTGCCGCCGTGCCGATGGCCGCCATGCGCGACCTCGACATCCCGCACGACAAGGTCAACATCCACGGCGGCGCCTGCGCGCTGGGCCACCCGATCGGCGCATCCGGCGCGCGCATCATCGTCACCCTGATCGGCGCGTTGAAGCGCACCGGCGGCAAGAAGGGCGTGGCGGCGCTGTGCATCGGCGGCGGCGAAGCGACCGCCATGGCCATCGAACTGGCGTAAGCGGATGGCGACGGCACTGATCATCGGCGCCTCGCGCGGCATCGGCCTGGAACTGGTGCGCCAGTACCTGGCCGACGGCTGGCGCGTGATCGCCACCGCGCGCAAGGCGGAAGACATCGATGCGCTGGCCGACATGGGCGCCGAAGCCCATGGGCTGGACGTGACCAACGTCGAAGCCGTCGCTGGCCTGGGCTGGAAGCTGGACGGCGAGGAGCTCAACGTGGCCATCCTCAACGCCGGCGTGTACGGCCCGCGCCACGACGGCTTCCCGCTGCAATCGGACTTCGACACGGTGATGCACACCAACGTGCTGGCGGCGATGCGGCTGCTGCCCGTCATCGCGCCGATGGTGTGCGCGACGCGCGGCAAGCTGGCGGTGCTGTCGTCGAAGATGGGCTCGCTCAGCGAGCGCGGCAATCCCACCGGCTCGCTGTACCGGGCCAGCAAGGCGGCGCTGAATTCGGTGCTGATCGATACCGCGCTGACGTTCGGCAAGCAGGGCGCCACCTGCGTCGCCCTGCATCCGGGCTGGGTGCGCACCGACATGGGAGGCGGCGATGCCGATCTGCCGGTGGAGGAGAGCGCTGCAGGCATACGCGCAACGATCAGCGGCTTGGCCGCATCCGAAGTCGCCGTCTACCGCAACTACGACGGCGCTGAAATCGGCTGGTAAACCCCGCACAGCCAAGCGGGGTCTGCCCCCATACGGGGTCAGACCCTTGCGACGGTTTGCGGGTTAACAATAAAACGAGACAATATGATACTGAGCGAAGAACACGAAATGATACGCGACGCCCTGCGCACGTTTGCGCGGGAGCGCCTGGCGCCCAACGCCGCCCGCTGGGACAAGGAGCACCACTTCCCGAAAGAGGAGCTGAAGGAACTGGCCGCGCTGGGCGCGTTCGGCGTCGCGGTGCCGGAGGCGCTGGGTGGCGCCGGCATGGACTACGTGTCCCTCGCGCTGGTATTGGAAGAGATCGCGGCCGGCGATGGCGGCACCTCCACCATCATCTCGGTCAACAACTGCCCGGTGTGCAGCATCGCCATGATGTACGCCAACGACAAGCAGAAGCAGCAGTGGCTGCGTCCGCTGGCGCAGGGCGAGATGCTGGGCGCCTTCTGCCTGACCGAGCCGCACACCGGCAGCGACGCCGCCGCGCTGCGCACCACCGCCACGCGCGATGGCGACGAGTACGTGATCAACGGCGTCAAGCAGTTCATCACCAGCGGCAAGTACGCGGACGTGGCGATCGTCATGGCCGTCACCGACAAGGCGGCCGGCAAGAAGGGCATCAGCGCGTTCTGGGTGCCGACCTCGGCTCCGGGCTACATCGTGGCGGGGCTGGAGCAGAAGATGGGCCAGCACTCGTCGGATACGGCGCAGATCTTGTTCGAGAACTGCCGCATCCCGGCGGAGAATCTGATCGGCGAGGAAGGCCAGGGCTACAAGATCGCCTTGTCCGGCCTGGAAGGCGGCCGCATCGGCATCGCCTCGCAGGCGGTGGGCATGGCGCGCGCCGCGTATGAAGCGGCGCTGGCGTATGCAAGGGATCGTGAGAGCTTCGGCAAGCCGATCTTCGAGCACCAGGCGGTGCAGTTCCGTCTGTCGGACATGGCGACGCAGATCGAAGCGGCGCGCCAGCTGATCCGCCACGCGGCCTCGATGAAGGATGCGGGCCTGCCGTGCCTGAAGGAAGCGGCGATGGCCAAGCTGTTCGCGTCCGAGATGGCGGAGAAGGTCTGCTCCGACGCCATCCAGGTGCACGGCGGCTACGGCTACGTGTCCGACTTCCCGGTGGAGCGCATCTACCGCGACGTACGCGTCTGCCAGATCTACGAAGGCACCAGCGACATCCAGAAACTGCTGATCGCCCGCGCGCTGTAACAACCCGGGGTCAGGTCCCCCATTTGAGCATGAGCTCGGCTAGTCAAGCCGAGCTCATGCTCAAATGGGGGACCTGACCCCGGATTAAATCTTCCCTAGTTGTCGATTGATCGCCTTCACTGAGCGCTCGTTGCGTTCGCTGTAGCGGTCGGTCAGGTAATCGGTGCGGCCGCGCAAGAGCAAGGTCATCTTGAACAGCTCCTCCATCACATCGACTACCCGCTCGTAGTAGCCGGAAGGACGCATGCGGCCGGCGTCGTCGAATTCCTTGTAGGCCATCGGCACCGACGACTGGTTGGGGATCGTGAACATGCGCATCCAGCGCCCCAGCAAGCGCAGCGTGTTGACCACGTTGAACGATTGTGATCCGCCGCATACCTGCATCACCGCCAGCGTGCGTCCCTGGCTCGGACGCAACGCGCCTTGCTCCAGCGGTATCCAGTCGATCTGGTTCTTCATCACCGCCGTGATGGCGCCGTGCCGCTCCGGGCTGCACCACACCTGGCCTTCGGACCACAGCGACAAGGCACGCAGCTCCTGCACCTTGGGATGGTCTTCCGATACGCTGCCCGCCATCGGCAACTCGGTCGGATCGAAGATTTTCACCTCGGCGCCGAAGTGCTCAAGGATGCGCGCCGCCTCTTCGGTCAGGAAGCGGCTGAACGAGCGCTCGCGCAGCGAGCCATACAGCATCAGGATGCGCGGCGGATGATCGAGGTCGCCAACCGGCGCCAGCTTGTCCAGCGTCGGCGTTTCCAGCAGTGATGAATTGATGTTGGGCAGGTCCATATTGTCCTCTCAGCTCAAACGTACAGCCAGCGCCGCCAGCGTCACCAGCAGCACAGGCAAGGTCAGGCAGACGCCGGCGCGGAAGTAGTATCCCCACGAAATCCGCACGCCCTTGTTCGCCAGCACGTGCAGCCACAGCAGCGTGGCCAGGCTGCCGATCGGCGTGATCTTCGGTCCCAGGTCGCTGCCGATGACGTTGGCGTAGACCATGGCCTCGCGCACCACGCCCTGCGCGGAGCTGGCATCGATCGACAGCGCACCGATCAGCACCGTCGGCAGGTTGTTCATGATCGACGACAGGATCGCCGTGATGAAACCGGTGCCCAGCGCCGCACCCCACACGCCATGCCGCGCGCAGGCGTTGAGCGCCGCCGTCAGGTAGTCGGTCAATCCGGCGTTGCGCAGGCCGTACACCACCAGGTACATGCCCAGCGAGAACACCACGATCTGCCACGGCGCATTGCCGATCACCTCGCGCGTCGAGATGCGATGACCACGCGCCGCCACCACCAACAGCATGGCCGCGCCGACGGCGGAGGTGGCGCTGATCGGCACGCCCAAATCCTCCAGCCAGAAGAAGCCGATCAGCAGCAAACCCAGCACCCACCAGCCGGTCACGAAGGTCGCGCGGTCATGGATCGCGTCTTCAGGCAGCTTGACCTGCGCCATATCGTAGTCCGCCGGAATATCGCGGCGGAAGAACCACAGCAGCACCGCCAGCGTGGCCGCCACGGCGACAAAGTTCACCGGCACCATCACCGCCGCATAGCGCGCGAAGCTGACGTTGAAATAATCCGCCGAAACGATGTTGACCAGGTTGGACACCACCAGCGGCAAGCTGGCCGTGTCGGCGACGAAGCCGGCCGCCATCACAAACGCCAGCGTGGCCTTGCCCGAAAATTTCAACTCGCGCAGCATGGCGATGACGATGGGAGTGAGGATCAGCGCCGCGCCATCATTGGCGAACAACGCCGACACCGCAGCGCCAAGCAGCACGAACATCGCGAACAGCAGCTTGCCGCTGCCGCGTCCCCAGCGCGCCACGTGCAACGCGGCCCACTCGAAGAAGCCGGCCTTGTCCAGCAACAGGCTGATGATGATGATCGCCACGAAGGTGCCGGTGGCGTTCCACACGATGTGCCACACCACAGGGATATCGCCGACATGAATCACGCCGGCCAGCAGCGCCACGCAGGCGCCGGCCACCGCGCTCCAGCCTATGCCCAAGCCGCGCGGCTGCCAGATGACGAGGGTCAGCGTCGCCAGGAAGATCAGGAAAGCGGTCAGCATCAGGCCACGCTCAGGCCGCCGATGCGGTCCAGCTCCAGCTTGAATGCCGCCCTGTCGGCCGCCAGCTGTGCAAGCGGCAAGGCCAGGAAGGCCTCGATGCGCGCGCGGATGATGCGGTAAGCCAGTTCGAACGCCGTCTCGATTTCTTCTTCTGTGCCGACCACATGGCTGGGATCGTCCACGCCCCAATGCGCGCGCAGCACCTGGCCCAGATAGGCAGGGCAAGTCTCGCCGGCCGCGCTGCCGCAGACGGTGATGACGATGTCCGGTGTTGCCGGTAAATCGTTCCACGACTTGCTGTAGTAACCCTCGGTGGAAATCCCCTTGCGGGTGAGCAGCGCCACCGCGCGCGGATGCAGTGCGCCCGCCGGCTGGCTGCCCGCGCTCAGCGCGCGCCAGCCCTGCGGCGCCAGATGGTTGAAGACACCTTCGCTCAACACCGAGCGGCAGGAATTACCGGTACAGAGAAACAGAACATTCATGGGGAGCATTCAGAGACGCCGCAGGGCAGGCCGCCGCAGCAGTTTTCGGTAAGGAATCCGATCAGGCCATTCATGGCGCCCACATCGGCCGTGTAGATGACGAAGCGGCCATCCTGGCGCGAGCCGACCATGCCAGCATGGCTCAACTCCTTCAAATGGAAAGACAGCGACGACGGCGAAATATCGAGCCGTTCGGCGATTTTGCTGGCCGCCATGCCATCCGGCCCCACCTGCACCAGCAGGCGGAACACGGCCAGCCGGCTATCCTGGGCCAGCGACGACAGAGCCGCCAGAGCTTGTTTAGTATCCATGCACCCATGCTAGCGCAAACGATTCGATATTTCAAATAATATTGAAATGAATCGGCAATAAAAAAAAGCCCGCATCTCAGCGGGCTTCGTTCCAATGTATTACCAATGCTTTAATCGTATGCCGGTGTCCAGTGCTATCTGCAAAGTGACTCCAGAGTCTCGGGCGCCCATGCTATCTGCGTGGTGCCCCCAACGTGTAAATCGACCATCGTATCCGGAATTACAACTCCAGGGTTCGCGTCAACTGCGGTTCGGTCTTACACATATCGAACTGCGGCGCTCCTCTTGGACGTGGGACTGTTTTCCGGGATTCCTCCCGTACAACCTCAACCACGGACGTAGTGTAACACAGATATTTGTGCGACGCACAAATTATTTTACTTCTGTAGCTTGGGTGGTCATCGGCGTCGGTTCGCGCAACGCGCCATGGCGGCCGACCCGCTCGAACTCGGAAATGACCTGGGCGCCGAACAGCAGCAAGGTGGCGCCGATTTCCAGGCTGAACATGACGATGATGGCGGTGGTCATCGAGCCGTACACCACGTTCACCTGCGACAGGGTTGAAAAATACCAAACCAGAATGCGGCGCGCCAGTTCCCACAGCAGCGCCGCCGTCACCCCGCCGATCAGCGCGTGCGACAACGACAGCCGGCCCACCGGCATCACGAGGTAGATCGAGGTCAGCACCAGCACCTCGCCGCCCAGGCCCAACAGGTACAGCAAGATGCCGGAAACGCCGTGCAGCGACCAGCTGTAGCCGAGGAATTGCACGCTTTCCTCGCCCAGCACCTGCAAGCTGCCCGCCACCAGCGTCACCAGCAGCATGCCGACGCCCAGCGACAGGATGTAGCAGTAGGGCATGATCGCCGAGATCATGAAATGCCGGCGCCGTATCTCGACCCGGTGCTTGAAGATGACGCACATGGCGTTTTCCAGCACCGTGAACGCCAACGAGCTGAAGAAAATCATGCTGACCACCAGCACGCCGCCGATCAGGTCGCGGTGTTCGAGGAAATGGCCGACCTCGGTCACGAGGGGTTGAGCCTGTCCCGGCACCAGCCAGTTCAGGTAGCGGCCCAAGGTCGCCAGCAATTCGTCCTGCGCGATGAAATGCGACAGCGCGACCACCACCAGCATCACCAGCGGCACGATCGACAGCAGCGAGTAATAGGCGACCGCGCCCGCCAGCAGCAAGCCTTGGTTGGCGCGGAAGCCCTTCAGGCATTGCACCAGGAAATTCATTGGATGCGCGCTGACATGCAGCAGCGCCGTGCGGGTAAATAGTTTCATCCGTCCATTGTACGCATTGCTCAGCGCGGGGTATGTGCGTCTACGTCCAGATAGCGCCAGTTGGTCAGTTCCACCGGATGGCGCTGGTAATGCTTCAGCCACGGCTGTTGCAGGTCGGCGGAAATCGGATGGGTCAGCAGCACCCACGGCGTGTAGGCGTGGATCAGCTGCGCCATTTCATCGTACAGCGCGGTGCGCTGCGGCGAGTCACCCATGCTGCGGCTCTGCTCGTAGCGCTGGTTGTAGGCGGGCAGGTTGAAGCGGGCATAGTTGGCGCGGCCGCTGTTGGGGCCATACAGCAGCTGGTAGAAGTTCTCGCCGTCGGGGAAGTCGGCCACCCAGTTGGTTTCAAACATCATCACCGAGCCCAGGCGCGAAGCTTTGATGATCTCGGTTTTTTTGTCGCTCTTGAAAGTCACTTTCAAGCCGATGGCGTTCAGGTTCTTGCGCCACAGCTCGTCGCGCAGGCGGCCGACGGTGGACGATTCGCTGTGCATCACCAAGGTCAGCGGCTTGCCGTCGGGCTGGGTGCGGAAACCGTCGGCGGCCTTGCGGTAGCCGTAGCGTTCCAGCAGCGCGTTGGCCAGCGCGGGATCGTAGGCGACCGGGCTGCGGTAGGCCGGATCGTAGCCCAGCACGTTAGGCGGCAGCGGCGTGGCGGCCGGCAGCGCCAGGCCCTTCTTCATCAAGGCCACATCCTCGCCGCTGTTGTAGCCCAGCGCGATGGCGCGCCGCAAGGCCAGCTTCTCCTTGCTGTAGCCGCCGATCAGCGGGTCGTCCATGTTCATCCACATGTAGTAGGTCTGCAGCACGGGGAAGGGCGACAGCACCATGCCTTGCCTGGCCAGCGCCGGTTTCAGGGTCGGCTTGGCGTCGGCGGTCAGCACCATGTCCTTCATCGATTCAGGCAGTTGCTCGAGGAAATCGAATTCGCCGTTCAGGAAACCGAGTACGCGCGATTGGTATTCCTCGACGACCTTGATGTCGACCTGGTCCAGCAGCGGCAGGCGCCGGCCCTGGAACATCGTCGGCCGGAAGTCGCGGTTGGCCAGCAGCGTGATCTGGTCGCTGTGCTTCCAGCGGCCCATCATGAAGGGACCGGTGCCGATCGGGTGATTGCCGGCTTGCGCGCCGTAAGCCTCCATCACCTCGCGCGCGACCACGCCGGTTGAGGGCGTCGCCAGGTAGAACAGGAAGTTGGGGTCGGCGGTGTTGAGCTTGATGCGCAGGGTGAACTTGTCCAGCGCTTGCAGGCCGGCGATGTTGCTGTCGTAGCTGAATTTGGTCTTCAGCGCCTCGTCGCCGGCGATCTTGCCCTCCAACAGAAACAACCACGGCGATTTCAGCGTCGGATCGTACAGGCGCTTCAGGCTGTAGACGTAGTCTTGGGCTGTCACCTGGCGATGCGCGCCCTTGAAGGCTGGATCGGGCGTGAAGTAGATGTCCTGGCGCAGCTGGAAGGTGTAGCTCAGGCCGTTGTCTTCCACGGTCGGCATGGCGCTCAGCGTATTGGCTTGCAGTTTGACGGGGCGGGCCAGGTAATCGTAGCGCAGCAGCGGATCGAACAGGTTTTCCAGCAGGCTGAGGCTGGCGATGTCGGATGCCACGGCCGGATCGAGGCCGGTCTCGCCGGTGCTGAGGAAGGCGTGCAGGACTTTGGGCGCGGCGGCGGCGGCCGGGACGGCGCTGAGCACCAGCGCCAACAGGACTGCGGCATAACTTTTGGGCATCAGGTCCATTCCACATCGCATACGTAAAGCGGCAGCTTATAACTTTTTTCACAGGCTTACCCGCTATACTTCGAAAATCGCCCACTGCTTTCAGGAAAATTTCTAGATATGTCGCTCAATTACATCTGGTCCGGCTTCTTCCTGGTTGGCTTTGCGGCGGCGCTGGCCCAGTTCCTCCTGACGGGCGACACCGAAATCTTCAAGCGCATCATCGACGGCACCTTCGACTCCGCCAAGGCCGCCGTGATGGACATAGCGCTACCGCTGGCCGGCGTGATGACGCTGTGGCTGGGCATCATGAACATCGGCGAGAAAGCCGGCGCCATCGACCTGCTGGCGCGGCTGATCCAGCCGTTCTTCTCGCGCATCTTCCCCGGCGTGCCGAAGAACCACCCGGCCACCGGCCACATGGTGATGAACTTCTCGGCCAACCTGCTGGGCCTGGACAACGCCGCCACGCCGTTCGGCCTGAAGGCCATGGAAAGCCTGCAAACGCTGAACCCCAGCAAGGACGAGCCGACCGACGCCCAGATCATGTTCCTGGTGCTGCACACCTCCGGCCTGACCTTGATCCCGCTGGCCATCATGGCGCAGCGCTCGATCCTGGGCGCGGCCGATGCGTCCGACATCTTCATTCCCTGCATGATCGCGACCTACGTGGCGACCGTGACCGGCATCATCGCCGTCGCCATCCGCCAGCGCATCAACCTGTTCAACGGCGTGGTGCTGAGCTGGCTGGGGGGCATGACGGCCGCCATCGCCGGCATGGTCTTCTACTTCACCCACTACCTGACCAAGCTCGAGATCGAACTGTTCTCCAAGGTCTTCAGCAACCTGGTGCTGATGGTGGTGATCGCCGGCTTCATCATCGGTGCGCTGCGGCGCAAGGTCAACGTCTACGAGGCGTTTATCGAAGGTGCCAAGGGCGGCATCCAGACCTCGATCACCGTGATTCCCTACCTGGTCGGCATGCTGGTGGCGATCAGCGTGATCCGCAACGCCGGCGTGTTCGGCTATGTGATGGAGTGCTTCAGCTGGCTGTTCGCCCACCTCGGCGTCAACACCGATTTCGTGCCGTCGCTGCCGACCGCGCTGATGAAGCCGCTCAGCGGCAGCGCCGCCAAGGCCATGATGATCGACACCATGCGCACCTACGGCGTGGATTCGTTCGTCGGCCGCCTGGCCTGCGTGTTCAACGGCTCGGCCGACACCACCTTCTACATCGTCGCGCTGTACTTCGGCTCGGTGGGGATACGCAAGACGCGCTACGCGATTTCCTGCGGCCTGATCGCCGACCTGGCCGGCGTCATCGCCGCCATCTTCGTCTCCTACATCTTCTTCCATTGAACAAGGTCGCCATGTTCCGTCGCCTCATCCTCGCCGCGCTGATTTCCACCGGCACCGCCCACGCCGCCGACCTGCCGGAGCCGATCAGCGCCCTGCTGCAGGCGGCGCATATTCCGCTGGAAGGAGCCGGCATCGTCGTGCTGCGCGGCGACACCACACTGGTCTCGCACAACGCGCAGCAGAGCATGCAGCCGGCGTCCACCATGAAGCTGTTCACCACCATGACGGCGCTGGAGCAGCTGGGCCCGGCCTTCCGCGGCCGCACCGAATTCCGCAGCAGCGCCGATGTCGTCAACGGCGTGCTGCAAGGCGACCTGATCCTGCGCGGCGGCGGCGATGTCGACCTCAACGAGGACGTGCTGCTGCATATGCTGCAAGCGCTGCGCAACCAGGGCATCCGCAAGATCAAGGGCGATGTGATCCTGGACCGTCAACTGTTCCAGCCGGCGCGGCCGGATGTGGGCCAGCCGCCGTTCGACGAATTCCCGTGGGCCTACTACAACGTAATCCCCGATGCGCTGTTGACCAACACCAATCTGCTGAAAGTGGAAATGCGCTCGACCGGCAACAAGGTCGGCCTGGTGATGATGCCGGAGATGGACAAGGTCAGCATCCGCTCGGACATGAAGCTCAGCGATGCGCCGTGCGCGTCATGGGAGCAAGGCTGGCGTTCGCCGGATATCTCGCGCAGCGGCGACAAGATCGAAGTGGTGCTGCATGGCAGCTACCCCAAGAACTGCATCAAATCGACCAGCGTCGATGTGCTGGACCACCACGACTATCTGGAACGCTTGCTGCGCGCCACCTGGCGCAAGCTGGGCGGCAGCATAGTCGGCGACGTGCGCGAGGCCGGCGTGCCAGCGGCCACGGCCACGCCAACCGCCACCGTGACCACCTCGGCCACCGCGAGCGATGCCGCTACGGCTCCTGAGTCCGCCCCCGCCGACGCGCAGACACCGACGCCAACACCGGCCCCAGCCACCCGCCTGCTGGCCGAACACGTCTCCCGCCCGCTGCCGGAAATGCTCCGCGACATCAACAAATTCTCGGACAACACCCTGGCCCGCACCGTCTTCCTGATGCTGGGCAGCCTGCAAGCCGACCCAGTGCTGGGCAGCCGCCCGATCGCGCCCGACGGCAGCCAGGCCAGCACGCCAATGCGCGCCGAAACCGCGATCCGCAGCTGGCTGCAAAACCAGCGCATCGACGCCAACGGCCTGGTCTTCGACAACGGCTCCGGCCTGTCCCGCACCGAACGCGCCACGCCGGCGCAACTGGCGGGCGTGCTGCAAGCCGGCCTGAAAAGCCTGTGGATGCCCGAGTTCCTGTCCAGCCTGCCGATCGCCGCCACAGACGGCACCATGCGCAAGCGCCTCAAGGACAGCCCGGCCGCGCTGCGCGCCCGCATCAAGACCGGCAGCCTGAAAAGCGTGATCGCCATCGCCGGCTACGTCACCGACGCCAACAACCAACCCTGCATCGTGGTCGCCATCCTGAACGACGAACACGTCGCCAACGGCGCCGGCCGCACCGTGCTGGACGGCGTAATCGACTGGGTAGCCCGCTCCAAGTAAGCTGTAATTTTCCAAACTGAAATTCGCGTAGAATGATTTGAACATAACGCAGCGGGGAACATTGCAAGATGTCCTTAACCGTCACCGAAATATTGGGCCGTTCTCAAGAAGGACAAAGTCGCCCTTACATCTGTCGGTGCGATGACGGCGACGTCTACTTCGTCAAGGGACGATCGACAACCCGATATCAACTTATCGCCGAGTGGATATGTGCCGAGTTATGCACCGCTTTGGAATTGCCCATTGCCCACTATGCGTTGGCGACAGTCCCCGTCGAAATAATCGAAGCTGACTTAACTAACGCTTATCAGGATTTGGGATCGGGAGCGGTGTTCGCTTCCCGGCGCGTGAACGCAAAGAACCTGATGCACAGCCATATCAAACGGGTTCCGCAAAGTATGCGGCGCGACATTATCTTGTTTGACTGGTGGGTGCATGTCGGGCACAACTTCGCGAACAAGGAGTATCAGGAAAAGCTACTGGAACGCGATGTCAGCGGGTGGCTGCGCGACGCTGGGCTCCAAAACAAGTTCCATGCGGCACGCATAGGCAACGAGGAATATCACGCGCATTTTCCTTTCGTGGCAGGTCCGGAAGAACATCCCGAAAAAATCATCAAGCCACTCAACCTCAACTACACTGACGCCGCGAAAATCATCGACCATGGCGGTCAATGGCTCTACCGCATCGATTCGCTTAAGAAGCGCGGCCTACTGCCTCCTCAAGTCCTGTTCGCCGTCAAAGGGCCGGAGTCAAATGAGCCTACCCCCCGTGGTCGCGCCCAAAGCGAGATTGTCGCTGAGTTGAAAGCGAAAAACGTGATCGTAGTGAACCACGACAGCGTTGCGCCGATTCTGGAATTTGCACGCGCCGGCGTCCCGTAGTCACGCCCCCGGCAACCCTTCCTCCACCAGATAGTCAATGAACGCCCGTACCTTCAGCGCCAGGTGCGGGCCGGGCATGTAGACCGCGTGCACGGTGCCGGCATACGGTTCGTCGAAAATCCACTCCGGCAGCACCTGCCGCACCCGCTGCTGCGCCAGCGCGGGGCGGGCCGTGAAATCCGGCACCAGCCCAATGCCGCCGCCCGCCTCCACCACCGCCATCAAGGCCGCGCTGTTGTTGATCGTCAGCCGCGACGGCACGTTGATGCTGGCCGTCTCGCTGCCGCGCCGCAAGCTCCACGCGTCGCCGAAGCGCGCGTAGCCCAGGTAGCTGCACTGGTGCGCCGGCAGTTCGTGAGGCGACTGCGGCTCGCCATGCGCGTCCAGATACTGCTGCGACGCCACCAGCACATAGCTCACCGGTCCCAGCGTGCGCGCTGCCAGCCCAGGCGCCAGCTCGGTCGCGATGCGGATCGCCAGGTCCATGCCTTCCTCGATCAGATCGATCTTGCGGTCCATCAGCTGCAGCTCGACATTGACCTCCGGATAGCGCGCCAGGAAGCCGGGCAGCTTGGGCGCCAGCCACACCTGCCCCAGCACGATGGGCGCGCTGACGCGGATGGTGCCGTTCGGCCGCGCGCTGTAGCTGCCGGCCAGCGCATGCACCTCGCGCGCCGTGCTCACCATGCGCGAACAAGCCGCATGCACTTGCTGCCCCAGCTCGGTCAGCGACAGCGAACGCGTGGTCCGGTGCAGCAGCCGTCCGCCCATGTGCGCCTCCAGCCGCGACACGTGGCGGCTGACCGCCGACGTGGTCAACTCCAGCTGCCGCGCAGCCGCCGAGAAACCACCGCTATCGACCACCTGTGCAAAGATGGCCATTTCCTTCAACATTTCCATCGCATCGCCCCACCGTTGCAGCTGCATCAACAATGCTTTGCATTGTAAGCGGATTGTGTATTTTTTGTGCAGCGCTGATACTAAAAGCACCACAACACGCAGGGAGTCACCATGAAACAACGCACTTTAGGCAGCCAGGGTCTGACGGTATCGGCGCAAGGTTTGGGCTGCATGGGCATGAGCAACACCTACGGACCGGCCGACCAGACCGAGGCGGTCGCCACGCTGCACCGCGCGCTGGAACTGGGCGTCAACTTCTTCGACACGGCCGAGCAATACGGCCCCTACGACAATGAAGCGCTGTTGGGACGCGCCTTCACCGGCCGCCGCAGCGAGGTCATCCTCGCCACCAAGTTCGGCTTCGACATCCGCGACGGCAAGACGGTCGGCGTGACCAGCGACCCGGCCCACATCCGCGAAAGAGTCGAGGGCTCGCTGCGCCGCCTGAACACCGACTACATCGATCTGCTGTACCAGCACCGCATCGATCCGCTGGTGCCGATCGAGGAGGTGGTGGGCGTGATGGCCGACCTGGTCCGCGAAGGCAAGGTGCGCTACCTCGGCCTGTCCGAAGCGGGCGTGGCCAATATCCGCCGCGCCCATGGGGTGCACCCGATCAGCGTGCTGCAAAGCGAGTACTCGCTGTGGGAGCGCAACCTGGAAGCCGACGTGCTGCCGGCGCTGCGCGAACTGGGCATCGGCCTGGTGGCGTTCAGCCCGCTGGGACGGGGCTTCCTGGCCGGCACCGCCAAGCGCGCGGAAGAGTATCCGCCGAACGATTTCCGTCATCTGGATCCGCGTCTGCAGGGCGAGAACTTCGACCGCAACATGGAAGCGGCCGCCATCGTGCGCGAGCTGGCCGATCATCGCCTGGTCACGCCGGGGCAGATCGCGCTGGCCTGGGCCATGCACAGGGGCGACGATATCGTGACCATCCCCGGCACGCGCCGTCGCACTTTCCTGGAGCAGAACGTGGCGGCGGCGGAGATCACGCTGGATGCAACCGAGATGGCGGTGCTGGATAACGCGCTGACGCAGGTGTCCGGCCTGCGCTACAGCAAAGAGCGCATGGCGATGGTGGACCGTTAAAGTTTACCCCGCACGCCTATGTGAGACGCACGCCGCGCCGCTTAGGGGTCAGACCCCGCATGGGGTCTGACCCCGCCTGGCCGTGCGGGGTAAACGCTACAGCACGCGGATGTAGTCGCGGCGCACCAGCAAACGGTCGCCGCAATCGAAGTGCCACCATTCGCTGTTGATGCCGACCCAGCCGGCCTGGAACATGGCGTCGCGCAGCAGCTGGCGGTTGGCGATCTGCTGCGCGGTCAACTCGCCGCGCGCCAGCAGTTCAGCCTCCAGCGCGGGATGCGAGCGTTCGGACAAATCATCGAAACCGGTGCCCATGTCCAGCTCGCGGCCTTGCGCATCGAGCAAAGTCAGGTCCAGCGCCATGCCGAAGGAGTGAATCGAGCCGCGCGCCGGATCGGCGATGTAGCCCAGCAGCTCCGTGCCTTGCAGCGCCAGCCACAGCTGCTCCTGCACGCGCTGCGGCCGCAAGGCGTCCAGCACCAGCACCTTGCAATCGGGCCGCCGTTCGGCCAGCCACGCCACCACCTTCTCCAGCGCCGCCGCCGCATTGTTGTGCAACCAGGCGCAGTCGAGCGGCGAATACAAATCGCGGCCGACAAAATTATCCGGCGTAGCGTAGCGCAGCTCGACGGCGATGCCGTCTATGCTGTCGAGACGCCGGAAATCGGGATGGCCGGCAATTTCTTCACAGGTGATGGTGAAAGCCATGTTGATACTGCGCTCCCAACGGATTATTCAGTCGGCACGGTGCCTGGCGCCGGTTGCGGCGGCGGCATCACCGTCGGCGGGATCGCCATCTGCATGACCGGCAGCGGGCTGGTCAGCACGTCGAGGATGGCGGCCGATTCCGCATCCGGCACGCCGTCATACAGCGACTGCCGATACTTGGACTGGAACACCACCATCACATTGCGGGTGGCCTGGTCCAGCTCGCCCGTCTGCGGCACCGCGTAGCCGTGCTGGGCCAGCTTGCGCTGGAACCATGCCACGTCCGGCAACTGCTCCTGGAAGCCCGGCAGGCGCGCCGCCACGCGGCTCGCTTCCGGCCACGCGACCAGGCCGGCATCGGCCAGCTGCTTCCACGGGAACCTCGGACCAGGGTCCTGCTTGCGCTGCGGCGCGATATCGTTGTGGCCGAGGATGTTTTCCGGCTTGATGTCGTGGCGCGCGACGATCTGCTTCAACAGCAAAATCAGCTGGTCGATCTGCGCCTGCGGGAACGGCGCGTACACGCGGCCCTGCGGCGTTTCGACAAAGCCCGGATTGACGATCTCGATGCCGATCGACGCCGAATTGAGCTGGTTATAGATCTTCCAGCTGCTCAGGCCGGCGTGGTTGGCCTGGCGCGACTCGTCCACCAGCGTGTAGAAGAACGGCTGCTCCGTATCGGTCAGCAGGTAGTGCGCGCTGACTTCCTGCTGGGTCAGGATCTTGATCGAACGCGGCAGGTCGCTGACCGTATAGTGGATGATGATGTACTTGATGCGGTCGCTCTGGCTGCGCGCGCTCAGCGTGGTGTCGAGGCGCGGACCGGCGGGCGGCGGCGGCACGGTGGCGCAACCGGCCAGCAGGGCGACGGCGGTGGACAGGGCGGTCAGCGGAAGGATCTTCATCATTGGCGTTCTCGGCAGCGGTTCAATTCCGTGAGTGTAGAGCAATGCGGGCGGCAGCGTGGTGCGACTGCGCTTCTTTTTGCCGCAGCGACAGTTCCGGCGGCAGCGCCGCACGCATCGCCTGCGCGATCAGTGGATGCAGCATGGCGGCCCGTCCGCTCAGCACCAGCGGACGCGGACCGTAGCGGCCCACCAGCGCCAGCGCGATGCGCGCCAGCTCCTGGCCGGCCTGTTCGAGGATGGCGCGCGCCACCGGATCGGCGTCGGCACTGGCGGCCACGGCCAAGGCGAGGCGGCCGATGGCGCCCCGGTCCTGGCCGTAGATGAACTGGCGCGACAAGGCCCAGTCGCTGCCGCCGACCTGCTCGAACACCGCGCGCGCCATCGTCGATTGCTGCCAGACGCCGGGCTGCTCGTCCTCCAGCCGCCAGATGTGGCGCATCGCTTCGCGCGCGATCCAGAAGCCGCCGCCGCCATCGTCCAGCGTGACGCCGCGGCCGCCGGCGCGGTGGAACACACCGTCCTCGGCGATCCAGGCGGCGATCGAGCCGGTGCCTGCGTAGACCAGGTAGCCTTCGCCGGGCGCGAAGCTGTCGAGATAGGCGATTTCCACGTCGTTGCGCAGTGTGACCGCTGGTGGCGCCACTTGCAGCAGTTCCGCCAGCCATTGCGCGGGCAGCGTGGCCACGCCGTCAAAGCCGGTCAGGCCGGCGCACACGCCCAGCGGCTTGCCCACCGCCAGCACCTGCGTCGCCAGCATCGAGAAGATGCCGCGCACCGCGTCGCGGCCGGCGGTGTTGCCCATCTGCGTGGCGGACATGCCGGCCACCGCGCCCTCGGCCACGATCGCTCCTGCCGCGTCGGCCAGCGCCCAGCGGGTTTGCGTGCCGCCCGCGTCGATGCCCAGTCCCAGCTCGCTCATATGTCGCTCCGTGATAGTCAGCGCATGACGCTGATACGTTCGCTTTCATTGCCCAACCGGTCGATGGCGCTGACCACCACCGCCTGCGCCGCGCCTGCCGTCGCATCGTCCGGCAACAACAGCACCGCGCGCGAGGCGGGCGCCACCGCGAAGCGCCATTCCGAACCGTAGCGCGACCAGATCGCATAGTGCGCGACCGGCTTGCCGGCGCCGGCGGACAGCCTCAGCCCCACGCCATTGCCTTCGCGCCGCACGGCGACGCTCGGCGCCAGCGGCAGGTCCGAACCCAGCCACGGACTGGCCGGGGCCAGCGCGGCCGTCTGGTAGGACTGCGCCTTCAGCTGATCGGCGATGCCCTTGCGGTTGTCCATCAACGCCGCGATGCTGAAGTGCAGGTGGCCCTGCACACCGGCGCGGCTGCGCGTGACGCCGATCTGCTTGACGATCTCTTCCGGTGCGAACGCCTTGGCGCTGTTGTCGATGCGGCTGGTGCACAAGCCAGGCCAGACGTGGCGCGCGCGGGTGTTCTGCGCCAGCCAGTAGTCAAGCAGCACGTCGAACGCTTGCGGCGCCTGCGCCACCGGCCAGTACAGCTGCGGCGCAAGATAGTCGAGCCAGCCGTTGGCCAGCCACAGTTCGGCGTCCGCATACAGCTTGTCGTACTGGCTGAAGCCGACGATGCCGGCCGGGCGCCGGTCCGGGCGGCCGATGCCGAACGGACTGATGCCGAAGCGCACCCAGCTCTTTTCCCGGTGGATGCCGAGGTACATCGCTTCAATCAGGGAATTGACGTTCTGGCGGCGCCAGCCGGCGCGGTCCAGCGTGCCACCACCCAGCAGATAGTGCTGCCATGACTGCTGGTCCGGGAACTCCAGCTCCTGCTTCTGGCCGACGCCGGCGTCCAGCGCCACGCCTTCCGGGCCCGCCGTGCTGGCGGCCGTGTCGATCGGGTAGGGATAGAAATAATCGTCGATGTGGACGCCGTCGATATCGTAGCGGCGCACCACGTCCAGCACCACATCCAACGTGTGCTGCGCGGCGGCGGCTTCGCCCGGATCCATCCACAGGTAGCGGCCGTAGGATTTGACCACCTCGGGATTGGTGCTGCCGATGTGGTTGCGCGCCAGCGGCGACTTGGCCGTGGCGTGGCGGGCGCGGTAGGGATTGAACCAGGCATGCAGCTCCAGCCCGCGCGCGTGCGCCTGCTCGATCCAGAATTGCAGCGGATCCCAGGCGGTGGCGGGCGCGCGGCCCTGCTGGCCGGTCAGGAACTCGGACCATGGCTCCAGCTCGGACGGATAGATCGCATCCGCGCTCGGCCGCACCTGCAGCACGATGGCGTTCAGGTTCAGCGCCTGCGCGCGGTCGAGGATGGCGAGCGCTTCGGCCTGCTGCTTGGCCATGGTCAGGTTGCTGCGGCTGGGCCAATCGATATTGGCCACGGTCGACACCCACGCTGCGCGGAACTCGCGCGGCGCCGGCGGCGGCATATTCATATCGAAAGGCGCCGCTGGCGCAGGGACGCCGGCCGCCGGTGGGCGCGGCGTGGATCCGGTTGGCGGGACCGGCGCTATCGGTGTGCTGGAACAACCGTCCAGCAGCACGGCCAGGGCGCCGGCCATGCCGGCGGTCAGCGTCAGCCGCTTCTTTGCATTAAAAACCAAAACCATTCCCCGAATCTGTTGAGCACCGTATTGTAATGCGCTGGGCGTTTATTTTTTGCCGAACTCTGAATCGATCCGTACCAGCGCCGTCATCGCGAACGCGGGCAGGGTCGAAATGCAGGCCCAGATGAAGAAATGTTGATAACCCAGGTGCTGCTGTATCCAGCCGCTGACCATGCCCGGCAACATCATGCCGAGGGCCATGAAGCCGGTGCAGATGGCGTAGTGCGCGGTCTTGTGCTCGCCGTCCGCCACCAGCACCATGTACAGCATGAAGGCCGAGAAGCCGAAACCGTAGCCGAACTGCTCCACCGCCAGGCAGGCGGAAATCAGCACGGTGTTGGTCGGCAGCGCGGTGGCCAGGTAGACGAACACCAGGTCCGGCACGTGCATGATGAACACCATCGGCCACAGGCTGCGCTTGAGGCCGAAGCGGGAAATCACCAGGCCGCCGGTCAGCCCGCCCAGCACCAGCGCGCACACGCCGACGGTGCCGTAGACCACGCCGAAGGTCTCGGTGCTCAGGCCGAGGCCGCCTTGCGCGCGCGGATCGAGCAGGAAGGGCGCCGCCATCTTCAGCAGCTGCGCCTCGCCGAGGCGGTACAACAGCAGGAAGCCCAGCGTGGCCTTGATGCCCGGCTTCTGGAAGAAACTGTGGAAGGTGTGCAGAAAATCCTTCCATAACGCGCCGCCGCCGGCGTGGCTGCGGTCGGAATCGGGACGCGGCAGGATCAGCTGGTGATACGCGCTCAAGGCCAGCATCAGGGCCGCCATCAGGCAGAACACCACCGACCAGGCCCAGGCCGGATCGCCGCTGGACGTGGCCAGCTTGCCGGCGAGGTAGACCAGGCCGCCCTGTCCGGCGATCATCGCCAGCTTGTAGAACGCGCTGCGCACGCCGACGAACGCGGCCTGCTGGTGCTGGGTCGGCAGGCCGAGCATGTAGTAGCCGTCGGACGCGATATCGTGCGTGGCCGAGCTGAACGCCATCAACCACAGCAAGGCCAGGCTCATGCGGAAGAAATCAGGCAGGTGCAAGGTCAGCGCCACGGAGGCCAGCGCCGAGCCGGTCAGCAATTGCAGCAGGACGATCCAGCGCCGCTTGGTGCCGAACAGCTCCACGATGGGCGACCACAGCGGCTTGATCACCCACGGCAAGTACAGCCACGCGGTATAAAACGCCAGGTCGGTATTGGACACGCCGAGATTCTTGTACATCACGGACGACAACATCATCACCGCGACGTAAGGCACAGCCTGGCTAAATGAAATACTAGGCACCCAGGCCCAGGCACTGCGTTGTTGCTTCATACCGCCTTTCGCAACCCGGGGTCAGGTCCCCCATTTGGTCACGGCCTCGGCTGTAACATCCGGACTCATGAATAAATGGGGGACCTGACCCCGGGTTTTATTTCAGGGCTCGGCGGACGTTGCCGTCCGATGCGTCGAGCAGGTTTTGTGCTTCTTCGATGGAGGTGTTTTTCAGCAGCGCGACGATGGCGACTTTGACGTGGAAGTGGCATCGCTCCAGCACGCCGCGCGCGATGTCGGCTTCGACGCCGGTTGCGTGCATGGTCAGCCGCACCGCGCGCTCGACCAGCTTGACGTTGGTGGCGTGCATGTCCACCATCAGATTGCCGTAGACTTTGTTCAACCTCACCATCAGCGCGCTCGACAAGGTGTTCAACACGATCTTCTGCGCCGTGCCCGCCTTCAGCCGCGTGCTGCCGGAGATCACTTCCGGCCCGGTGTCGATGGTGATGCCGATGTCGGCGCCCGCCGTCAGCGGCGTGCCGACGTTGTTGGCGATGCCTACCGTCAAAGCGCCCACCGTGCGCGCCGCCTGCAAGGCGCCCAGCACATACGGCGTGGTGCCCGACGCCGCCACCAGCAACACCACGTCGTTATAGACCGGATAAAGCAGCCGCAGATCGGAAGCGCCCTTGGCGCGATCATCCTCCGCCCCCTCCACCGCCTCGAACATGGCGCCGAGGCCGCCGGCCAGCAGGGCAACGGCGCGCTCATGCGGCCAGGAGAAAGTAGGGAACAGCTCCACGCTGTCGAGGATGCCCAGCCGCCCCGACGTGCCGGCGCCGACATAGATCAGCCGTCCGCCAGCGGCGATGCGCGGCGCCATCGACTGCACGGCGGCGGTGATGCTGGGCTCGGCGGCTTGCACCGCCCGCAGCGCGTGGGTCTGGTCCTCGACCAGCGCCGCCACCAATGCCTCAACCGAATATTGATCCAGCTGCGCGTGCTGCGTACTCGGCGTTTCGGTTTTTAGCATAGGTCGTTGTGTTACGTTGCGCGACGCATCTCCGCGACGAAGTCATAGTGATCGCTGTGGCAGTAGGAATGCGTCAGCTCCATCGCCTCGCCCGATTCCAGATAGGCAATACGAGTAATGTACAACACCGCCTGCCCCTCGGGTACACCCAATTGCTTGGCCAGCTCGGCCGAGGCGTTCATCGCGCGGATGTGCTGCAAGGCGCGCGCCGGCGCCTGGCCTATGCTTTCCAGGTACTGGTACAGCGAGGCGCCGACCGCGTTCGGGTCGTTGAGCACGGTCTGCGGCAGCACCGACACTTCATACGCCATCACCACGTCGTCGGCCAGGCGCAGGCGCTCCAGCCGCGCCACCTTGGAATACGGCGACAGGCCCAGGCTCAGCTGCTCTTCCGGCGTCGGCGTCACCACCGCCCGCTTGAGCCAGCGCGAACCCGGGATGTGGCCGCGCTGCTGCAATTGTTCGGAAAAACTGGTCAGGTTGGACAGCGGCTGCTCGATGCGCGGAGCAATATAATTGCCCGATCCGCGACGGCGCACCACCAATCCCTGGTCCACCAGCTGGTCGATGGCCTTGCGCGCGGTCACCCGCGACACGTTCAGCAACTCCGACAAGGTCCGTTCGGACGGCAGCGCCTGGTCCACCTGGTAGCGGCCGTTATGCACATCATCGCTTAATTTGCGGGCAATTTGCATGTACAGCGGCGTACTGTCATTGGCATCCGCCTTGAATTCAAAACTGGTCTGGCTCATTCAAATCTCCTCACGCCTCTAGTGTAATAGCGTTACAGAAAACATGTACGCATCAGGACGTTGAAAATAACAATATTTGTACACATAGCATAACGGCAAGCCCGGCGGAATGCGGCTATTTGGCGGATAATGCTGGATCGCCACACCAGCCCGACCACCTGAATTCATGTCCAAGAAGTCCACCGCCCCCGCGGCCTGCCCCTGCGGCGGCCCCTCCCTGACAAGCTGCTGCGGCCCGTATATCGACGGCGCGGCCATCCCGCCGAGCGCCGAAACGCTGATGCGTTCGCGCTATACCGCCTATGTCCAGCGCAACGAGCCCTACCTGATGGCCACCTGGCACGCCAGCACCCGTCCGGCCGAGCCGATTATGAGCAAAGAAGAAAAATTGCAGTGGCTGGGACTTGAGGTAAAATCTGCTTTACGTTTACGTCAACGTAAAGCAGAAGAGACCGACCTGACCAAGGATACGGTCGAGTTTGTCGCCCGGTTCAAGACCAATGGCCGGGCCCAGCGTCTGCACGAGATCAGTAATTTTGTACGCGAGCCGGCCGAAGGCGGGCTGCGCTGGTTTTACGTTGACGGTAGTTTTCCAGAATAAATCATCAGGACGCGGCGGAGACACCGCGCAGAAAAAGGAAAAGCAATGCCGCAGATCGAAAGCAAACTCAATCCCCGCAGCGAGGATTTCAAAGCCAACGTGGCCGCCATGCAGGCCGTCGTCGATGACCTGCGCGACAAGGTCGCCAAGATCGCCCTCGGCGGCGGCGAGGCGGCATCGGCCAAGCACGTCGCCCGCGGCAAACTGCTGCCGCGCGACCGCGTGCAGATGCTGCTCGATCCCGGCACGCCCTTCCTCGAACTGTCGCAGATGGCGGCCTACGGCATGTACCAGGACGCCAACGGCGCCGACGCCGCGCCGGCGGCCGGCATCATCACCGGCATCGGCCGCGTGGCCGGCCAGGAGTGCGTGATCGTCTGTAACGACGCCACCGTCAAGGGCGGCACCTACTACCCGATCACGGTCAAGAAGCACCTGCGCGCGCAGGAGATCGCCGACCAGAACAACCTGCCGTGCATCTACCTGGTCGACTCGGGCGGCGCCAACCTGCCCAACCAGGACGACGTCTTCCCGGACCGCGACCACTTCGGCCGCATCTTCTACAACCAGGCCAACCTGTCGGCCAAGGGCATCCCGCAGATCGCCGTGGTGATGGGCTCCTGCACCGCCGGCGGCGCCTACGTGCCGGCGATGAGCGACGAGTCGATCATCGTCAAGGAACAGGGCACCATCTTCCTCGGCGGCCCGCCGCTGGTGAAAGCCGCCACCGGCGAAGTGGTCACCGCTGAAGACCTGGGCGGCGGCGACGTCCACACCCGTTTGTCCGGCGTGGCCGACCACCTGGCGCAGAACGATCTGCATGCGCTGTCGCTGGCGCGCACCATCGTGTCGAATCTGAACCGCACCAAGCCCCAGCAGGGCGCGTTGCGCGAGGCGGCGCAGCCGAAGTACGCCACCGAAGAACTGTACGGCGTGATTCCGGTCGATACCCGCAAGCCGTTCGATGTGAGAGAGGTCATCGCGCGCATCGTCGACGGCAGCGAATTCGATGAATTCAAGGCCCGCTACGGCACCACCCTGATCTGCGGCTTCGCCCATATCTTCGGCATGAAGGTCGGCATCATCGCCAACAACGGCATCCTGTTCTCCGAATCCGCGCTGAAGGGCGCGCACTTCATCGAGCTGTGCGCGCAGCGCAAGATCCCGCTGGTGTTCCTGCAAAATATCACCGGCTTCATGGTCGGCCGAAAATACGAAAACGAAGGCATCGCCCGCAACGGCGCCAAGATGGTCACCGCAGTGGCGACGGCCGCCGTGCCGAAGTTCACCGTCATCATCGGCGGCAGCTTCGGCGCCGGCAACTACGGCATGTGCGGCCGCGCCTTCTCGCCGCGCTTCATGTGGATGTGGCCTAACGCCCGCATCTCCGTCATGGGCGGCGACCAGGCGGCGTCGGTGCTGGCCACGGTCAAGCGCGACGGCATCGAAGGCAAGGGCGGCTCGTGGACGGCGGAAGAAGAAGCCGCGTTCAAGCAGCCGATCAAGGATCAATACGAACACCAGGGCCACCCGTACTACGCCACCGCGCGCCTGTGGGACGACGGCGTGATCGACCCGGCCGACACCCGCATGGTGCTGGGCCTGGGCCTGTCGGCCGCGCTCAATGCCGAAATCCCGGACACCAAGTTCGGCGTCTTCAGGATGTAAGCAGACGATGACCATGCAGACCCGATACCGTCACGGACTGGCAGCGCTGCTGCTGGCGGCGGCTTGCGCCCCGGCGCAGGCCGGCCCGTTGCCGGTGGTCGACGCGAGCATGGGCGAGCAGGTCATCGCCATCCCCGCCAAGATAGCCGGCGCCGAGATCGGCCTGCAAACCACCATCTACAAACCGCCGGGCGACGGTCCGTTCCCGGTGCTGTTCATGAACCACGGCAAAGCCGCCGGCGACGCGCACCAGCAGGAACGGGCGCGCTACCCGGTCATCAGCCGCGAGTTCGTCAAGCGCGGCTACGCGGTGGTGATCCCGATGCGGCTCGGTTTTGCCGGCTCGGGCGGCACCTACGTCAACTCGCACTGCCGCGCCAAAGAGAACGGCGAGGACCAGGCGTCGTCGCTGTACGCGGCGATGGCGTATGTGATGAAACAGCCGTGGGCGGACCAGCAGCACGTGATCCTGGCCGGCCAGTCGCACGGCGGCCTGACGGCGATCGCCGCCGGCAGCCATAACATCAGCGGCGTACAGGGCATCATCAACTTCGCCGGTGGCGTCAACAGCCGCTCGCACTGCGACTGGAAGGCCGCGCTGGTCGATGCCTTCAAGGCCTACGGCGCGGTCGGCACCACGCCGAGCATCTGGTTCTACGGCGCCAACGACCAGCACTTCGGTCCCAAACTGGCGGCCGATATGTATGCGGCCTACACCGCCGGCGGCGGCAAGGCGCAGCTGGTGGCCTACGGACCGTTCAAGCGCGACGCGCACGGCATGAGCTCCAGCCCGGACGGCGTCGCCATCTGGCTGCCGGAAACCACGCGCTTCCTGCAAAGCGTCGGCATGCCGACCGAAATCAAATACACGATCAAGGACTAGAGATGAGTTTTACTACGCTGACCATCAGCCGCGAAGGCAAGGTCGCCACCGTCACGCTGAACCGCCCGGACGTGCGCAACGCCTTCAACGAAACCACCATCGCCGAGATCACGCAAGCCTTCGGCGAGCTCGGTGCGGAAGAAGACCTGCGCGCGATCGTGCTGGCGGCGAACGGCCCGGCCTTCTGCGCCGGCGCCGACTTGAACTGGATGAAAAAAATGGCGGGCTACACGCACGCCGAAAACCATGCCGACGCTCTGCAACTGGCGGAGATGCTGCGCACGATCTACCTGTGTCCCAAGCCCGTGGTGGCCAAGGTGCAGGGCGATTGCTACGCCGGCGGCATGGGGCTGGTCTCCGCGTGCGACATCATCGTCGCGGTCGACCAGGCCAATTTCTGCCTGAGCGAAGTGAAACTGGGACTGATCCCCGCCACCATTTCGCCCTACGTGATCAAGGCCATGGGCGAGAACGCGTCGCGCCGCTACTTCCTGACCGCCGAGCGATTCGGCGCGCAGGAAGCGCTGCGCATCGGCTTCGCGCACGAAGTGGTGACCGCCGACGCGCTCGACGCCAAAGTGGCGGAGATCGTCAAGGCGCTGGTCAACAACAGCCCGAACGCCGTGCAGCAAGCCAAGGTGCTGGTGCGCGACGTGGTCGGGCAAACCGTCAACGATGCGCTGCTGGCCGATACCGCCGAGCGCATCGCCCATATCCGCGCCTCGGAACAGGGCCGCGAAGGCGTGGCCTCGTTCCTGGAGAAGCGCAAGCCGTCATGGCTGGTTTAGTTACCCCCGTCATCCTCGCGCACGCGGGGATGACGCAGGGATAGGAGTATTTTTTGGAATTGAATAAACAAAGCGACTGGGTAGCACGCAGCCTGCGCAGCGTATGGCATCCGTGCACCCAGATGCAGCACCACGAAACTGTGCCCCTGATTCCGGTCAAGAGCGGCAAAGGCGCGTGGCTGTACGACCATGAAGGCCGCCGCTACCTCGATGCGATCAGCTCCTGGTGGGTGAACCTGTTCGGCCACGCCAACCCGCGCATCAACGCCGCGCTGAAGGACCAGCTGGACACGCTGGAACACGCGATGCTGGCCGGCTTCACGCACGAACCGGTGATCGAACTGTCGGAAAAACTGTCGGCGCTGACCGGCCATGTGCTAGGCCACAGCTTCTACGCCAGCGACGGCGCATCGGCCGTGGAAATCGCACTGAAAATGAGCTTCCACTCCTGGCGCAACAACGGCAAGAGCGGCAAGCAGGAATTCGTCTGCCTCAAGGGCAGCTACCACGGCGAGACCATCGGCGCCCTGGCCGTCACCGACGTTGCCCTGTTCAAGGACGCCTACGGCCCGCTGCTGCGCGCCTCGCAAACGGTGATGTCGCCGGACGCCCGCAACGCCAATGCCGCTGAAGGCGAAACCGCCGAAGACATGGCCCGCAAAGCCGCCGCCGACGTCGAGCGCCTGTTCATCGAACGCGCCGACCAGATCGCCGCCATCATCATCGAGCCGCTGGTGCAATGCGCCACCGGCATGGCGATGCACGACCCGCTGTACCTGAAGCTGGTGCGCGAACTGTGCGACCGCCACTCGGTGCACCTTATCCTCGACGAAATCGCCGTCGGCTGCGGCCGCACCGGCACCTTCTTCGCCTGCGAGCAGGCCGGCGTGTGGCCGGACTTCCTGTGCCTGTCGAAGGGCATCAGCGGCGGCTACCTGCCGTTGTCGCTGGTGATGACGCGCGACGAGATCTACCAGTCCTTCTACAGCAACGACGTCACGCGCGGCTTCCTGCACTCGCACTCGTACACCGGCAATCCGCTGGCCTGCCGCGCCGCGCTGGCGACGCTGCAGATCTTCGAGGAAGACGATGTGCTGGCCGCCAACCGCGTGAAAGCCGCGCGCCTGACCGCAGCGCTGCAACCACTGGCCCAGCACAAGCAGGTGCGCAACTTCCGCCAGCGCGGCATGATCTGGGCCTTCGACGCCATAGCCGCCACGCCGGACTTCTCGCGCCGCTTCTTCGCCACGGCGGTGGAGCACGAGCTGCTGATGCGCCCCATCGGCTCCACCGTCTACATGATGCCGCCGTATATCCTCAACGACGAGGAAATCGACGGCCTCGCCGCCAACACGCTGGCCGTGTTCGACAAAGTGATGGCGGGCTGACCATGGAAATGCTGAATCAACTCAAGCAGCAGCTGCAAACGCTGGAAGAACAGGACCTGATCCGCACCCGCCGCACGGTCGACACGCCCTGCGGTCCGCGCGTGTCGGTCGGTGGCCGCGAGCTGCTGGCCTTCTGCACCAACGACTACCTCGGCCTGGCCAACCACCGCAAGATCAAACTCGCGCTGCAGGAAGGCGCGGCGATGTATGGCGTCGGCAGCGGCGCCTCGCACCTGATCAGCGGCCACGGACGCGCCCACGCCATGCTGGAAGAGCGGCTGGTGGAATTCGTCGGCGCCCATCTGGTGTCGCCGCGCGCGCTCACCTTCTGCACCGGCTACATGGCCAACCTGGCCATCGTCACCGGCCTGACCGCCGGCGACCGCAATGCCGACATCTTCTCCGAATCGCTGAACCACGCCTCGCTGATCGACGGCGCCCGCCTGTCGCGCGCCAACGTCAAGGTCTACCCGCATGCCGACCTGGAAGCGCTGGCCCAGCTGCTGGCCGCATCCAAGGCCGCTACCAAGCTGGTAGTGACGGACAGCGTCTTCAGCATGGACGGCGACCTGGCGCCGCTGCCGCAGCTGCTGGCTTTGTGCGAACAATATGGCGCCTGGCTGGTGGTGGACGACGCCCACGGCTTCGGCACCTTGGGCGACAACGGCCACGGCGCGCTGGAACACTTCGACCTGCGTTCGCCCAACCTGGTCTATATGGGCACGCTGGGCAAGGCGGCCGGCGTCAGCGGCGCCTTCGTCGCCGCGCACGAGACGGTGATCGAAACGCTGATCCAGAAAGCCCGTCCCTATATCTTCACCACCGCCACGCCGCCGGCGCTGGCGCACGCGCTGCTGACCAGCCTTGAACTGCTGGAAGGCGACGAAGGCCGCAACCGCCGCGCACAGCTGCAAGCTTTGGTGGCACAATTAGACGATGGCCTGCGCTTGAAGCGCTGGCAGCGCCTGCCCTCGATGACTGCGATCCAGCCCATCCTGATCGGCGATAATGCCGAGACCATGCGCGCCGGCGCGGCCCTGTACGAGCAGGGCCTGTGGGTCGGCACCATCCGTCCGCCGACCGTGGCGCCAGGCACCTCGCGCCTGCGCGTGACGCTGTCCGCAGGGCATAGCAGCATGGAAGTCGCGAAGCTGATAGCCGCGATCAATGCATTGGAAAGGACTTGATATGAGTCTCGACGATCCCGTCATAGCCGTCGAGGCGCCGCGCACGCAAGTGCAACCGGCGCCCGCCGCCACCGGCATGCCGCCGCGTTTCAGCTGTTTTGTCACCGGCACCGACACCGAAATCGGCAAGACGCTGATCTCATCGGCGATGCTGCATGCGCTGGTGCAGGCCGGCGTGCGCGCCTGCGGCATGAAGCCGGTGGCCGCCGGCACCGAACTGCGCGACGGCGCCTGGCACAACGACGACTGCGACCAACTGGCCGCCGCCGGCAATGTCCACCTGCCGCAATCGATCACCACGCCGTTCCTGCTGAAGGAGCCGGCCGCGCCGCACATCGCCGCCGCGCTGGAAGGCATCACCATTTCGCAGGTGCCGATTTTGGCGGCCTACGTCGAAATCAACGCCGCCTCCGACGCCACTGTGGTGGAAGGGGTGGGCGGCTTCCGCGTGCCGCTGAACGACGACTTCGACACCGCCGACCTGGCCGAACAGCTCGACCTGCCGGTGGTGCTGGTGGTCGGCCTGCGGCTGGGCTGCATCAGCCACGCGCTGCTGACGGTGGAAGCGATCGAAGCGCGCGGCCTGCGGCTGGCCGGCTGGGTCGCCAACGAAACGCAGGACGACATGGCCTTCGCCGACGAAAACGTCGCCGCGCTGGAACAACGCATCAGCGCACCGCTGCTGGGCCGCGTGCCGCGCCTGGCCGAACCCGGCGCGCAAGCCGCCGCCGCACATATCGATTTTACGCAGCTGCCAAATTGGCCAGCTCAGAACAAACTTTGAACGAAGAAGGAATCACGATGTCCCAGAACACCCTCCAAGAACCGAAAATCGTAGCTATGCACCGTCCGACGGCCGCCATCACCTTGCCGCCTGCCGCGACGTGGCCACTGGATGACGTGATGGCCTTGTTCGACCTGCCGTTCAATGACCTGATGTTCCGCGCACAGCAAACCCACCGCACCAACTTCCCGGACGGCGACGTCGAACTGGCCACGCTGCTGTCGATCAAGACCGGCGGCTGCGAGGAAGACTGCGGCTACTGCCCGCAGGCGGCCCGCTACGACACCGGCGTCGAAGCCAAGAAGATCCTCGACATCGACACCGTGCTGGACGCGGCCCGCCAGGCCAAGGACAACGGCGCCACCCGCTTCTGCATGGGCGCCGCATGGCGCAGCCCTAAAGACCGCGACATGGACAAGGTCGAAGAGATGGTGCGCGAAGTGAAGGCGCTGGGCCTGGAGACTTGCGCCACGCTGGGCATGCTGGAAGAAAAACAGGCCGAGCGCCTGAAGGCCGCCGGCCTCGATTACTACAACCACAACCTGGACACCGCGCCTGAGTTCTACGACAACGTGATCTCGACCCGCGAATACCAGGACCGCCTGGACACGCTGGGCCGCATCCGCGAAGCCGGCCTGAAGGTCTGCTGCGGCGGCATCGTCGGCATGGGCGAGTCGCGCCTGCAACGCGCCGGTTTGATCGCGCAGCTGGCCAACCTGAATCCGTATCCTGAATCGGTGCCGGTCAACCACCTGGTGCAGGTGGAAGGCACGCCGCTGTACGGCATGGACCCGCTGGACCCGTTCGAATTCGTACGCACCATCGCCGTCGCCCGCATCACGATGCCCAAGGCGCGCGTGCGTCTGTCGGCAGGCCGCCGCCAGATGGGCGAAGCGGTGCAAGCCATGTGCTTCCTGGCCGGCGCCAATTCGATCTTCTACGGCGACAAGCTGCTGACCACCGATAACCCGGAAGCGGAAGACGACCGCGCGCTGTTGAACAAATTGGGCCTGAAAACCCGCGGCGCCGTGCTGGACTCGGCACCGAAGGAGAAGTGCGGCTGCTAACCCCGCAAGCCGGGGGTCGGACCCCGTACGGGGTCCGACCCCAAATCGAAGCCTCGGGTTGATAAAAAAACTTCCAGCCACAAGCTGCAAAGAGAGAGACCATGTTTACAAAAATACTGATCGCCAACCGTGGTGAAATCGCCTGCCGTGTAGCCGCTACCGCGCGCCGCATGGGCATCAAGACCGTCGCCGTGTACTCGGAAGCTGACGCCAATGCCAAGCACGTCGCAGTGTGCGACGAAGCGGTGCTGATCGGCCCTGCAGCCGCCAAGGAAAGCTATCTGCGCGGCGAGAAAATCATCGCCGTCGCCAAGGCCACCGGCGCGCAAGCGATCCATCCCGGCTATGGCTTCCTGTCCGAGAACGCCGAATTCGCCGACGCCTGCGCCGAAGCGGGCCTGGTGTTCATTGGCCCGCCAGCATCGGCGATGCGCGCGATGGGCTCCAAGTCCGCCGCCAAGCAGCTGATGGAGAAGGCCAACGTGCCACTGGTGCCCGGCTACCACGGCGAACAGCAGGACGCCGACTTCCTGCACGCGCAGGCCGACAAGATCGGCTACCCGGTACTGCTGAAGGCTTCGGCCGGCGGCGGCGGCAAGGGCATGCGCGTGATCGAGAACTCGGCGCAGTTCAAGGACGCGCTGGCATCGTGCAAGCGCGAGGCGATCAGTTCCTTCGGCGACGACAAGGTGCTGGCGGAGAAATACCTCCAGCGTCCGCGCCATATTGAAATCCAGGTGTTTGCCGATACCCTCGGCAATTGCATCTACCTGTTCGAGCGCGACTGCTCGGTGCAGCGCCGCCACCAGAAAGTGCTGGAAGAAGCGCCTGCGCCGAACATGCCGGCCGAACGCCGCGCAGCAATGGGCGAAGCGGCAGTCGCCGCCGCCAAGGCTGTCGGCTATGTCGGCGCCGGCACGGTGGAGTTCATCGCCAACCAGGACGGCTCGTTCTACTTCATGGAGATGAACACCCGCCTGCAAGTGGAACACCCGGTCACCGAAATGATCACCGGGACCGACCTGGTGGAATGGCAGCTGCGCGTGGCCGCCGGCGAGCCGCTGCCGAAGCAGCAGCACGAACTGACCATCAACGGCCACTCGATCGAAGCCCGTATCTACGCCGAGAATCCGGAAAAAGGCTTCCTGCCGTCGATCGGCACGCTGCGCCACATGGAGACGCCGGGCGCGGTCGCCTTTGAGCTGGGCGGCGCCGTCAACCTGCCGGCCGGCGTGCGTATCGATTCCGGCGTGCGCGCCGGCGACGCCATCTCGCCGTTCTACGATCCGATGATCGCCAAACTGATCGTCTGGGGCGCGGACCGCAAGCAGGCCTTGGCCCGCATGGCGCAGGCGCTGTCGCAATACCAGATCGTCGGTCTGGCCACCAACATCGCCTTCCTGAAACGCCTGGTCGAAGGCCAGGCCTTCTCGACGGCCGACCTGGACACGGGCCTGATCGAGCGCAATCACGACGCACTGTTCCCGGCCGCACAAGCCGCGCCGGATGCGGCGCTGGCGCTGGCCGCAGTATCGCTGATCGAATCCGAAAAGGACCTCTCCGCCGCGCAATCCGGCGCCAACGCCGCCGACCCTTGGGGCCAGGCGCTGGGCTGGCGCATGAACCATCCTTACCTGCGGGTGCTGTCCTTCGGCGACGAATTCGCTGCGGCCAAGCCGTATGGGGTCAACATCAGCTACCGCGCTACCGATTGGCTGTTCAGCGTCGGCACGGCGCAACCGCAGGTACTGAGCCTGATGTCGCAAGAGGGTAACGATTTCAGCATCAAGCTGGGCGAACGCGCCGTGCACGGCACCGTGCGCCGCGACGGCGACATGCTGCACGTGTTCACCAATGGTGCGCACTATCCGCTGGCCTACAACGATCCGATGGCGCACGCCGGCGAAACCGAGGCCGAAGGCGGCCGCCTGACCGCGCCTATGCCGGGCAAGGTGGTGGCGGTGCTGGCCGCCAAAGGACAGGAAGTGAAGAAGGGCGACGCCCTGGTCATCATGGAAGCCATGAAAATGGAACACACCATCGCCGCGCCGCACGATGGCGTGGTCGATGAAATCCTGTACAGCGTGGGCGACCAGGTGGCCGACGGGGCGCCGCTGCTGGCGTTCAAGACGGCGTAAAGGAGGACATCATGCGTATTCTTTTACATCGGTCGGACGGCAAGACCGAGCCTTGGATCAAAGACTTTTCCAAGTACCTGCCGGAAGCCGAAGTCGAAATCTGGCATGCCGGCGAAAAGTGCCAGGCATGCGACTACGCGGTAGTGTGGTCGCCGCCGGAAGCGATGCTGGCGGACCTGGCGCAGGTCAAGGCGATCTTCGTCACCGGCGCCGGCGTCGACGCGCTGCTCAAGTTCAGCGACGCGCTGCCGCCGCACATTCCCATCATCCGGCTGGAAGACGCCGGCATGGCGCTGCAAATGGCGGAGTATGTGACCTACTCGGTGCTGCGTTATTTCCGCCGCTTCGACGAGTACGAAACCCAGGCGCGCGCCGGCCAGTGGCTGCCGCTGCCGCAGCATCCGAAAGAAGATTTCGCGGTCGGCGTATTGGGCATGGGCGTGCTGGGCACGCGCGTGCTGGAGGCGCTGGCGCCGTTCGGTTTCCCGCTGCGCGGCTGGAGCCGCACCGAGAAGAGCATGCCGGGCGTACAGTGCTATCACGGTCCCGATGGACTGGACACCTTCCTGCGCGGCAGCCGCGTGCTGGTCTGCATGCTGCCGCTGACGCCGGACACCAACAACCTGCTCAACCGCACCAACATGGGCAAGCTGCCGCAAGGCTCGTACCTGATCAACGTCGCGCGCGGAGCGCACGTGGCCGAGCCGGACCTGCTCGCGCTGATCAAGTCCAACCACATCGCCGCCGCCACGCTGGACGTGTTCCGCAACGAGCCGCTGCCGGCGCAGCATCCGTTCTGGCAGGAGCCGCGCATCACGATCACGCCGCACATCTCGGCGCTGACCTTGCGCCGCGAGAGCGTGCAGCAGATCGCCGAAAAAATCCGCAAGACGGCGCAGGGCGAAACAGTCGCCGGCGTAGTCGACCGCAATAGAGGATATTGATATGAACAGTTTGCCGAAACAGGTAAAGATCGTCGAAGTCGGCCCGCGCGACGGCCTGCAGAATGAAAAAGAAAGCGTGCCGGCCGAAGTGAAGATCGAGCTGGTGAACCGCCTGACCAGCGCCGGTTTCCAGAACATCGAAGCGGCATCGTTCGTGTCGCCGAAGTGGGTGCCGCAGATGGCCACCAGCAAAGAGGTGATGGCGGCGATCACGCGCAAGCCGGGTGTGATCTATTCCGCGCTGACGCCGAACATGCAGGGCTTCGAAGCGGCGCTGGCGGCCAAGGCGGACGAGGTGGTGATCTTCGGTTCGGCCTCGGAAGCGTTCTCGCAAAAGAACATCAACTGCTCGATCGCCGAATCGATCGCGCGCTTTGAAGGCGTGGCGAAAGCGGCCAAGGATAACGGCCTGCGCCTGCGCGGCAGCATCAGCTGCTCGTTCGGTTGTCCGTATCAGGGCGAAGTGCCGCTGGACGCGGTGGCCGACGTGGTGGGCCGCATGCGCGACCTGGGCTGCGACGAGATCGATATCGCCGACACCATCGGCGTCGCCACGCCACGCAAGACGCAGGCGGTGATGGAGACGGCGATCCGCGCCTTCCGCCTCGACGGCTTGTCCGGCCACTTCCACGACACGTATGGACAGGCGCTGGCCAATATCTACGCCAGCCTGGAGCTGGGCATCACGATTTATCACTCGTCGGTGTCGGGCCTGGGCGGCTGCCCGTATGCCAAGGGCGCCACCGGCAACGTGGCCACCGAGGACGTGCTGTACATGATGCAGGGATTGGGAATTGAAACCGGCATCGACCTCGATATCGTGGTCGACGCCGGCCAGTTCATTTCGCAGTTCCTGGGCCGCAAAGGCGCCAGCCGCGCCGGCAACGCCATCGCCGCCAAACGCGCAGCCTAACGTCATTCCCGCGCAGGCGGGAATCCATAGGCCGCATGGTCAGAGGCGATGTATGGATTCCCGCCTGCGCGGGAATGACGGCTATTCGCGAACCAGCTTGTCCGCGACGTACATGCGATACTGCCTGATACGCCCGGTGACGGTGTCGGGCCCCTGGCGCGGCATGTAGCGCACGCCCGCCACCTCCACCTGCTGACCCAGATCGATGATCAGCTGGTGCGGGTGGCCGCTGCCGCCGGCAAACGCGGTGTGCCAGTGGTCCGACGCCTGGCCGTTGATGGCGTTGAGCGCCGAACCATCCTCCTTCTTCAACTCCTCGCTGCTGGCGTAGGCGATCGTCCACGATTGCTGATTGATGGTCTTGCCGTCCTTGCCCAGCAGTGAAATCTCGGCCACCGCCGCGTACTGCTTGCCGTCGAAGGCGCTCAGCGATTCGAGACAGAACTGGCGGCCTTTCACCGGCGCGGCAAACAGCACATCCTGGGTCGCGCCGCCGGCGGCAAACTCGCCCGCCTGCGCCGGCGTGACGCCTTCCAGCGCCGGCTTGACCGTGCTGGGTGGCCGCGCCAGGTCCAGCTCCGGATTGAGCTGGTCGAGTATCGGTTCCGTCAAACCGGCGATGCGGGCGCTGCGTGGGCCGGTCAGGTCGAGCACCACGATTTCATTGCGGCCCTTCCTGATCCACGGGCCGGGCAGGTACATGGTCTGCGTCGGCCCGATGCTCCAGTAGCGGCCCAGGCAACGGCCGTTGATCCACACGATGCCCTGTCCCCAGCTGGACATGTCGAGGAAGGTATCGGCCTGCCGGCCGGCCTCGAAGCCGCCGCGCCAGAAGGCCGGTCCCTTGGCGCGTCCGCGCTTGAACGACAGCGGCGGCAGCACGCCGTCGGCATCGAAATCGATGGCGCGGATTTCCCAGTTCTCCAGCGTCTGCGCCGCGCCGTCCTTGGTGGTGAACGTCACCGGACCGTGCAGGCCCTTGCGGTCGTGGACCTCCAGCCCGAAGTTAACCCGCGCGATGGTGTACAGCAGGATCTCCACCGTCACGGCCTTGCTGCGCGCCGGCACGGCAACCGAGAAACGGCGATGGCGCGTATCCAGCGTCCCCACCTGCTTGCCGTCGATGTAGACCCAGGCCAGGTCGCGCACCTTGGCGGCGGCCAGCAGCCCCGCCGGACCGGCCGGCAGCTGCACGCGATAGGCCACCAGGCCGCGGCTGATGTCGTACTGCTCGATCGGTTCCGGCGACACGGCCTTGATCGTGCGCGCCGGCAGATTGGCCAGCACTGGTGCCGACTCGCTCAGCGCAAACGCGTCGATGCGCATGACGGGGTTGCGCGCCGGCGGCTCGGGCAGCACTTCGCCCGCCGCCAGGAACGGCCGCATGCCTTCGCGATAGGCGTTGAACTTGGCGCCCATCCATCCCGCTTCGCTGATCGGCGCATCGTAGTCATAGCTGGTGGTGTCCGGCCGGAAGGGACGGTCGCAGCCGCCCCACAGGCCGAAGGTGGTGCCGCCGTGCGCCATATAGAGGCTGAACGAACCGTTCGCCTTCAGCATGGCCTGGATGTCGATGACGGCGCTGGTGTTGTCGCCACGGCGGTGCGGATTGCCCCAGGTGTCGAACCAGCCGGAGTAGTATTCGCCGCACATCAGCGGCGCCTGCTGCACCGCCGCCAGCGCCTTGAAGCCGCTGGCCGGATCGCTGCCGAAGTTGGCCACCGAGAGCATGCCGGCGAGATGGGTCTTGGCAACCGCGTTGGTCGGATTACACTGGAACAGCGGCACGTCGAACCTGGCGTCGAGCAGCGCCTGGCGCAGCACGCGCATGTAGTCCAGGTCTTCGCCGAAGAAGCCGTACTCGTTCTCCACCTGGACCATCAATATCGGGCCGCCCCGGGTCACCTGCATAGGCCCGAGCACGCGGCCGACTTCATTCAGGTAGCGCCGTGCCGGGTCGATAAAGGCCGGATCGCGCGTGCGCAAAAAGGCGTCGCCCGGATTCTTCTTCAACAGCCACCATGGCAGGCCGCCCATCTCCCACTCGGCGCAGGCGTAGGGACCGGGACGCAGGATCACCCACAGCCCTTCCTGCTGCGCGAGCCGGCAAAATTCCACCGCGTCGCGCTGGCCGCTCCAGTCGAACTTCCCTTCGCGCCACTCGTGGTAGTTCCAGAACAGATAAGCGCACACCGTGTTCAAGCCCATCGCCTTGATGGCTTTCAGCCGGTGCGTCCAGTACTCGCGCGGCACGCGGGCGAAGTGCATTTCGCCGCAGCGGATCTGGAACGGTTTGCCGTCGATGAGAAAATCGCTGGCGCCGACCGCAAAGCGCGGCGCGGCTTGCGCGCCGGCGTGGATCGGCAGCAGGGCGCCGCCGGCGACGGCAGCGGCGCCTTGCAGCAGGCGGCGGCGGGGCAGGTTCGCTCGCATCATTTAGAACGCCACTCGCAGGCCGACGTTGGCGCGGCGGCCGACATCTTCCAGCGTAAGGAACTGCGATTCGTTGTTGGCATATTCGTGCATCCGGGCGTTGTTCAGGTTGATGAAGTCCGCGTACAGGGCCATCTTCGGCGTCAGGTTGTAGCGCAGGCTGGCGTCGCTCTGGCCGTAGGCGGCGCGGGTGCGCGGCAGGGTGCTGCCGCCGCCGCAATCGACGGAGAAGTGGTTACGCCAGTTGTAGCTGATCCGCGCCATGAATTTATCGTTCTCGTAGAACACCGAGCCATTGTACGACTGCGGCGACAGGCCAGGATAGCCGCAGGCCGGCGCTCCGCTGTCGGTGTCGCGGGTCGCGCTTGCGTCCACGTAGGTGTAGTTGGCGGCGACGCCAAATCCCTTCAGCCAGGAGATGTTGTTATCGAAGGCGTACTGGCCGGCCAGTTCCACGCCCTTGATCTTGCCTTCCTGTCCGTTGCGCACGCGGGTGTCATGCACCACTTCGGTGTACTGCGGGATTTTCATGTCCACCATCTTGGTCTCCAGGAAGTTGGAGACGTCCTTGCGGAAGACGGCGAGGCTGACGTAGTTGGTCTTCGACAGATACCATTCATACGACAGGTCGTAGTTCTTCGACTGCATCGGCTTCAGGTAGGGATTGCCGCCGCCGGTTTGCACGTCGCCGTAACGACCGCCGTAGGAATTACTCACGCCCATCTGGTTCAGCGTAGGACGGGTCTCGGTCTTCGATGCGGCCAAGCGCAGCAGCATGTCGGCCGTCAGGTCGAACTTCAGATTGGCGGACGGCAGGAAGCTGTTGTAGCTGTTGGTGACGGTGTTGACGGCGGTCGGGCCCCAGTTCAGGATGTAGGTCGTGTCGTTCGGGCTCTTGGTTGCCGACAGCAGGACGCGGCTGATGCCGGTCGACGCCGAGTTCACGTGCACCACGCGCATGCCGGCATTGGCCGACCAGCCGGCGCCTTCCCATTTGGAGTCCAGGAAGAAGCTCGATACCTTCTCCTTCACGCCCCACATGTCCGGCTTGGTGTAGTCGATCGCCATCGGGCCGTTCGGGTACTTGCTCTTGTCCTGGTACAGCGCCGGATCGTTGGATTGCGCCAGCAGCGACGGCTGGTTCAGATAGTTCATGTACTCGTACGGATTGAAGCTGAGATAGGCGCTTGGAATCTGCGCGCCATTGCCCATGAAGTTATTCATCGGCGTCACCGTGAACAGCGACGATGGCAGCGCGACGTGATAGCCGCTGAAGGCATTCCAGGCGTCGTTGTTCCACTGGGTCCGCTCGACGTTGCGCTGCGAGTAGGCCATGCCGGTATCGATGCCCTTGAAATAACCCATCTCGTGATTCCATGCCAGGCTAAAACGTCCTTCCTGCAGATCGTCGAGGTTGCGGATGTCGCCGTACGATACGGCGTGCGCGCGCACCGCGGTCGGATCGGCGATGCCGTCGCCGAACACCAGGCCGGGCGTGGCGCCGAAGGTCAGCACGTCGCCATTCTTGGGCACCATGCCGGCCACGATCCACATATTCGGCGACTTGGAGGTGGTGCGCGAGTCGGAGATATCGCCTTCCAGTTTCAGCTCCGGCGCCAGCGCCCATTTCGAGTTCAGGCCGAACGCCTGCGTGGTGGACAGCCGATCGCCGCCCTTGACGATCATGTCGTTCGAATTGGCTTCGCCCAGCAGCTTGCCGCTGCCGGCCAGCTCCGGATTGTTGGCGTAGAAGATGGAGCCGGGCCGCAGGAAGCTGGTGACCTGGTTGCTGGAGTCATACTTGACGCCGAGCTGCTGGGGATTATTCCAATCGGAGAACGCGATCACGTCGTTCTTTTGATCGAGGCGCGAGTACAAGGCGTCCGCCGTCAGTTTCCAGGTCGGCGACGGGTTGTATTGCACCGTCAGATTGCCGACCAGGCGCTTGCGGCTTTCGTTCTCCTGCTGGAAGCCATAGCTCTGTGGCATGTAGAGCTTCTTGGTGGTCACGTCGGCCATGGTCAACCCTTTGGAGTTGAGGTCGCCGTTGATCATGGAGACGTCGCGGTAGTTCCAGGCGTCGTTGACGGCCTTGTTTTGCTTGGAGGCGCGGTCGGTGTAGGAGAGCGAGCCGGTCACGCCGAAGCTGCGGTCCGCATTGGCGAACGAGTACATGCCGCTGACATTGGGCGTGTTCTTCTTGGAGTTGGTATCGTAGGAGTCCGACACATTGACCACCGAACTGTGGCCCAGCTTGCCCGACAGCGGGCGCGCGGTCTGGATGTCCACCGTCGAACCGATGCCGCCCTCCGGCAGGAAGGCTTGCGAGGTTTTGTAGACCAGCGCTTTCGAGATCAGGTCGGAGGACAGCAGGTCGAAGGAGAACTCGCGGCCGCCGGTGTCGCTGGTCATGGTGCGGCCGTTGACCAGCACATTGTTGAACTCAGGGCCCAGGCCGCGCACGGAGATGTAACGGCCTTCGCCGTTGTTGCGCTGGATCTGCACGCCGGTAACGCGCTGCAGGGACTCGGCGATATTCGTGTCCGGGAATTTGCCGGCATCCTCGGCCGACACCGCATCGACCACGCCGTCCTGGATGCGCTTGGTCGTCAGCGACGACGACAGCGAGGCGCGGATGCCGCTGACGACGACAACGGGACCGGTATCGGGCGGCTTGGCCTCGCTCGACGTTTGCGCGGACGCACCCATCATCATCAACATTTCAGCTACGACGGCGGCGATGATTGTCTTCGAAGTATTCAATTTCATTGTGTCTCCAGTGTTTTATTTTTAGGAACGAATGAATGTGCGAATGCCTGCCTGGGACGGCGCTAAGCTCTAATAGTTGGAAACAGGCGCTCGCGGGATGCGGCGAGCTAGCAGGCGATGGGCCAGTTGAGCGTAGTCGGTTGCATGATCTCTCCGTAATTTTTGACTGCGCGTTTTCCCCGCGCTCATTTCATATTACGCAAGAGCTTGTTAGGCAACCAATTGCATATTCAACGGAATCTATGAACTATTCGTATAGCTCGTTTGCGGCTCAGCGCGTCGCGGCCGGCACGAAATCGAATTCCAGCAGGGCGTCGTCCGGCCAGTCCTGGTCATGGACCGGAGCCAGATAGACCTTGCCGCCATCCTCGAGCTGGCTGGCGGGCAGCTGGCTGCGGCGGCCATTCCAGGAGAGATACATCGCGGCGACCGGACGCGGCGCGATATTGTCGACCTTGATCCGCGAGGTCAGGCAAGGCTGGCCCGCCGCGTTCAACATCTTGCGGATCAGGTAAGGGAGTTCGTATTGCTCGACCGCCCAGCGCACCGCGCACTCCAGCCGCAGATCGCCCAGGCGGCGCGCGTTGGGCGGTACGCCCGGCGTGTGCACGTCCGGACGCCAGCGGAACGTGCCCGGCTTCCGGTTCAGCAGCAGCTCGGCGTCCTCCTTGCTGGCGGCCTCGCTGCGCGGCACGCTAAAGGTGCCGTCTTCGGCGACCGCAAGCGGCAGGCTCATGTCATCGCCCGCGATGCGCAGCTTGATATCCTTGAGCGAGGCGTTGGCTGCCTTGGGCAACAGCACAAAGCGCAGCGGCGCGCCGGGCGCCATCTGGTGCTGCTGCTCGAAGATGTCCAGTCCGGCGCTGAAGGCGCGGTAGGTTTTCCAGTCCGGATCCTTGGCGCCGCTGACGACCACCGCTTCGGGAACGTCCGGGCCGCCGAATGCAGGATTCAGCGCCAGGCACTGCAACAATAGGAGGGAAGGTGTCAGTCGTTTCATGCAACGATGGTAACACTGTTTATATAAGCGCTTATGTAATTTTGAAATAAAAAAAAGACCCAAGAGCCGAAACTCTTGAGTCTTTTTTCTTGAATCTTGGTCGGAGTACAAGGATTCGAACCTTGGACCCCCTGGTCCCAAACCAGGTGCGCTACCGGACTGCGCCACACTCCGAAGAAGCAAGATAATACAAGCTGCCTCACTATCCGTCAAGTACCACTATGAAATCAGTATGTACCATGGCGATTTTTTTTCAATGTGAGATTATGGCGGTGTGCATAAATTATCTAAAAAGCCATGAGCGCGACTTTCACCCAATTCCAGCCCGCCCCGATGCGGCGGCCGGGGATAGGCGCGGGCATCGCCGTCTCGCTGGCGCTGCATCTGGCGCTGATCTTCGGCTACCGGCTGGCGGCACCGACCGCGCCTGACGAGCAGCGGCCGGCCAAGACCATGACCGTCTGGCTGCGAACACCCGAGCCGCCCAAGCCCGTCGTGGCCAGGGTGGAGCCGCCGCCCCAGCCGAAACCGGAGCCGGTCCGAGCGCGCAAGCGCGAACGGCCGCAGCTGGCCAACCGCGCCAGCCCGCCAGCGCCAGCAGCCGAGCCAGCCCCGGTCACCGCGCAGGCGATCACGCTGCCGGCGCCGGCCAGCACCGCGCCCGATCCACTGCATCCGGAACTGCAACCGAAAAAATTCGACATGAACGCGGCGCTGAAAACCGCCCGCAAAGAGGCCAACGCCAAGGACCCGGCCCGCGCCGGCTTGCCGGTGGCGCAGCTGGACGACCATCCGCTGTATCCCGAAGAGCGGGAATCCAAGCTGGGACGTGACATCCAGGGCGCCACCCGGCCCGACTGCCGGAAGGGCGGTGGCGGCCTGCTGGCTCCGCTTATCTGGCTGCTGGACAAGAAGGACAGCGGCTGCAAATTCTGATGATTACTCGTCGCCCTTGAGCTGCAAGGCGCGGTCGTACAGCGCGTTTTTCTTGCGGCCGGTGATCAGCGCCGCCAGGTTGGCCGCCTGCTTGACCGAGCATTCGGTCAGCAGAATCTTGAGGATGCGCTCGGCCTCCACGTCCTGCTCGTCCTCGGCCGCCGGCGCGCCGGCCAGCAGCACGACGAACTCGCCTTTCTCGCGATGCGCATCGGCCTTGATCCACGCCTCCGCCTCGGACAGCGGGCAACGATGGATTTCCTCGAACATCTTGGTCAGCTCGCGCGCGAACACCACCTGGCGCTCCGGCTCGAACACCGCCGCCAGCGCCGTGGCGCAATCGAGGATGCGGTGCGGCGCCTCGTAGAACACCATGGTGGCGGTCACCGCGCGCAGCGTGCCGAGGAAGTTCTCGCGCTGCTTGGCCTTGGCCGGCAAAAAGCCGACAAAGTAAAACTGGTCGTTCACCAGCCCGCTGGCCGACAAGGCCGTCACCGCCGCCGAGGCGCCCGGCAGCGGCAGCACACGCAAACCGGCCGCCCGCACCGCGTCGACGATGCGCGCGCCCGGATCGGACACGGCCGGCGTGCCGGCGTCCGACACCAGCGCGATGCGCTCGCCGGCCTGCAGGCGGGCGATCAGCGTTTCTGCCACTTCGCGCTCGTTGTGCTGGTGGGCGGCGATCAGCGGCTTGTGCAGGCCGAAACGGGTCATCAACTGGGCGGTGTTGCGGGTGTCCTCGCAGGCCACGGCGTTGACCAGGCTCAAGACATGCAGCGCCCGCAGGCTTATATCCGTCACATTGCCGATCGGGGTCGCCACGACGTACAAGGTTGCGCTAGGATAGGTCTGGTGCGCCATTTCGCCCATCACGGGCAGGGTGGCGATGGAGCTGGATTCTTGTGCGGTCATTGGGGGTAGGATGAATAGTGTGAGGTTGTCGCTGCTGTGTGCGATTGCGGCCCTGGTCAGTGCGTGCAGCACGCCGTTCTGCAATGCGCCCGGAGGATTGTGCGCGCCCGGCTCATCAAATACAAGTGCCGCGCCCGCCGTACTGCCGCCTGCGCGCCCGGCGCCGCTGCCCAAGCCGCCGCCGGAACCGACGCCGCCGCCCGCCGAAACCTTCGCCGTCACGTTGCCCGGCATGGCCCCGCCGGCCCGCACAGCCCCGACCGGCGCCGGCCTGACCGTCATGCCGGACGCCGCTCCCGGCCCGGCGCGCGTCGCCGACGAGGCGGCGCAACCGTCCAACGCGCCCATCCGCATGACCTTGCTGCTGCCGCTGCGCTCCGAAACGCTGGGCCTGGCCGCGTCGTCGGTGCGGGCCGGCTTCCTGGCGGCCTGGGAGCGCGACCGCGACAACATCACCGTCACCGTGGTGGAAACCGGCGACGTGCCGCAGGACGTGCTGGCCAGCTACGCCCGCGCCCAGCAGCAGGACGACATCATCATCGGCCCGCTGGCGCGCTCCGCGGTGGCGGCCATCGCCGCCAGCCCGCTGCTGCAAAAGCCGACCATCGCGCTGAACTATCCGGAAGGCTACGGCATGGCCGGCGCCGCGCCGCTGCCGCCGCTGATGCTGGCCATGGGCCTGTCCATCGAAGAGGAAGCGCGCCAGGCCGCCCAGTGGGCCGCCGCCGACCTGCCCGGCAGCACTGCCACAATTTTAAGCACCAGCACGCCCTGGCAGCGCCGCGTGGCGGCCGCTTTTGCCGCCCAGTGGCAGCGCCACGGCCTGCCGGTCAAGATGGTGGAGCTGAGCGCGCCCGACGGCTACCTCAGCGATCCGGAGCTGGTGCAGCTGCGCGCCCGTCTGCGCGACGACCCGCCCGGCCTGCTGTTTTCCGCCATGAGCGCCGACCAGACCCGCCAGCTGCGCGGCGCCTTGGGCGACGCCTTCAACAGCGAGCCGAGCAACCCCACCTTCAGCACCGCCGATGCGCTGCCGCCGCCGCCCGTGCAAGCCCCGGCGCCGCAATTGCGGTCGTTGCCGATCTACGGCACCTCGGCGCTGAACCCCGGCAGCGGCAACAACAGCCCGACCCAGGAGCTGGACGGCGTGCGCCTGCTGGACTTGCCGTGGCAAATCCAGCGCGACCATCCGGCGGTGATGGTCTACCCGCATCCGCTGCAATCGAACAGCGCCGACATCGAGCGCCTGTACGCGCTGGGCATCGACGCCTACCGCGTGGCGCGCGAGATAGTCCGCCACCGCTCCGGCCGCTTCCACCTGGACGGCGTGACCGGCCGGCTGACCATCGACTTCGGCCAGGGTACGGCCAGTTTCGAGCGCATCGAGCAGCCGGCGGTGTACAAGAACGGCGTGCCGCTGCCGGTCACGCCCTGATGCCGGTGCAGCCATGCCGCAAACCAAGCAGCAGCGCCTGGGCCGGCTCGGCGAAGACCGGGCGCTGGCCCACCTGAACGCGGCCGGCCTGGTGCTGGTCGAACGTAATTTCCTGTGCAAGGCCGGCGAGATCGACCTGATCATGCAGCACGGCGCCCACCTGGTGTTTGTCGAAGTGCGGCGCCGGGCCCTGAGCCGGTTCGGCGGCGCGGCCGCCAGCGTCACTCCGGCCAAGCAGCGGCGGCTGATCCACGCCGCCCAGTTCTACCTGCTGCGCTATCGCAGCGTGCCGCCGTGCCGCTTCGACCTGGTCGCCATCGACGGCGAAAAGTTGTCATGGATACAAAACGCGCTGGAAATGTAAGCATTTTTAACAGCGCTTGTCCGGACCGCTGTGCGGCTGCACTATAATCAGCACACTATGAATAATCAACGCATACTCTCGCACTTCCACGAAAGTGCCGAAATCAAGATCCAGTCCGCCACCGTCCTCGCTCCGCACATCGCGCAAGCGATCGAGCTGATGTTCTCGGCGTTGTCCAACGGCAATAAGATTCTGGTGTGCGGCAACGGCGGTTCGGCCGCCGACGCCCAGCACTTCGCGGCCGAGCTGGTGGGGCGCTTCGAACGCGAACGCTTCCCGCTGCCGGCCATGGCGCTGACCACCGACACCTCGATCCTGACGGCGGTGGCCAACGACTACAGCTACCGCGAGATCTTCTCCAAGCAGGTGCAGGCGTTCGGCCAGGCCGGCGACATCCTGCTGGCGTTCTCCACCTCGGGCAACTCGGCCAACGTGATGGCGGCGATCGAAGCGGCGCTGGAGCGCGAAATGCGCGTGGTGGCCATGACCGGCAAGGGCGGCGGCGCCATCGGCAAAATGTTGACCGACGCCGACGTGCACATCTGCGTGCCGGCCGACCGTACTGCCCGTATCCAGGAAGTCCATCTGGTGACCATACACTGCATTTGCGACGGCATCGACGTCGCGCTATTCGGAGGAGATGTGAATGACTAATCCCGGCGCTATCTGGAAAAAAGTACAACGGCCGCTGGCCATGAGCGTGCTGTGCGGCGCTATGCTGGCTTCGTTGTCGGGCTGCGTCGCGCTGGTCGCGGGCGGCGCCATTTCCGGGACGCTGGCCGCAACCGACCGTCGCACCCTGGGTGCGCAGACGGAAGACCGGGCGATCGAAGTCAAGGGCAGCATCAAGCTCAACAACGTCGTCGGCGATGCGGGTCATACCAACATCAACAGTTTCAACCGCCGGGCGCTGCTGACCGGCGAAGTGCGCGACGAGGCCATGAAGGCCGCCGCCGAGCGCGAGCTGCGCGGCATCGAAGGCGTGGTGGCGGTGATCAACGAGCTGGAAATCGCCGGCCCGTCGAGCTACACCTCGCGCTCCAACGATGCGCTGATCACCACCAAGGTCAAGGCCAGCCTGGTCGACATGAAGGATATCTCGGCCAATTCCTACCAGGTGGTGACCGAGCGCGGCGTGGTGTTCCTGATGGGTCGCGTGACCCAGCGCGAAGGCCAGATCGGCGCCGACGTGGCGCGTGGCGTCAGCGGCGTCAACAAGGTGGTCAAGGTGTTCGAATACATCACCGAGGACGAGTGGAAGAGCTTGCAGCCGAACAAGTCGGCGTCCAACTCGTAATCCGGAGGAGGTCTATAATGGCCTTCTCTCCCTAGTCGCCTGGATTCATCATGCAAAAGACGCAATCGCCCGGCTGGATCAAGCCAGTGCTGGCCGCCGTGCTGATCGGCGCGATCGGCTTTGGCGGCTACCTGTCGCTGAACAAGCGCCAGAGCGCGCCGGAAATCACCTTCCTCAGCATCAAGGGCGAGAAGATCGCGCCGGAGAGCTTGCGCGGCAAGGTGGTGATGGTCAATTTCTGGGCCACCTCGTGCACCACCTGCGTGGCCGAGATGCCGAAGATGGTCGACACCTACAACAAGTTCAAGGGCCAGGGCCTGGAGTTCGTCGCCGTGGCGATGAGCTACGACCCGCCGAACTACGTGCTGAACTACGCCGAAACCCGCCAGCTGCCATTCAAGGTGGCGCTCGACACCGACGGCTCGGCCGCCAAAGCCTACGGCAACGTGGCGATGACGCCGACCACCTTCGTCATCGGCAAGGATGGCAAGATCCTCAAGCGCTACCTGGGCGAACCGGACTTCGCCGCCCTGCACAAGCTGCTGGAAGAATCACTGCACGGTTAAAAATCCGGGGTCAGGTCCCCCATTTGAGCATGAGCTCGGCTACACAGCCGAGCTCATGCTCAAATGGGG
>NZ_JAQQPR010000012.1:0-188341 GCF_036688705.1 Duganella sp. S19_KUP01_CR8 | reverse complement strand
ACTAAAGCCGAGCTCATGCTCAAATGGGGGACCTGACCCCGGGTTTGATTAAATCAGCGTGGCTTCGAGGATCTTGACCAGCATCTCGATGCCGTCGGCGTCGGTCTGGTCGAAGCGGTTCGGCAGCGGGCTGTCGAGGTCGAACACGCCGACGATCTCGCGGTCCACGCCGCGCACCGGCACCACCAGCTCCGAACGCGAGTTGACGTCGCAGGCGATGTGGCCCGGGAAGGCGTGCACGTCCGCCACGACGATGGACTTGCCTTCCACCACGGTGGTGCCGCAAACGCCGCGCCCCTTCTTGATGCGGATGCAGGCCGGCTTGCCCTGGAACGGTCCCAGCACCAGTTCGTCGCCCTTGAGGAAGTAGAAACCGGCCCAGTTCAGGCCTGGCATGCTGTTGAATACCAGCGAGCTGAAGTTGGCGGTGTTGGCGATCAGGTCGCTTTCGCCGTGCACCAGGCCGGTCAGCTGCGAGCGCAGGTCGTCGAACATGGCGCGTTTGGCTTCGGGAGTGTCGGTGCCGTAGGCGGTGTCGCTGAGGGTGAAAGTCATGATGATCTTTTAAGAAAAATTTTCCAGGACGGTATGGTAGCCGATATGGTAGCTGTTTCCGCGCCGGCGCGCTGCATATCGGCCCAGGACTAGCCCAGCGTCTCGGTCGCCAGCCGGCGCAGCAGGGCGGCAGCCGGGTGGCCTTCTGCGACGATCAGGCCCAGCCCGGCGGCCAGCTCTTCGCCTTCCTTCAGCTTGCGGTAGGCCACGCCGCTGCGGCTGATCGCCGCAAACGAGGCCGGCAGCAGCGCCATGCCCTTGCCGGCCGCGACGTCGCTGAGCAGCACATGATGATCGTGCGGCTCCAGCAGGAAACGCGGCGCGAAGCCGTGCTTGCGGAACACCGCGTGGCTGTGGTCGAAGAAGGCCGGCTGGCGCGCCCGCTCGAACCAGTACACCGGCTGGTCTTGCAGGTCGGCCAGCGCCAGGCTGCGGCGCCTGGCCAGCGGATGGCGGCTCGACAGCGCCACCAGGGTCGGCTGCTTGCCCAGTTGCAGCACGGGCAGGTCGAAGGTCTTGGTCGGCAGCGCGATGATGGCCGCGTCCAGCCGCCGCGCGCGCAGGCGGGCGACCAGGCGCGGCGAGGCGTCGAACACGGTGTCGAGCGCCGCGCCAGCGCCGTTGCCGAACTCGGCCGAGATGCCGTCGGTAAAGGCGCGGTACAGGTCGGACTCCATCGACGACGTCATGCCCAGCCGCAGTCGCATGGCGGGCTGGTGCGTCTGCAGCGCCTGTTCGGCCTGGTCCAGCAGCGCCAGGATGCGCAGCGCGCGCGGCAGCAGCTCGCTGGCGGCAGGCGTCAGGGCGACGTGCTGGGTGTCGCGCTCGAACAGCTTGACGCCGAGGCGCTCCTCCATCTGCCGCACCGCGCGGCTCAGCGGCGGCTGCGTCATGTGCAGCTGCTCGGCGGCCTGGCGGAAATTCAGGCACTGGGCGACGGCGACGAACATCTGTAATGCATTGGTGTCGAGTTTTCTCATGATGCTAAAAAGGTATCACGATTTTGCACATTCCGTGCGCCGCGCACAGTGGCTAGACTCGCCCTTATCGACCAACAAGGAGTTCAGCATGAAGAAATTATCGGGTTTGGGTTTTGGCTGCATGGGCATGTCGGAGTTCTACGGCGCCACCGACGACGCGCAATCGCTGGCCACGCTGGAGGCCGCCTACGAGGCGGGCGTCACGCTGTTCGATACGGCGGACTCTTACGGCGTCGGCCACAACGAAGAGCTGCTGGGCCGCTTCCTGCGCGGCAAGCGCGGGCAGGTGACGCTGGCCACCAAGTTCGGCCTGGTGCGCAAGGCCGGCAACTACGAGCGCCGCATCGACAACTCGCCGGCCTACATCCGCGCGGCCTGCGAGGCCTCGCTGCGCCGGCTGGATATCGAGCATATCGATTTATACTATATGCATCGTTTGAACCTGGCGGAGACCCCGCTGGAAGAATCGATGGAAGTCCTGGCGCAACTGGTCCGCCAGGGCAAGATCGGCGCCATCGGCCTGTGCGAAGTATCGCCCGCCACCTTGCGCCGCGCCGCCGCCGTGCATCCGGTGGCCGCCGTGCAAAGCGAATACTCGCTGTGGACGCGCGATCCGGAAGACGGCGTGCTGCAAGCCTGCCGGGAAGTGGGCGCGGTGTTCTGCGCCTACAGCCCGCTGGGCCGCGGCTTCCTGACCGGCAAAGCAGTGCCGCTGGAAGAGGGCGATTTCCGCAAGTTCAGCCCGCGCTTTGCCGAGGAAAACCTGGCCGCCAACCAGCGCATCGTCGACATCGTGCGCGAGATCGCCGGCGACAAGGGCTGCACGCCGGCCCAGCTGGCGCTGGCCTGGCTGCTGGCGCAGGGCGACGACATCGTCCCCATCCCCGGAACCAAGCGCATCCCTTACATGCTGGAGAACCTGGGCGCGTTGCGCGTGCAGCTCAGTGCGGAAGAGCTGGCCCGCATCGGCGCGGCGCTGCCGCCCGGTATCGCCGCCGGCGCGCGCTATCCGCAGGAAGGCATGAAGGGACTCAACGCATAGCGACTCCTATCGACTCCTAGCCGTTTTCCGAGACACTCCTACGATGGTTGTAGGCAGTCTCCGATGGCGCGCGCGCGCGGCTCGCGATACTCTTGAAGGCAGTGCGCTGCGGCCCACGCGCCGCGCGCGTTTGTTGACCATCGAAAACGGATAACATATGTCGACCAGAAAAAAGAACGCCGTCTTACCGCGTCAGGGGAAACAGAGAATATCGTCCAACGGAGAAAAAACAGTGCCATACGGGCCGCCAAGGCTGTCGCCTGAAATCCAGGCCATGCTGATGGTGGGCGAGGAGCAGGTCATCATCAATCAGGAGGTGAACGACAACCTGTGCTTCATGACGGAATTCATCGATACCGTCTGAACCCGCGGCTTTGTAACCGGTACACGGAATGGTCCTACGTCGCTGTCTGCATGCGTCCTATATTGTGCGGTTGGGTCGTGAACTACGATGACTGCTCCTGTGTAGCAAGCAGGGTCAGTTAGCGGTAGTTTTCACGAGGAGACGATCATGGCCACTTCCAATCAGGGCAATGACCAAGGCAGCAAGCAAGGCGATAAGACGGGCAGCCAGCAGAAGGACACAAGCAAGCGCGGCTTCGCGTCCATGGACCCGCAACAGCAACGTGAGATCGCGGCCGAAGGCGGCCGCGCGGCCCACGAGAAAGGCACGGCGCACGAATTCACTTCCGAAGAAGCGCGCCGCGCAGGCAGCATGAGCCACAAGAACGATGCGCGTAGCAGCCAGAGCAGCTCACCGGGCAGCGCATCGCAGAGTGGCGGCAAGGAAGATGGCGAGGAGAATGGCAAAGGTGGTCGCAGCGGCTCCAGCCGTTCGGGATCGTCGAGCGGTTCAAGTTCCAAGTCGTAAGCGCTGATAGATAGTTGGCCGCCCGCATATAGGTTTTCGTGCGGGCGGCTTTCGTTGATGCCTCTACAGGCAGATCGTCGTATGCGGCCCGGTCTGCAGCGGCGTGCGACCGCCGATGGCCGCCTTGGCCAGCTGGAACAGCTGCTTCATCTTGCTGGCGCTGGCATCCCAATATTCGGCGGTCTGGATGTGCACGCGTATCAGCGCCAGATGCGGATCGTCCAGCCCGCCGGGGAAGGCGCTGCGCAACATCGGGCGCCACAGCTCGCGCGCCTTGGCGCCATCCTTCAGCAGGCTGGCCTGGCCGCACACCGACAAATACAGGTTCTCCGCCGGATTGCAAAAACTGACGTTGACGCCGGGATGCCGCTGCAAGGCGGTGATAAAGTCGGCATCGTCCGCAGTGAAAAACCACAGATTGCCCTCGTTGTCGATCTGCTGCATGGCCAGCGGACGGCTGCTGAGCGCGTTTTCGTCGTCGCAGGTGGTGAACATGCCGAAGCGCACATTCTTGATCTTGGCGGCCAGCGTGGCGATTTGTTCCTGATTGTAGAACGGCATGATGCGCCTCCATGAGGATAGTGGACAGAATTAAGTCCCACCTTAGCCGTTTGGCGCCGGGAACACTGTGCGTGACAACACGTAGCTTTACATTTGCGATACATGCTGGCGATTGACTTTGCAAATGATAATCATTATCATCTACTTTTCTCCCATTGAAGGATAGCCCTTGAGCGCCCAAGCCGCAGCCTCCGCCCGCAACGCCAGCCGTGCCGTTTGGCTCAAGCACCTGCACCAATGGCATTGGGTCAGTTCGGCGATGTGCTTGATGGGCATGTTCTTGTTCAGCATTACCGGCATCACGCTCAACCATTCGACGCAGATCGAGGCCAAGCCGGCCGTCGTGCGCCAGCAGGCCACCGCGCCGGCCGCGCTGACGGCGCAGTTGCGCGCCTACGCCGCCGGACACGATGGCGCCAAGGAGCCGCTGCCGGCCGCCGCCGAGCAATGGCTGCGCGATACCTGGAAGGTGCAGGCCGGCGGCCGCATCGCCGAATGGGCCGCCGATGAAGTCTACCTGCCGCTGCCCAAGGCCGGCGGCGACGCCTGGGTGCGCATCGCGCTGGAAGACGGCGCCGCCGAATTTGAAAACACCGACCGTGGCTGGATCTCCTGGCTCAACGATGTGCACAAGGGCCGCAACACCGGCACCGCCTGGAACTGGTTCATCGATATCTTCGCCGGCGCCTGCCTGGTGTTCTGCATCACCGGTTTGCTGATCCTGAAATTCCACGCGGCCAACCGGCCGTTCACCTGGCCGATGGTGGGCCTGGGCATCCTGATTCCATTTGTCATTGCACTGCTGTTCATTCATTAAACTCACGACAGGTACTCCATGAAATTACGCTATTCCATCGCACTCAGTCTGCCGCTGGCCAGTGCCACGGCCATGGGCGCCGAGCTGGCGCTCAAACTCGAAGTGCCGCAACTGAACGTGGCCGAATACCACCGTCCCTACATCGCCGCGTGGTTGGAAAACGCCGACCAGAAAGTGGTCGCCAACCTGGCCGTGCTGTACGACGTCAAGAAGAAGGACAACGCCGGCACCAAGTGGCTCAAGGATGTGCGCCAGTGGTGGCGCAAGAGCGGCCGCGACGTGGAAATGCCGATGGACGGCGTCAGCGGCGCGACCAAGGCGCCGGGCGAGCAATCGCTGACCTTCCCGGGCGCGAAAGCGGCGCTGGACAAGCTGCCGGCCGGCCAGTACACGCTGGTGGTGGAAGCGGCGCGCGAAGCCGGCGGCCGCGAAGCCGTCAAGGTGCCGCTGCAATGGCCGCCGAAGTCGGCGCAGAACGTGAGCGGCCAGGGCAAGGAAGAACTGGGCGCCGTGGTGGTACAACTCAAACCTTAAGGCCTGTCCATGAAACTGCATAAATCGTTGATCGCCGTGGCGCTGGCCGGCCTGTCCGTTGTATCGCTGAACGCGCAGGCGCACAAGCCGTGGCTGCTGCCATCGTCGACCGTGGTCGAAGGGAAGGAAGCCTGGCTGACCGTGGACGCCGCCATTTCCGAAGGCCTGTTCGATATCGACCATCAGCCGCTCAAGCTGGACGGCATCGTCATCACCGGTCCGGACGGCGGCAAGCTGGCCATGGAGAACGTCAACAACGGCAAGCTGCGCAACACCTTCGACCTGAAGCTGCCTAAGCCCGGCACCTACAAGATCGCGCTGGTGTCGCAGGGCGTGACGGGCAGCTACAAGAACAAGGAAGGCGAGATGAAGCGTTTCCGCGGCAGCGAGGAAACGCTGGCCAAGGAGGTGCCGGCCGATGCGACCGACGTCAAGCTGACGCGCATGCAGAGTCGCCTGGAGACCTTCGTCTCGACCGGCACGCCGGACCTGGCGGTGTTCAAGCCGACCGGCGTCGGCCTGGAACTGGTGCCGGTGACGCACCCGAACGATATGCGCGCGGGCGAGAAGGCCACGTGGCGCTTCCTGCTGGACGGCAAGCCGGCCGCCAACCAGGGCTTCAGCCTGATCCCGGGCGGCGTGCGCTATCGCGGCACGCTGGGCGAGCTGCGCAAGAACACCGACGCCAACGGCGAAGTGACGTTCGAGCTGCCGGCCGCCGGCATGTACCTGGTCAGCAGCGCCTGGCCGGCCGCCGCGCCGCAAGCGCCGGGCCAGCCGCCGCAGATGCCGCCGCGCCGCGTCAGCTACGCGGCGACGGTGGAAATCCTGCCGCAATAAGGCGCGGTATTTCTGCCATGCGTCGTGTATTGCTGCCCCATGTCGTCGCCGACGAGCCGGCGCCCGCCGGCGGCGTGATCCGCGATTTCGGCGGGCGCAGCATGGGCACCAGCTGGTCGGTGCGGCTGGTGTGCGCGCCGGAGGATCCCTGCGTCCATCTGCAGCAGGGGCTGGAGCAGCAGCTGGACGCCGTGGTGATGGAAATGAGCCACTGGGAAAGCGACTCCGACCTGGGCCGTTTCAACCGCGCCGACGCGGGCAGCTGGCGGCAGTTGCCGCCGGCGTTTTTCGATGTGCTGGCGTTTGCGCTGGACGTGGCCGGCGAGTCGGGCGGCGCCTACGATCCCTGCGCCGGCGCGCTGGTCAACCTGTGGGGCTTTGGCCCGCGCGGCCGGTTCGACCAGCCGGATTTCGTGCCGCCGTCGGCCGCGCAGATCAGCGCGGCCCTGGCGTCGCGGCCGGTGCTGCTGGAACGCGAAGGCCGCCGCGCCTTGCAGCCGGGCGGCGTGCAGCTGGACCTGTCGGCCGTGGCCAAGGGCTACAGCGTGGACCGGCTGGCGTATTTTTTGAAGACCCAGGGTTATGCCCACTGCCTGGTCGAAGTCGGCGGCGAGCTGCGCGGCGCCGGCGTCAAGCCGGACGGCCAGCCGTGGTGGGTGGCGCTGGAGCAGGTGGCCGATGGTGCAGATAGCGATAGCGCCGCGCCGCAGCCGGATGAACTGGTGCTGGCGCTGCACGGCTTGTCGGTGGCGACCTCGGGCGACTACCGCCGTTATTTCGAGCTGGACGGCCAGCGCTATTCCCACACCATCGATCCGCGCAGCGGCATGCCGATCGCCAACGACCTGGCCTCGGTCACCGTGGTCCATCCGCAATGCATGGCGGCCGACGCCTGGTCCACCGCGCTGACGGTGCTGGGTTGCGAACACGGCCTGCGCCTGGCCGAACAACAAGGACTGGCGGTGCGCTTCGTCGTCCGCCGGCGCGACGGCGGCTTTACCGAACACATGAGTACCCATTTACGCAGCATGCTAGCCGAATGATCTGGACCAACGACCCCACCCGTTTGATGCTGGTAGCCAGCCTGGCCATGAGCTACGCGCTGGTGTGCCTGGCGCCTTATCTGCGCACGCGCCGCAAGCGCGTGGCCGCGCAGCGCGCCAAGGCCGAAGCGGCCGCCAACCCGGGCTGGATCGTCGCCTACGCCAGCCAGACCGGCAACGCCGAGGAACTGGCCGGGCAGACGCTGGCGACCCTGCGGCTGGCCGGCATCGCCGCGCAGATGAGCGAGCTGTCCGAGCTGCATGCCGAAGATTTGCAGCGCGCCGAGCGCATCCTGTTCCTGGTCAGCACCTACGGCGAGGGCGATGCGCCGGACGCCGCCGCCGCCTTTGCCGGCCGCCTGATGACCAACGGCCTGGCGCTGCCGCAACTGCATTACGCCGTGCTGGCGCTGGGCGACAGCGCCTACGCCCAGTTCTGCGGCTTCGGCCGCGCGCTGGACCAGTGGCTGCAAGCGCAAGGCGCGCAAAGCCTGTTCCCGCGCATCGAGGTCAACCGCAGTTCGGCCGAGGCCATCGGCGCCTGGCGCCAGCAACTCAGCCATCTGGCCGGCACCAGCGATGCGCCGGACTGGAGCGCGCCGGCTTTCGATAATTGGCGGCTGGCCGCGCGCGTGCTGCTCAATCCGGGCAGCGCCGGCGCGCCGGTCTACCATCTGGAGCTGGAACCGCGGGACGGCGAACTGCCGGCCTGGGAGTCGGGCGACCTGGTGCAGGTGTCGGCGCCGTCCGATCCCGAGCGCGCCCGCGAATACTCGATCGCCTCGATGCCGGCCGACGGCCGCGTGCATTTGCTGGTGCGCCTGCACACGCATGACGACGGCAGCCACGGCGCCGCTTCCGGCTGGCTGACGCAGCAGGCCGGGCTGGGCCAGGCGATCCAGTTGCGCCTGCGCCAGCACCGCCGTTTCCGCCTGGAGGACAACGCGCAGCGGCCGCTGATCCTGATCGGCAACGGCAGCGGCATCGCCGGCCTGCGCGGCCACCTGAAGGCGCGCACGGCGAACGGTCGGGCCCGCAACTGGCTGCTGTTCGGCGAGCGCAACGTAGCCCACGACTACCACTATCGCGACGAGCTGGCGACCTGGCAGCTGCACGGCAAGCTGGAAAAACTGGACCTGGTGTTTTCGCGCGACCAGCTGCAGCGCCGCTACGTGCAGGACAGCCTGGCCGAGCAGGCGGACACGGTGCGCGCCTGGGTTGCGGCCGGCGCCGCCATCTATGTGTGCGGCAGCCTGGACGGCATGGCGGCCGGTGTCGACGCCGCGCTGGCCGCCGCGCTGGGGCGCGAAGCGCTGGACCAGCTGACCGCCGCCGGACGCTATCGGCGCGACGTTTATTGACGACTATCGCGCTACGAAAGAAAAAATCCCTGGCTAGTGTTTCCGGCCAGGGATTTTTTTATTCCGCTCCTGCTTGTTCCAGTCCGCGCGCCAGGCTGGAGATGCTGGGGTTGTCGATGAACACGCAGCGCTTGCCGGTGCGCTTGCAGTAGTCCTTGACCCGCCAGTAGGCGCTGTGGCTGATGCAGCCGGTCTGGCAGATCACCAGGTCGGCCGCCGCCAGGCTGGCGTCTAGGCGGTTGGCGTTGTCTTCCAGGCCGCCGTCGTGGTGGGCGAACTGCGCGCCCTCGCGTTCGATCAGCTCGCGGTAGGTGGCGACGTTGCCGCTGCGGCCGCCCACGCACAGCACCGCGCGGTCGTTCAGGCTCAGTGGCATCTTCATCACGTGCTCGACCACCTGGCGGGTTTCCTCCTGTATCTGCGCCGGTTCGGCCGCCGTCTGCAGCTTCGCCAGTTCCAGCTTCAGCTCGGTGATCTGGTTGCGCATGGCGCGTTCGCGTTCATCCATCTGCATCAGGCGCTCGGCCAGTTTGGCGCGGGTTTCCAGTCCGGGGATGGACTCGCGCAACTGTTCCAGCTCGGCCTTGAGCGAATCGATCATGCTGTCCTTGCCGACCGACTGCGCGCGTTGCTGCATCAGCTGGGCCGCATGCTTTTCCGCGTCCGCGCTCTTGTCGGCCAACAGCGCGGCGGCGCGTTGCTGGGCCTTGGCCAGGTCGTGCGTCAGGCGCGCGTTGTCGGCCAGCGTGGCGTTGAATTTGTTGATGTCGGCGCGCACGCAAGCGCCGGCCTGGTGCTGCACCATGTGCAGGTCGCGGCACATCTGTTCTTCCAGCTCGGCGTTGCAGCGCGGATGCGTCAGGCCGGCCCAGAAGGCGCCGGCGACGTCGCCGTTGGCAACTGACGTGTTCCACAGCTCGGCGACCTGGGCGGTGCTCTTGGCCGCGCGGAAGCGCAGCAGCACGGCGGCATAGCGGCGCTCCAGTTCCTTTTGCAGCGCTTCCGACAGGCGGTTGCGGCTGCCGCACTCGGTGACGGCGCCGACGTGCACTTCATAGTCGTCGGCCAGCACCTTGCCGGACGTGACCTTATCCACCAGCTTGCGCAGCACGCCCAGCGGGAAGCCGACGCCGACCAGCGGGCAATGGCAGGCATGGCCCAGCTCCCACAGCCGGCGGCGGCGCGAGGCGTGCGTCTCGTCCTGCGGCCGCAGCGTCGCCATGACGCTGGTGATGGCGGGCTTGAGCACCTGCTGCTCGGCGGGGCGCGGCGGCGCAGTGGAGGCGGGCGCCAGCGTGCCGGCCACCTGCGGCATGGCGGCGGCGATGATGGCCGCCAGCGGATCGTGTTTGTCGCACATGGGCAAGGCTCTCCTTACACCGTGGCCGGCGCGATACGCGCGCGCGCCATGATGCGGCTGAGGAAGTTGCTCTTTTCCTGCAGGTGCATATTGCGCTCGACCACGCCGGCCCACTGCTCGGACAGCTGCTGGCAGGTGGCGCTGAGCACCGGCGCCAGGTCCGGCAGGCTGGCCAGCGCCTTCAGGTGGCGTTCGATCACCGAGGCCAGCTTGACACAGCCGCCGGCGTCGTCGCTGCCGGCCGTGTAATGCGACATCAGATGCAGCACGGCGGACAGCATCAGTTCTGGATTGTGTCCGCCATGGGAGGGGGCGAGAAAAATCGGATTGCTACGGTCTATGGCCATCAAACGCTCCTGGTTTCAGTTAGGAAGTCTGGCTGGCTTGCGGCTGGCTACTCGGGCAGGGTGGGCGCGGCGGCGCCCGGGGTGACCTCAGGCGGTCAGGATCAGCTTGTTGAGCTGGGTGATGCGCAGGCGGTAGATGCGGCCCGAATGCTCGATCTCGACTTCGCGGCCGTCTTCCATCAGGCTGGCGCTGGTGATGCGCTTGATCGGCGCGATCGCCGGCGCGGCAACGACGGTCTTGGCGTGGGCGGTAATGGCGGGTGGAGTGGCGGGCAGGGCGGTGGTCATCTTCGGAGTTCCTTAAATAAGAATGATTCGTATTTGCATTCATTATTGTGGAAGCACGGAAGGAATGCAAGTGTTATTTAGGAGTTATTGAGCCGCCATGTGGAGGGAATAAAAAAGAGCCCGGCAGGAGTGACCGGGCCCAAGCTGGGTTCGGGAGCTGGGGGCGTGCCTACATCACAGCGCCGCCAGCAATTGCGCCGGGGCGTCGCTCTCGGCGCTCTTGGTCTTGGCGGCCGCCAGTTGCTTGGCGCGGGTGCGCGACGGCGGCAGGCGGCGCAGGGTTTTCAGCGCTTCAGGATCCTTGATGCCGATGGTGCGCTGGTCCACGCTGATCAGGCCGATTTCGTTGAAGGCCGACAGCGTGCGGCTGACGGTTTCCAGCGTCAGGCCCAGGTAGCTGCCGATTTCGTGGCGCGTCATGCGCAGGTTGAACAGCTTGCTGGAATAACCCATCTGGGCGAAGCGTTCGGCCAGCGACACCAGGAAGCGCGCCACGCGCGCCTCGGCGCTGAGCGCGCCCAGCATGCCGATCATGGCTTGTTCGCGCACCAGCTCACGGCTCATGACGCCGTACATCATGTTTTCCAGCTCCAGGTGGACCCGGCCCAGCGCCGTCAGCTTCTTGAACGGCAGCAGTATCAGGTCGCAATCGGACAGGGCCACCGCCTCGGACGAGTAGTGGCGGGTGTGGATGCCATCCACGCCCAGCATGTCGCCCTTCATCGGGAAGCTGAGCACCTGCTCGTTGCCGAACTCGTCGATGAGCACCGTCTTCAGGAAGCCGGAGTTGACGATGTACAAGGTATCGAAGGGCTGGCCGATGGTGTGGATGCGCTGGCCCGTCTTGAACTGCACGTGCTGGAACAGCAACTCCTCGTTGGTGACCGAACAGGCCGCCGGGATGTGCAACAAATCGCAGACTTCCTTCAGGTTCGACCAGAGCCGCCCCTGACGCTGACGGCCTGCCTCCATCGAGGAGGACTGCATGGTGGCAGTGGTGGCCGGGCGAATTTCAGACGTTTGCGTAGACAGCATGTTGATCTCCTGTGTACAGGTATTGCTTTTCGATAGGGTGGGAACTGGGCTGCGCCGCGCTGCTTGGTTTCCTGTTGTGGTGTCGCACGGCATCGTGCTGCGTGTCTGTAGCCGTGCAGCATGAATCTATGGTTTCAGTATGCCAACGAGGGGGGGAGATAGATATCAGCAATGGCTGAATATGCGCGTAGGAGGCAGCGCAGCAATGTAGGAGTTGTCCTAACGGCGGACGGGGGAATCAGGTCTTGAAGGGGGATAACAGACGATGAGCCACGGCATATTGAACCATCTCCGAGAGCGAGCTCATGCCCATTTTCTGCATGATGCGGGTCTTGTGGGTGCTGACGGTCTTGACGCTCAGGTGCAGGCTGTTGGCGATTTCGGTGATCGACTTGCCGGCCACCAACAGCGAAAACACTTCGAATTCGCGGTCCGACAGTTGTTTATGCAACAGGCTCTCGTTGGGCATCATGATGTTCAGCGCCAGTTGCTCGGCCACTTCGGTGCTGATGTAGGGGCGGCCGGACGCGACCTTGCGGATGGCGCCCACCAGCTGGGTGCCGGCGCTTTCCTTGGTCAGGTAGCCCTGGGCGCCGGCGCGGATGGCGCGCACGGCGTACTGCTCTTCTTCGTGCATGGTCAGGATCAGGATGGCGAGCTTGGGCGCCTCCGCCTTGATCTGGCGGATCAGGTCGACGCCGCTGCGGCCGGGCATGGACAAGTCCAGCAGCAGCAGGTCGAAACCGCCCTGGCGCACATGGCCCAGGACTTCGAAGCCGTCGATGGCTTCGCCTACGATGTCGATGTCGGGAGCGCCGTCGAGTATGCGTTTGAGGCCTTCGCGCATGATGGTGTGGTCGTCGGCAATGACAATTCGAATCATAGAGATGCTTGAAGAAAAAAAGTAATTAAAAGTAAGTATTATTGTTTTTGAACTAATCTTATGATGTTACTACAAAAAGCATCTCGGCCGCGTTTTATTTGCTGCCGGGCTCCTTGATCAGGCGGTGCACCAGCACCGGTGTTTTGGTATGAGACAACACCTTGTTGGTTACGCTGCCCAGCAGCAGCTGGCCCCAACCGCTGCGGCCATGCGAACCCATGAAGATCAGGTCGCAATGCTGTTTTTCCGCCACATCGACGATCTTCAGCGCCGCGCTTTCCGCAAACGCCGTCAGCGCCTCGCACGGCACGCCGCGCCGGGCGCAGGAATCGACCACGTCCTGCGTATGTTCCTGGCCGGCGCGCAGCATGGCGGCGCGGTATTCATCCTCGCTGGGGTAGCTGGGCGGGATGATTTCGACGTAAATCGGGTACTGGTAGTCGGGCGCCACGAACAGCACCAGCACTTCGGCCTTCATCTGCTCGGCAAAGGCCACCCCGGCGCAGGCGGTTTTACTGGAAACGGCGGAACCGTCGGTGGTAATCAAGATTTTACGGTACATGATGAACCTCCTTTTAAAACCAGCTGGCTGCTCTTAATTGTAGCCCCGATTTACATTATTGTTAGTATGGAAAGACTTGATGATTATCAAATGAAAGCGCTTTACCCCGAGGCGCGCGTGTTGGCTTTCATACTTTTTACCTGCTTTTTTTGCACCCGAGCACTACTTTTGTGTCTCAAGGCGTGTTTTGTCTATCTAACCAATGTTAGTATCTCCAAATACAACGAAACTTGGCTTGGACCCGGAGCGCAGGGCAGGCGACCCGACTCTGGGATTGAATAATCTGGCTGCGCCCTGCTACACTCGGGTAAGAGCGTTATATTGCCGAGCGTCATCACAAGTATGCAAGTTTAGGGCAGCAATTTTACAAATTATGGAGAAGCAGGGATTATGACCAACGCCGCTGACGATTTCGACGCACTATTTGATGAAGTGTCTGCTCAGAGCAAGACGGCAGCGCCTGCTCCAGCGCCTGCTCCCGCCGAGGATGACCTGGAAAGCCTGTTCGACGAAGTGTCGTCGGCGCGGCCCGCGGATGCAGCGGCCGCCGCTCCCGCCCCGGCTCCTGCAGCAGCGCCCGCCGCTGCGGCGGCCGAAGCCGGCGCCGACGGCGAAGACAAGCCGATGTTCGAACGCCTGGGCGGCATCGTGCGCCTGCTGCACGATTCGCTGCGCGAACTGGGCTACGACAAGGCGCTGACCGAGGCGTCGTCGCAGATCAACGACGCCCAGGACCGCCTCGAATACGTCGCCACCCTGACCGAACAAGCGGCCAACAAGGTGCTCAACACCCTGGACGAAGGCATGCCGGAGCAGGACGTGCTGTCGAAGAAATCCAAGGAAATGGAAAACCGCTGGGCCGACCTGTTCGCAGGCAAGCTGAGCCTGGACCAGTTCAAGCAGCTGGCCGGCGACTCGCAAGCGTTCGCCGCGGCGGTGTCGGTGGCCACCGAAGCGGAAAAAGCCCGCCTGCTGGAAATCATGATGGCCCAGGACTTCCAGGACATCACCGGCCAGCTGATCAAGAAAGTCGTGACCATCACCAAGACGGTGGAGCACGAACTGGCAGAACTGCTGCGCGACAATGCACCACCGGCGGTACGCGAGAAAATCGCGCAAAAAGAAGTGTCCCTGATGTCCGGCCCTTCGGCTCCAGCCGTAGCGCTGAACCAGGACAATGTCGACGACCTGCTTGCTGACCTGGGATTCTAATGGACGATATGCTCAAGGATTTCGTCGTCGAGGCGATGGATCTTGCGGTCAACGTTGAAGAGCATCTGCTGCGGCTCGAACGCGACCCGGACAATAAAGAAACATTGAACGCGGTGTTCCGCTCCTTCCACACCATCAAGGGCGGCGCCGGTTTCATGGGCCTGCCGGCGATGGTGGCGGCATGTCACTTGACCGAGAACCTGTTCGACGCGCTGCGCACCGGCGCCGCGCCGGTGACGCCGATCGCGATCGAGGCGGCGCTGCAAGCGTCGGGCTTCGTGGCCGACCAGCTCGCCGAGCTGAACAACGGCGCCGAGCCGGACAGCCTGCCGGCCATGCCCAAGGATCTGGAAGTCATCCTGACCGACGCGATCGAAGGCAAGACCAGCGCTGGGCCGGCGCATGCGCCGGCCGCCAAGGCCGCCGCGCCGGCGCCAGCTCCGGCCGCCGCTGCCGCACCAGCCCCGGCGCCAGCCGCTGCACCAGCCGCGGCGCCGTCGCCTGACGGCCTGGACTGGGAAGGCATGTATGAAACCGTGATGCCGGCCGGTAGCTACACCAAACCTGCCGCATCGGCAGCCGCTCCGGCCCCGGCCGCGGAAGCGCGCGCGCCGTCGGCGCCGTTGCCGGCCGCCGAACTGGCCGCCGTGGTCGCCGCCGTGCACGCCGCCGCTCCAACCGCCGGCCCCGCCAAGCGCGAAGCCGCCGAAAAACGCGAAGAGCGTCCGCACGCCGCGCCGGCCAAGGAAGAATCGATCCGGGTCGACGCCGTCAAGCTGGACGCGCTGCTGGAAGTGGCCGGCGAATCGGTGCAGGCCGCCAACCAGGCCGCCGTGCTGCTGGAACGCCTGCTGCAATTCAAGTTCGAAGGCCAGGCCCAGACCCTGATGGCGACGCTGGCGGAAACGCTGGAACGCGCCTCGCGCTACTCCACCGAACTGCAGCGCGCCACGCTGGCGACCCGCATGCAGCCGGTCGGCCGCCTGTTCCAGAAGTTCCCGCGCCTGGTGCGCGAATTGGCGAAAGACCTGGGCAAGGACGTCGAACTGACCATCGAAGGCGCGGAGACCGAAGTCGACCGCGTGGTGGTGGACAGCCTGTACGATCCGCTGGTGCACATGCTGCGCAACTCGCTGGACCATGGCGTCGAATCGCCGGAAGACCGGCTGGCGGCGGGCAAGCCAGCCAAGGCCTATATTTCGCTCAAAGCATGGCAAGAAGCAAATAGCGTTATGATTGTGCTTCAGGACGACGGCAAAGGCATGGATCCGGTGGTGCTGCGCACCAAGGCCCAGCAAAAGGGCCTGATCTCGGAATCGGTGCAGCTGACCAACGACGAATGCTTCCAGCTGGTATTCTTGCCGGGTTTCTCGACCAAGGAAGTCGCTTCCAGCGTGTCCGGCCGCGGCGTCGGCATGGACGTGGTGAAGACCGCCGTGGAGAAGAACCGCGGCGCCATCCACATCGAATCCGCGCTGGGCAAGGGCACCAAGTTCGCCATCCGCCTGCCGATCGAGCTGTCGATCGTGCCGACCATGCTGGTCTCGACCTCGGGCGCCGCGCTGGCGCTGCCGATGGCCGTGGTGCAGCGCGTGGTCGAGCTGCCGGAAGTGTTCATGGAAGTGGGCGGCGCGCCGGTGCTGAAAGACCAGGGCCGTCCGTTGCCGGTCCGTTCGCTGGCCGATTCGCTGGGCTACGAGAGCTGCCGCGAGAAGGTGGGCATTGTTGTCGCTGCACCACAGCCGTACATCCTGGCGGTGGAAGCGGTCGACGGTACGGCCGACCTGGTGATTAAACCGATGACCGCGATTAGTGTCGAAGGTATTACCGGCACCGCGCGTTCGGCCGAGGGCGAACTGGTGCTGGTGGTGGGCCTATCGTTCCTAATGGACGGATGTCGAGGTAGTGTACGCATGGCGGCCTAGTCTGAGGACAGGGCCAGAAAGTCCAAAAGCCTGCGTTCACGCAGGCTTTTTTTATTTGAATTTCCGAATTTTGCAAAAGGAGTCATAAAAAGTGTATCAGTAGGCGGAACTGCATCGGCTCACGAGGCCGGCCAGCGGCGGCCGCTACCGCATTGCACAATATGGCATAATCGAAGTGGATCACTTACACAGGCAGAAGTAGTTCCCTTAATTGGGTACTCATAAATCATCATGAAGACGCTTTACGACAAACTCTGGGAATCCCACGTGGTCAAGGCCGAAGAAGACGGCACCACGATCCTGTACATCGACCGCCACCTGGTGCACGAAGTCACCAGCCCGCAGGCATTCGACGGCCTGCGCGCCGCCGGCCGCGCGCCGTGGCGCGTGTCCGCCAACCTGGCGGTGGCCGACCACAACGTGCCGACCACCGGCCGCGCCGACGGCATCGCCGACCCGGTCTCGCGCCTGCAGGTGGAAACGCTGGACAAGAACGCCAAGTCCTACGGCCTGACCTACTTCAACATGAACGACAAGCGCCAGGGCATCGTCCACGTGATCGGGCCGGAGCAGGGCGCGACCCTGCCGGGCATGACCGTGGTCTGCGGCGACTCGCACACCTCGACCCACGGCGCCTTCGGCGCGCTGGCGCACGGCATCGGCACCTCGGAAGTGGAGCACGTGCTGGCCACCCAGACGCTGCTGCAAAAGAAATCCAAGGCCATGCTGGTGCAGGTCGACGGCGCGCTGCCGCTCGGCGTCACCGCCAAGGACGTGGTGCTGGCCATCATCGGCAAGATCGGCACCGCCGGCGGCACCGGCTACTGTATCGAGTTCGGCGGTTCGACCATCCGCGCGCTGTCGATGGAAGGCCGGATGACGGTCTGTAACATGGCGATCGAAGCGGGCGCGCGCGCCGGCATCATCGGCGTCGACGACGTCACCATCAACTACGTCAAAGGCCGGCCGTTTTCGCCGGCCGGTCCGCACTGGGACCGCGCGGTCGACTACTGGCGCACGCTGCATTCGGACGCCGGCGCCAGGTTCGACCTGGTGGTCACGCTCAACGCCGCCGAGATCAAGCCGCAGGTGACCTGGGGCACGTCGCCGGAAATGGTGACCTCGATCGACGGCCGGGTGCCGGATCCGGACCTGGAAAAAGACAGCGTCAAGCGCGACGCCATGGAAAAGGCGCTGGTCTACATGAACCTGAAGCCGAACACGGCGATCGAGGACATCCGCATCGACAAGGTCTTCATCGGCTCCTGCACCAACTCGCGCATCGAGGACTTGCGCGCCGCCGCCGAGGTGGTGCGCGGCAAGCACCGCGCCTCCAACGTCAAGCTGGCGATGGTGGTGCCGGGTTCCGGCCTGGTCAAGGACCAGGCGGAGAAGGAAGGCCTGGACCGCATCTTCAAGGACGCCGGTTTCGAATGGCGCGACCCGGGCTGCTCGATGTGCCTGGCGATGAACGCCGACCGCCTGGAACCGGGCGAGCGCTGCGCCTCCACCTCGAACCGCAATTTTGAAGGACGCCAAGGCCAGGGCGGACGCACCCATCTGGTGTCTCCCGCGATGGCGGCGGCAGCCGGTATCGCCGGCCATTTCGTCGACGTACGCAGCCTGCGTTGATCTGATTGAACCATAACGAGAAATCCTCATCATGAAAAAACTATTCGCCCTGTCCATCATCGCGCTGATCCTGACCGGCTGCAACACCGTCAACGGCTTCGGCAAGGACGTCAAAAAGGTCGGCGAGTCGCTCGAAGGCGCTTCGACCAAAAAATAAACCGCAGCACGGCGGGCCGCGACGGTCCGCCGTCGCACAACCCGAACGAGAATCATGGATAAATTTACGATCTACGAAGGACTGGTGGCCCCGCTGGACCGCGCCAATGTCGACACCGACGCCATCATTCCGAAGCAATTTTTGAAGTCGATTCATCGCACCGGCTTCGGCCCGAACCTGTTCGACGAATGGCGCTACCTGGACCACGGCGAGCCGGGCCAGGACAACAGCGTGCGTCCGCTGAACCCGGACTTCGTGCTCAACGAAGCGCGCTACCAGGGTGCCTCGATCCTGCTGACCCGCAAGAACTTCGGCTGCGGCTCCTCGCGCGAGCACGCGCCGTGGGCGCTGGATCAATATGGCTTCCGCGCCATCGTCGCGCCGTCGTTCGCCGACATCTTCTTTAACAACTGCTACAAAAGCGGCTTGCTGCCCATCGTTTTATCCGAAACGCAGATCGACCATCTGTTCAATGAAGTCAAGGCCTTCCCCGGTTACCGTCTGGTGGTCGACCTTGAGCAGCAGCGCATCTCCACCAGCAATGGCAGCGTCTCCTATCCCTTCGAGATCGACGCCTTCCGCAAATACTGCCTGATGAACGGGCTCGACGATATTGGCCTGACCCTGCGTCACGCCGACGCTATCCGCGGCTTCGAAGAGCGCCATCTGGCAACCCAACCTTGGTTGGCCAACGTCATCTAATCTCGAAAAGTAACCATGAAAATCGCTATCCTCCCGGGCGACGGTATCGGCCCGGAAATCGTCGCACAAGCCGTCAAGGTCCTCAACGTGCTGGGCGAAAAATTTGAGCTGGAAAGCGCGCCGGTCGGCGGCGCCGGCTACGCGGCCCACGGCCACCCGCTGCCGGAAGGCACGCTGGCGCTGGCCAAGGCGGCCGACGCGGTGCTGTTCGGCGCCGTCGGCGACTACCAGTACGACACGCTGGAACGCGCGCTGCGTCCGGAGCAGGCGATCCTCGGCCTGCGCAAGCAGCTGGGCCTGTTCGCCAACCTGCGTCCGGCCATCCTGTATCCGGACCTGGCCAACGCCTCGACCTTGAAGCCTGAAGTGGTGTCCGGCCTGGACATCCTGATCATCCGCGAACTGACCGGCGACATCTACTTCGGCCAGCCGCGCGGCGTGCGCGAGTGCCCGGACGGCCCGTTCAAAGGCCAGCGCGAAGGCTACGACACCATGCGCTATGCGGAAGGCGAAATCCGCCGCATCGCCCACGTGGCGTTCCAGGCCGCGCAGAAGCGCGGCAAGCGCCTGACCAGCGTCGACAAGGCCAACGTGCTGGAGACCTTCCAGTTCTGGAAAGACATCGTCACCGATGTGCACAAGGAATACCCTGACGTCGCGCTGGAGCACATGTACGTCGACAACGCCGCGATGCAGCTGGTGCGCGCGCCGAAGAAGTTCGACGTCATCGTCACCGGCAATATGTTCGGCGACATCCTGTCCGACCAGGCGGCCATGCTGACCGGTTCGATCGGCATGCTGCCGTCGGCCTCGCTGGACGCCAACAACAAGGGCCTGTACGAGCCGTCGCACGGTTCCGCTCCCGACATCGCCGGCAAGGGCATCGCCAATCCGCTGGCGACGATCCTGTCGGCCGCGATGATGCTGCGCTACTCGCTGAACAAGGCCGAACAGGCCGACCGTATCGAGAACGCCGTCAAGCACGTGCTGTCGCAAGGCCTGCGCACCGCCGACATCTACGAAGCCGGCACCACCAAGGTGGGCACGGAGGAGATGGGCAACGCGGTGGTCAAGGCGCTGTCGTAAACGATATAAATAGTATAAATTATTAGAAGGAAAGAAAATGAAACTCGTAGGCTTGGTAGGTTGGCGCGGCATGGTCGGTTCGGTCCTGATGCAGCGCATGCAGGAAGAGGGCGATTTCGCCCACATCGAACCGGTGTTTTTCACCACCTCGAACCCCGGCGGCGACGCCCCGGCGATGGCGAAGAACGAAACCAAACTGAAAAGCGCGACCGACATCGACGAACTGAAAAAGTGCGAGATCATCATCTCGTGCCAGGGCGGCGACTACACCACCGAAGTGTTCCCCAAGCTGCGCGCGGCCGGCTGGAACGGCTACTGGATCGACGCCGCCTCCACGCTGCGCATGGAGAAGGACGCCGTCATCGTGCTGGACCCGGTCAACCTGCACGTCATCAAGGACGCGCTGGGCAAGGGCGTGAAGAACTACGTCGGCGGCAATTGCACCGTGTCGTGCATGCTGATGGGCCTGGGCGGCCTGTTCCAGCACAACCTGGTCGAGTGGATGACCTCCATGACCTACCAGGCGGCATCGGGCGGCGGCGCCCAGCACATGCGTGAACTGCTGACCCAGTTCGGCACCATCAATTCGTCGGTGAAAGCGCTGCTGGACAATCCGGCTTCCGCGATCCTGGAAATCGACCGCCAGGTGCTGGCCACCCAGCATGGCCTGAGCGCCGAAGAGACCAAGCAGTTCGGCGCGCCGCTGGCCGGCAACCTGATCCCCTGGATCGACAAGGACCTGGGCAACGGCCAGTCGAAGGAAGAATGGAAGGGCGGCGCCGAGACCAACAAGATCCTGGGCCTGGGCGCGGACTTCGGTTCGAAAGCCATCCCGGTCGACGGCCTGTGCGTGCGCATCGGCGCCATGCGCAGCCACTCGCAGGCGCTGACCATCAAGCTGAAGAAAGACGTGCCGATCGACGAGATCCACGACATCATCGCCGCCAACAACCAGTGGGTCAAAGTGGTGCCGAACACCCGTGAAGCGTCGGTCAAGGACCTGTCGCCGGCCGCCGCCACCGGCAGCCTGACGATCCCGGTCGGCCGCCTGCGCAAGATGAGCATGGGCGACGACTACCTGTCGGCCTTCACCGTCGGCGACCAGCTGCTGTGGGGCGCGGCCGAACCGCTGCGCCGCATGCTGCGCATCGTGCTGGACAAGTAAACCCGCAAAGCAATGCAGGGGCCTGACCCCGTACGGGGTCAGACCCCACCACCGTTCACGCTGTGCAATTGTTACAGCAGAGGGGGTTTTCTCTATGTACTCTCATAGGGAAGATCCCTTTTTTTGGTTTAAAGTAGGCATAGACGTTACACATCCTCATGTATCACTAGAGAAACACCGTGCAAAGCTTGCATGCTCTGGAGCATGATGATATGTTGGTATATCTGGGAAAGTAACATTTTCCCTCTGACAACCTGATGCCGCCCACTATGCACGTACCAACTCGCTCCAGCATTGTTTCCTTCGCGTTGAAGACGCTCACCGGGGCTGTCGCCAGTGCGGTGTTAGTGGCGGCCTCCGCCAACGCCGCCGGGCTCGGCAAGCTGACGGTCCTGTCGTCGCTGGGGCAGCCGTTGCGAGCGGAGATCGAATTGACCGCGGTCTCGGCGGACGAGGCGGGCGCGCTGGTCGCCAAGCTGGCGCCGGCCGAAGCCTTCCGCACCGCCAATATCGATTTCAATCCGACCCTGCTGTCGCTGCGCTTCGAAGTCGAACAGCGCAACGGCCGCCAGTTGATACGCATCACGTCCAGCCAGCCGGTCAACGAACCCTTCGTCGACATGCTGTTGGAACTGAACTGGACCGGCGGCCGCATGGTCCGCGAATACACCTTCCTGCTGGACCCGGCCGACATGCGCGCGACGCAATCGCCGCAAGTGGCCGCGCCGGTGGACCTGGGCCGCAACGCCGCCCCCGCCGCCGCGCCTGTCGCGGCAGCGCCGGTCGCCGCACCGGTGGCGGCTAGCGCGCCGGCGCCGGTGCGCCCGCCCGCCGCGCCGGTCAAGCAGGCCGCCAGCGAATACACCGTCAAATCCGGCGACAACCTGACCCGCATCGCCAACCAGGTCAAGCCGGTCGACGTGTCGCTGGACATGATGCTGGTGGCGCTGTACCGCGCCAATCCGGAAGCCTTCTCCGGCAACAATATGAACCGCCTGAAGTCGGGCCAGATCCTGACCGTGCCGGACGCCGACACCATCCGCAACAGCGCGCCGGAAGGCGAGGCGCGCGGCGTGGTGGTGGCGCATGCGGCCGACTTCAACGCCTACCGCGCCAAGCTGGCCGGGCAGGTGGCCAACAGCACGCCGGCCAAGGAGCCGGACACCACCCAGAACGTGTCGGGCAAGATCACCGCCAAGGTCGAGGAAAAGCCGAACGCCGTCAACGCCGCCAAGGACAAGCTGACCCTGTCGAAAACCACGTCCGGCGCGCCGGTCGCGGGCAAGACCGGCATGGCGGTGGAAGACAAGATCGCCCACCAGAAGGAACTGGACGAGGCCGCCGCCCGCACCAAGGAACTGGAAAAGAACGTCCACGACCTGGAAAACCTGATGGCGGTGAAGAACAAGGCTGGCGCGGATACCGCGAAGCCTTCCGCTTCGGCGTCAGCTTCGGCTTCCGCCGCTGCCTCGATGCCGGCATCGGCCCAGGTGGCAGCATCGGCGCCGGCCAAGCCCAAGCGCACGATGGTGATCCCGCCGAAGCAGCTCGAACCTAGCCTGTTCGAAACGATGATGGACAACCTGCAATACGTCGGCTTGGCCGCAGCGGCCCTGTTGGCCGGTGTCGGTGCGGTGGTCGCTTCGCGCCGCCGCAAGAAGTTCGAGGTGCCGAAGGACGAGACCAGCATCCTCGGCGACACCGCGATCCCATCGCAGGCGCTGATCGCCGAAGCCGGCGGCCAGAGCGTCGACACCAACAACAGCGTGTTCAATTCCAACTTTGCGCCATCGGCCAGCCAGCTCGACACCAATGAAGTCGATCCGGTGGCGGAAGCCGACGTCTACATTGCCTACGGCCGTGACGCCCAGGCGGAGGAAATCCTGAAAGAGGCGCTGCGCAGCCATCCTGAGCGCCACGCGGTGCGCCTGAAGCTGCTGGAAATCTACGTCACCCGCAAGGATGCGCGCGCCTTCGAGAGCCAGGCCTCCGAGCTGTATTCGATGACGCGCGGCCAGGGCGATGAATGGGCGCAAGCCGCCGCCATGGGCCGCACGCTGGACGCCAGCAATCCGCTGTACTCCGAAGGCGGCGCTGCCGCCGACGACGGCGCCGGCATGTTCGCCGCCGTGCCGGCCGTGGCCGCCGCCGGTGTCGCCGCCGGCGCCGCCGCGTTCAGCGCGTCGGACTTCAGCAGCGACTTCAGCGCACCGGCCCCAGCGCCGGCGCCGGCCGCGGCTGGCCTCGACCTGGACTTGGGTTTCGACGCCCCGGCTGCCGCCAGCGACAGCAATCTGATGGACTTCGGCAGCGACATGGATACCGCCTTGCCGCAGGCCGCCGATGCCTCGGTGTCGCCAGCTTCGGTGGCGGCGGAAACCGACAATCTGATGGACTTCGACCTGGGCGGCCTGAGTTTCGAGCCGGCCGCCGCCGCGCCGGCGCCAGCTGAAACGCCGGCCCCTGCGGCCGAGCCGGAAGCCATGCCGGAAGACGCCTTCAACCTGGCCTTCGACGCACCGGCCGCGCCGGCCCCGGCTCCGGAGCCCGTGCCTGCGGCGGAAGACCTGAGCATGGACTTCGGCCTGGACCTGCCGGCCGAAACGGTGGCGCCAGGATTGCCGTCGGCCAGCAGCGATCCGCTGGATCTCGACTTGATGAATTTTGAAATTCCGGAGGTGCCGGCCGTGCCCGCACCTGCGCCGACGCCAGCCGCCGAGTTCGACGCCGGCGACTTCGCCGATGCGCTGCAAGGCGCGGAAGAAGTCGCCCCGGCACCGGCGCCGGCCGCCCAGGAGTTCGACCTGTCCGGCATCGACCTCGACCTGGATAGCGCGCTGGGCGCCCCGGCTGCGGCCGATGCCGCGCCAGCCGCCGGCCGCGACGACACGCTGTCGGCGCACCACATGGAAATGGACACCAAGCTGGACCTGGCGATCGCCTACCAGGAAATCGGTGACAAGGAAGGCGCGCGCGAACTGCTGGACGAAGTGCTGCGCGGCGGCAGCGACGACCAGATCGCCAAGGCCAACGCGATGCGCGCCCAATTGGGGTAAGGCCGCTCCGTATATAATGGCTGACTCTGACATTACATCGGGCAGCAATTGAAACGGATAGCAATCGGCGTCCAGTACGACGGAACCGCGTGGAACGGCTACCAGAAGCAGGCGGACGGCCACACGGTCCAGGACAAGCTGGAGCAGGCGCTGGAGAAATTCGCCAGGGTGCCGCTGGCCACCACCTGCGCCGGCCGCACCGACACCGGCGTGCACGCCCTGGAACAAGTGGTTCACTTCGACACCGAGCTGGTGCGCGACACCCATTCCTGGGTGCGCGGCGTCAATGCCTTCCTGCCGCCGTCGATCGCGGTGCGCTGGGCCAAGCAGCTTGATGGCGACCCGAGCGTCAACGATTTCTTCCACGCCCGCTTCAGCGCCCGCGCCCGCACCTATCACTACGTGCTGTACAACAATCCGACCCGCTCGCCGCTGCTGGAAGGGCGCGCCGGTTTCTGCTTCCGTCCGCTGGACGTGGAGTTGATGCGGCAGGCCATCCCGCCGCTGCTGGGCTGGCACGACTTCACCGCCTTCCGCGCCGCGCAATGCCAGGCCAAGTCGCCGGTCAAGCTGATGCACGACATCCAGATCAAGCGCCACGGCGAGCTGGTGGTGTTCACCATCACCGCCAACGCCTTCCTGCACCATATGGTGCGCAACCTGGTCGGCTCGCTGGTTTATATTGGCACCGGACGCGAAAAGCCGGAATGGCTGGGCCAGCTGCTGGAAACCAAGGACCGTCATGCCGCCGCGCCGACCTTCATGCCGGACGGCCTGTACCTGGCTAAAATCGACTACGACCCCAAATGGGAATTGCCGCTGGAGACCACCAGCGCGCTCCCCTGGTTCTAAAAGGAATAGCCCATGCATCGCACGCGTATCAAAATCTGCGGACTGACCCGCGTGGAAGATGTACAAGCCGTGGTGGCGGCCGGCGCCGATGCGATCGGCTTCGTGTTCTACCCGAAGAGCCCGCGCTACGTGACGCCGGAGCAGGCCGCCGAGCTGATCCGCGCCGCGCCGCCCTTCATCACCTGCACCGGCCTGTTCGTCAACGCCACGCCGGAAGAGGTGGCGGCCACCTGCAAAGTGGCGCCGATCTCGCTGGTCCAGCTGCACGGCGACGAGACGGTGGAGCAGTCCGCCGCCATCGCCGCGGCGGCCGGGCGACAGTTCATGCGCGTGTTCCGCGTCAAACCCGACACACTTCCGGCCGATTTGCTAGAATACGAACAGCTATGCCGCGCCGCCAGTCCCTTGTTCACCAGCCTGTTGCTGGATACCTATGTGGATGCCTATGGTGGTGCAGGAAAGGGTTTTGATTGGTCTCTCATTCCAAAAGATCTCGCGCCTCGGGTCGTTTTAAGTGGTGGCTTGAGCGTACACAACGCGACTGACGCGGTGGTCGGTGTACGCCCCTACGCCGTCGACATCAGCAGTGGTGTCGAAGCGTCCAAGGGGATCAAGGATGCCCGCAAGATCGCCGACTTTGTCGCGGCGGTGCGGGCCGGAGATACCATGAATGAAAGCGAAATCCACCATGATGAACGCCCCAGCGAAGCCGCTGTTCCACGCTAAAGATTACAACCTTCCCGATACCAAAGGCCATTTCGGCCCTTACGGCGGCTCCTTTGTCGCCGAAACGCTGACCTACGCACTGGCCGAGCTCAACGAAGCCTACGAGCGCTACAGCAAAGATCCCGAGTTCCTCGACGAGTTTCGTTACGAGCTCAAGCACTTTGTCGGCCGGCCGTCGCCGATTTACTATGCCAAGCGCTGGTCCGAACTGGCCGGCGGCGCGCAGATTTACTTCAAGCGCGAAGACCTGAACCACACCGGCGCCCACAAGATCAACAACGTCATCGGCCAGGCCTTGCTGGCCAAGCGCATGGGCAAGCCGCGCATCATCGCCGAGACCGGCGCCGGCCAGCATGGCGTCGCCACGGCCACCATCTGCGCCCGTTTCGGGCTGGAGTGCGTGGTCTACATGGGCAGCGAGGACGTCAAGCGCCAGGCGCAGAACGTCTACCGCATGAAGCTGCTGGGCGCGACCGTGGTGCCGGTGGAGTCCGGTTCCAAGACCTTGAAGGACGCGCTCAACGAAGCCATGCGCGACTGGGTCACCAACATTGAAAACACCTTCTACATCATCGGCACCGTGGCCGGCCCGCATCCTTACCCGATGCTGGTGCGCGACTTCCAGTCGGTGATCGGCGAGGAGTGCCTGGTGCAGATGCCGGAAATGACCGGCCGCCAGCCGGATTGCGTGGTGGCCTGCATCGGCGGCGGCTCCAACGCCATGGGCATCTTCTATCCGTATATCGACCAGAAACAGGTGCGCCTGATCGGCGTCGAGGCGGCGGGCGAGGGGCTGGACGGCGACAAGCACGCCGCTTCGCTGACCAAGGGCTATCCGGGCGTGCTGCATGGCAACCGCACCTATCTGCTGCAGGACCAGAACGGCCAGATCATCGAGACGCATTCGGTCTCTGCCGGCCTCGACTATCCGGGCGTGGGGCCGGAGCATGCCTACCTGAAGGACATCGGCCGCGCGGAATACGTGTCGATCACGGACGAGGAGGCGCTCCAGGCCTTCCACGATTGTTGTCACATCGAAGGCATCATTCCGGCGCTGGAATCGTCGCACGCGCTGGCGTACGCGGCCAAGCTGGCGGCGACCTTGCCTAAAGATCAAATTATTTTGGCCAACCTGTCGGGTCGGGGCGACAAGGACATGCATACGGTTGCAGAACGTATGGGTTTGAACTTCAACTAAGGAAAACGACATGTCCAAAATCGCAGCAACTTTCAGCGCCCTGAAGGCGCACAAAAAAACCGCGCTCGTCACTTTCATCACCGCCGGCGATCCGTCGCCGGAACTGACGGTGCCGCTGATGCACGCCATGGTGGCGGGCGGCGCCGACATCCTGGAACTCGGCGTGCCGTTTTCCGATCCGATGGCCGAAGGCCCGGTGATCCAGCGCGCCTGCGAGCGGGCGCTGGCCCATGGCGTCGGCATCCACGACGTGTTCGGCTACGTGGCGGAATTCCGCAAGACCAACCAGAGCACGCCGGTGGTGCTGATGGGCTATGCCAATCCGATCGAGCGCATCGGCCCGGCCACCTTCATCGCCAAGTCCAAGGCGGTGGGGGCGGACGGCGCCATCGTGGTCGATTACCCGCCGGAGGAGTGTGAAGAGTTCGCGGCCGCCATGCGCGCCGCCGAGCTGGACCTGATCTTCCTGCTGGCGCCGACCTCGACCGAAGCCCGCATCGCGCAGGTGGCCAAGGTCGGCGGCGGTTTCAGCTACTACGTCTCGCTGAAGGGCGTGACGGGCGCCGGCAATATCGACACGGTGGAAGTGGCGGAGCGCCTGACGGCGATCCGCAAGCACGTGCAGTTGCCGATCGGCGTAGGCTTCGGCATCCGCGACGGCGCCACCGCGCGCGCCGTGGCCGAAGTGGCCGACGCCGTTGTGATCGGCAGCCGCATCATCCAGGAAATCGAAACCGCCGGCAAAGACGGCGCCGTCGCCGCCGTGCAAACCTTCGTCAGCGGCATCCGCTCCGCCCTCGACGCCTGACCTCCCGCAAATCCCGACCGCTCACCTTGATACATAGTTAAGAACTGACTATGTTGAAGGGGAGCGGTCGTGCGCTTCGAATGGGATGCCCGCAAGGCCAAAACCAACCTTCGCAAACATGGAGTGAGTTTTGAAGAGGCAATGGATGCGTTTCAAGACCTGTTTTCTCAATCATGGTTAGATTCTGAACACAGCAATTTTGAGGATCGCTACCAGCTTTTGGCCCAAAGTCAGCATCGCGATATCATATTGTTAATTAGCTACTGCTCCCCAAGTGACGACACCGTTCGCGTCATCTCCGCCAGAAAAGCGTCAAGATTGGAGCGAAAGCAATATTTTGAGGAGTGAAAAATGCGTAAGGAATATGATTTTTCCAAGATGAAACGTGTACCAAACCCTTTTTTTGAAAAGCTGAGCAAGGAGGTCACATTTCGTTTGAGCTTGGATTCACTTGCTTACTTTCAAACAGTCGGCGACGCCTATGGCTTCCCTGTAGAAAAGGTGATGCAGCTCTATTTGCAGAAGCTGGCGAGTGCTGGCAGGGGGCTTGACATTGGTTTTCCGACACTGGAAGAGCGGAAAGACCTGGATGCCTACATTGAGCGGCAGATCGAGCGCGAGACGAAGGCGTAGTGGTTTACCTCTAAAAACCCCGCAATTTCATGACGAAGCTTAAAAATTGTTGTACAGCAAAGTTCGACAGGGGGGCAAGAAACGGCTACACTTCGGCCACAAGTTAGCTGCAAGGAGAATTTATGAGTTGGTTGGAAAAACTGCTGCCCCCACGTATCCAGCGTTCCGACGCTGCCGCACGCAAGACCATGCCCGAGGGCCTGTGGGTCAAGTGCCCGTCCTGCGAAGCCGTGCTGTACCGCACCGATCTGGAATCGAACCTGCACGTTTGCCCGAAATGCGACCATCACATGCGCATCCGCGCCCGTGAACGCCTCGACAGCCTGTTCGATGCCGGCGGCCGCTATGAAATCGGCATGGACACCCTGCCGGTCGATACGCTGAAGTTCAAAGACAGCAAGAAATACCCTGACCGCCTCAAGCAAGCGATGGAAGCCACCGGCGAGACCGACGCGCTGATCGTCATGGGCGGCGCCATCATGAGCCTGCCTTGCGTGGTGGCCTGCTTCGAATTCGAATTCATGGGCGGCTCGATGGGCTCCGTGGTCGGCGAGCGCTTCGTGCGCGGCGCGCAAGTGGCCCTGGAACAGAAAGTACCGTTCATCTGCATCACCGCCACCGGCGGCGCCCGCATGCAAGAGGGCCTGCTGTCGCTGATGCAGATGGCCAAGACCACCGCCATGCTGACCAAGCTGTCCGACAAGAAGCTGCCGTTCATCAGCGTGCTGACCGATCCGACCATGGGCGGCGTGTCCGCTTCGTTCGCCTTCATGGGCGACGTCGTCATCGCCGAGCCGAAAGCGCTGATCGGCTTCGCCGGCCCGCGCGTGATTGAAAACACCGTGCGCGAGAAACTGCCGGAAGGCTTCCAGCGCGCCGAGTTCCTGGTCACCAAGGGCGCCGTCGACATGATCGTCGACCGCCGCAAGATGCGCGAAGAAATCGCCCGTCTGATGGCGCTACTGCAAAATCAAGCTGTGGAAGTGCTCGCCTAAAAAGCAGCCACGCCCTCACGCTACGGCGCGCAATCGGCTATCATGCCGGCCTGCGCGCCGTTTTTCATTTCTGAGCCCCCATCATGCCGAATCTCCCAACTACTTTGCCTGCCTGGCTTGCGCTGCTTGAGTCGCGCCACGCTGAAACCGTCATCAACATGGGCCTGGACCGCGTACTTGCCGTCAAGGAACGCCTGCAACTGAACTTCAGCTGCCCGGTCATCATGGTGGCCGGCACCAACGGCAAGGGGTCGACCTGCGCCATGCTGGAATCGGTGCTGATGCGCGCCGGCTACAAGGTCGGCCTGTACATCAAGCCGCACTTCCTGGATTTCAACGAGCGCGCCCGCATCAACGGCGAGCTGGCCAGCGACGACGTGCTGGTGGCCGCCTTCAACGCGGTCGAAGCGGTGCGCGGCGATACGCCGCTGACGTATTTCGAATTCACCACGCTGGCCATCATGCACCTGCTGTCGGGCGCAGGCATGGACGTCGCGATCCTGGAAGTGGGCCTGGGCGGCCGCCTGGACGCGGTCAACATCGTCGATGCCGACGTCGCCATCGTCACCAGCGTCGATATCGACCATACCGACTATCTGGGCGACACGCGCGAGGCGATCGGCTTCGAAAAGGCCGGCATTTTCCGCGCCGGCAAGACCGCGATCTGCTCGGACCCGGTGCCGCCGCAATCGCTGATCGACCACGCCAACGCCATCGGCGCCGACCTGTGGCTGATGGGCCGCGATTTCAACTATTCCGGCGACAAGCAGCAATGGAACTACGGCGGCCGCTCGCAGCGCCGCAATTCGCTGGCCTATCCCAGCCTGCGCGGCGCCAACCAGATCCTCAACGCCGCGGCCGTGCTGGCCGCGCTGGAAGCGCTGAAGATGGAACTGCCGGTCGGTGCGCAGGAAGTGCGCACCGGCCTGGTGACGGTGGAACTGCCGGGCCGCTTCCAGGTGCTGCCTGGCCGCCCGACGGTGATCCTGGACGTGGCACACAATCCGCACGCGGCCTCGGCGCTGAACCAGAACCTCGGCAATATGGGCTTTCACCCTTACACCTACGCCGTGTTCGGCTCCATGCACGACAAGGATATCGACGGCGTGATCGCCGCCATGTCCGAGCACGTGGACCACTGGTGCCTGACCAACCTGCCGTCGCCGCGCGCCGCCAGCGCCTCGGAACTGGCAGCCAAGGTGCAAATCGTGCAGGAAGAAAAAGCCGAACGCACCATCAATATCTTCGACGATCCGGCCGCTGCGTATGCAAATGCGGTCAGCCGAGCCGGGGAGAATGATAGAATTGTGGTCTTTGGATCTTTCCTCACGGTCGCCGGCGTCATGGCGGCACGAAAATCCGCATTCCATTGAACGCACAGGACTGAAATCACGCATGGGCTTGTTCTCGAAACTCGGTAAAAACAAGCAAGAGTCGGCTGGCCAGGACAGCGGCTATTACACCAGCGCAGATGACCAGGCCGCGACGGAGCGCGCACGTTCCAAGCGCGCCTCGTCGGCGGATGGTTCCGCCAACTCCCGCCGCAGCAAAGACCGCGAAGCGGACGACCCGGTGTTGCCGGAAAAGAAACGCGCGCGCCGCCGCCTGGTTGGCGCCATCGCGCTGGCGCTGGGCGTCGCCATCGGCCTGCCGATGGTGCTCGATTCCGAACCGAAGCCGCTGGCGTCCGATATTGAAATCAAGATCCCCGCCAAGGACAAGCCGGTTGAAGCCGTGCCTGCGCCAGCCCCGGCCGCCGCCGCGCCGGTAGCCCAGAGCGCCGCGCTGGACAGCAAGGAAGAGATCGTCGACGACGTCAAGCCGTCCAAGCCTGCCGCCGCGCCGGCCGCGCCGCTGGTGGTGGCGCCGGTCAAGGTCGATAGCGCCAAGCGCGACGCCGAACTGAAGGCCGAAGCCAAGCTCAAGGCCGACGCCAAGGCGGAGACCATCGCCAAGAATAAAGCCGACAACGAAGCCAAGGCTCGCCAGGACGCCGACTACAAGCTGGAAATCGAACGTAAGCAGGCCGAAGTGAAAGCCGAAGCCAAAGCCAAGGCGGAAGCCGAGCGCAAGCTGGCAGAAGCCAAGGCCGCCAAGCCGGCCGCGACCTCGGAAGACGCCCGCGCTCTGGCCATCCTGGAAGGCAAGTCCGCCGCCAAGCCGGCCGCCGCAGCCGAAACCGGCCAGAAATTCGTGTTGCAAGTGGCCGCGCTGAGCGACCAGGCCAAGGTCGACGAGCTGCGTGAAAAGTTGAAAAAAGCAGGCATCAGCTCCTTCACGCAAAAGACGCCATCCGGTGACATCACCCGCGTACGCGTGGGACCGTTCACCAACAAGGATGAAGCCGAAAAAGTGCGGGCCAAGCTGAGCGCCATGGGCCTGAGCGGCCGTCTCGAAACCGTCTGACCCAGCAGGCGCCCGACGTGACGATATTCGATTACCTGGTGATTTTTGTATTGGTCGCGTCGGTCATCATCAGCATGATGCGCGGCCTGGTGAAGGAAGTGTTGTCGCTGGCGGGCTGGGTGGTGGCCTTCGTGGTCGCCAACGCCTACGCCGCCGCGTTGGCGACTATGCTGCCGCCGGTGGTGCCGGGCGAGGTGCTGCGCTTGATCCTTGCCTTTATCGCACTGTTTATCGGTGTGAAGATTTTGACGGGCCTGTTGGGCATGGCGCTGGGCGCCTTGCTCGATGCCGGCGGCCTCAGCCTGGTTGATCGCGCGCTGGGCATGGTGTTCGGTTTCGGTCGGGGCCTTGTAATTGTGCTGGCCGGTGTCATCCTGTGTGGGATGACGTCGATACCGCAACAAGCATTTTGGAAGGATGCGCTATTGAGTCCGTTCGCGGAGACCGGAGCGCATACGGTGAAAGCCTTTCTTCCCGCTGCCATGGCGCAGCATGTGAATTTTTGAATTCTTTAAATCAGTAGCACCCAGTCCAGGAGCAACATCATGTGTGGCATCGTCGGCGTCGTTTCTCATCAACCTGTCAACCAACTGCTGTATGACGCATTGCTGCTGCTGCAGCACCGCGGCCAGGATGCGGCAGGTATCGCGACCAATCACAGCAGCATGTTCGCCATGCACAAGGCCAACGGCCTGGTTCGTGACGTTTTCCGTACCCGCAACATGCGTACGCTGCAAGGCAATTCCGGCATCGGTCACTGCCGCTATCCAACCGCCGGTTCGTCGAGCGAGGAAGAAGCGCAACCGTTCTACGTCAACGCCCCGTTCGGCATCACCCTGGCGCACAACGGCAACCTGACCAACTGGGAACAGCTCAAAAAAGAAATGTTCCAGAACGACCGTCGCCACATCAACACCGATTCCGATTCGGAAGTGTTGCTGAACGTGCTGGCCCACGAGATCCAGAAAGCCACCACCGGCATCTCGATCGACGCCGACACGATTTTTGAAGCCGTGACCGTGCTGCATCGCCGCGTGCGCGGCGGCTACGCCGCCGTGGCGCAGATCGCCGGCGTCGGCCTGCTGGCCTTCCGCGATCCGTTCGGCATCCGTCCGCTGTGCCTGGGCATCAACGAAACCGAGCAGGGCGCCGAGTACCTGATCGCCTCCGAATCCGTGGCGCTGGAAGGCATGGGCTTCCGCTTCGTGCGCGATATCGCGCCGGGCGAGGCGGTCTTCATCGACGCCGACAAGCAGCTGCATTCGCGCCAGTGCGCCGACAATCCATCGCTCAACCCTTGCGTGTTCGAGTTCGTCTACCTGGCCCGTCCGGATTCCGTCATCGACGGCGCCTCCGTGTACGCCACCCGCCTGAAAATGGGCGAGTACCTGGCCGAGAAGATCAAGCGCGAGTTCAAGGATGGCGAGATCGACGTCGTCATGCCGATTCCGGATTCGTCGCGTCCCGCCGCCATCCAGCTGGCGCTGGCGCTGAACGTGGAATACCGCGAAGGCTTCATCAAGAACCGCTACATCGGCCGTACCTTCATCATGCCGGGCCAGGCTGCGCGCAAGAAGTCGGTGCGCCAGAAACTGAACGCCATCGCTTCCGAGTTCAAGGACAAGGTTGTGCTGCTGGTGGACGACTCCATCGTGCGCGGCACCACCAGCCGCGAGATCGTGCAGATGGCGCGCGAAGCCGGCGCCAAGAAGGTGATCTTCGCTTCGGCGGCGCCACCGGTGATCTTCCCTAACGTGTACGGCATCGACATGCCTACCCGCGACGAGCTGATCGCCTACGGTCGCAGCACCGAGGAAGTCTGCCGCGAGATCACCGCCGATCACCTGGTCTACCAGGACATCGACGCGTTGAAGCGCGCCATCTCCGACGTCAACCCGGCGCTGAAGAACTTCGAGGCTTCGTGCTTCGACGGCGTCTACGTCACCGGCGACATCTCCAAGGACTACCTGGACAAGCTGGAATACGCGCGCCACCATCCTAAGGCCGCCGGTCCCGAGGATGCTGGACGCTCGCAACTGAATCTGAATCTCGCGACCGCCGAAGGCTGATGTCGCGCCCGGTGCGGATGATTCCGCACCGGGCTTTTTTTTTGACTGCTTGAACATGAACGACAAGAAAAACTACGGCTTCACCACCACCATCCTGCACAACGATCGCCAGAAGGGCATCGAGCACGGTTCGCTGCACAAGCCCATCCACACTTCGGTCGCTTTCGGTTACGCCGACGCGCGCCAGCTGGCCTCGGTGTTCCAGGGCAAGGAACCGGGCTTCCGCTACGGCCGCCAGGGCAACCCGACCATCTCCGCGCTGGAGGACAAGGTCAACCAGATGGAGCAGGGCGTCGGCACGATCTGCTTCGCCACCGGCATGGGCGCGATCGGCGCCGTGTTCCAGTCGCTGCTGCGCGCCGGCGACCATGTGGTGTCGTCGTCTTTCCTGTTCGGTAACACCAACAGCCTGTGGCAGACCACCATGGCGCAGGGCGTGGCGGTGTCGTTTGTCGACGCCACCGATGTCGCCAACGTCGCCGCCGCCATCACCGACCAGACCCGCGTGGTGTTCGTCGAGACCATCGCCAACCCGCGCACGCAAGTGGCGGACCTGAAGCGCATCGGCGAGCTGTGCCAGCAGCGCGGCATCCTCTACATCGTCGACAACACGATGACCACGCCTTACCTGTTCCGTCCGAAGTCGGTCGGCGCCGGCCTGGTGGTCAACGCGCTGACCAAGTCGATCGGCGGCCACGGCAACGCGCTGGGCGGCAGCCTGACCGATACCGGCGCCTACGACTGGACCCGCTTCCCGAACATCTACGAGAACTACAAGAAGGCCGCGCCGCTGCAATGGGGGCTGGCGCAGATCCGCGCCAAGGGCTTGCGCGACTTCGGCTCGTCGCTGGCGCCGGAAGCGGCCCACCACATCGCCGTCGGCGCCGAGACGCTGGCGCTGCGCATGGAACGCACCAGCGCCAATGCGCTGGCGCTGGCCAGGCTGCTGGAGGCGGACGAGCGCGTGGCCGCCGTCCACTACCCAGGATTGGCGTCGCACCCGCAGCACGCCATCTCCAGCGAACTGTTCCGCAGCTTCGGCTCGCTGCTGAGCTTTGAGCTGAAGGACGGCATCGACTGCTTCGACTTCCTGAACCGCTTGAAGTTGGCGATTCCGGCCTCCAACCTGGGCGACACGCGCACGCTGATCATCCCGGTGGCGCACACCATCTTCTTCGAGATGGGCGCGGAACGCCGGGCGTCGATGGGCATCGCCGAGTCGCTGATACGGGTGTCGGTCGGTATCGAGGATGCCGACGATCTGCTGGACGATTTCACCTGCGCACTGGAAGCTTGCTGAGCGTCGCGCCGAGTTGTGATAATCTAAGCTTTCAATTTTGCTAAGCGGGAGGAGGCGTTATGAGAGCAGCATGGGTATTCGCCTTGACCGTGCTGTCGAGTAACGCCTTCGCCGACGAGCAGGCGCGCCGCCTGGCCCGCCAGGCCGAGATCGAGTACTACACCAGCCGCTACGACGGCGCCGATATTTCGCTGGCGCGTTTCAACTGCCAGCCTCCCAACATCCCGATGCGTCCGGCTCTGGCTGGCGGCCCTGCTGTGACGCAGGCGCTGGCCGCGTGGCGCAGCTGCTACGACCAGTTCCTTGCGAATTACAATGCCGCGCTCCCGGTAGGCAAGAGCATTCCTCCCGACCTGGCCGACCTGATGAGCGATGATGAAATGGATGCCGCCCAGACCTTGATGAGCGAGGTGTTCGTACGGGTGGCGGACGATGCCAAGCGCCAGGCGGACGCGGTCACGCTGGCGCAGGCCGCGTGGGAAGGCCGGCGCGGCGACATCGCCTTGAGCGCGCGCGACCTGTCGCACCTGCCGGAGACGGCCGGCAAGCGCTAGGCGTTTAGTGCCAGCTGCGCATCAGGCCGACCGCCAGGCCTTCCAGCGCGAACTCGTCGGCTTCAGGATCGACCTTGATGATCTTGAAATCCGGGTTTTCCGGCAGCAGCTCGACCAGGGAGCCGGTCTTGCGATAACGCTTGACGGTGACGTCGTTGCCGATGCGGGCCACGACGATCTGGCCGTTCTTGGCGCTGTCCACCTTTTTCACTGCCAGCAGGTCGCCGTCCATGATGCCGGCGTCGCGCATCGATTCGCCGCGCACCTTCAGCAGATAGTCCGGCTTGGAGGAGAACATGGCCGGATCGACGCTGTAGCTGGTCTCCAGGTTTTCCTGCGCCAGGATGGGCGAGCCGGCGGCCACGCGGCCGATCAGCGGCAGCGACATCATCAGCGACACCGGCACCTTGGAGGCGGCCGGTTCGGCGTGCACGCCCAGCAGGCGGATGCCGCGCGAGGTGCCGGCGGCGATCTCGATCGCGCCCTTGCGCGCCAGCGCCTGCAGATGCTCCTCGGCCGCGTTGGCGGATTTGAAGCCCAGTTCATTGGCGATTTCGGCACGGGTCGGCGGGAAGCCGGTGTTCTCGATGGCATCCTTGATCAGATTGAGAATTTGTTCCTGTCTTGCGGTGAGCTTGATCATAGAGTGCTTTAGGCCTGTGTATATAGACAGTCTGTATTTTTGTACAGTGTGAAGCGAAATGCAAGGGAATTTGTTGCTTAGCGCGAAATAAATTCATGGTGGGGTCAAGTCTGACATTCGGACACGGCCTCGACCGTAGCACCGCACTACGGTCGAGGCCGTGTCCGAATGTCAGACTTGACCCCGGATTGTCTTTTGCCGGAAAAGCTGATATAGTCGCGGGCTTACCTCTTCCCACACCTGTCTTGACGCCAGGGTGGGCTATATTCACAGTCCTTAAGGGAGTTTGCATGCGTCACTATGAAATAGTATTTATCGTCCACCCGGACCAGAGCGAGCAAGTGCCCGCCATGATCGAGCGTTACAAAGCCTCGGTAACCACCCGCGGCGGCGCCGTGCACCGTGTTGAAGATTGGGGTCGTCGTCAGATGGCTTACTCGATCCAGAAACTGGCTAAAGCACACTACATCTGCCTGAACATCGAATGCGACAACGAGACCCTGGTCGAGCTGGAAACCGCCTTCAAATTCAATGATGCCGTGCTGCGTCACCTGACCGTCAAGATGAAGAAAGCGGAAACCGCTCCTTCGCCGATGATGAAGTCGGTACAACGTGAAGATGCAGCGAAATCGCATCGCACCGAAGCTCCAGCAGTTGCTGCTGCTCCTGCGGCCTAATTGTTGCCAGGAACCGAGCTGAACCAGCTCCAGTTTATTGCCTTGATCGCCGAACGGGACGCCTTGCGCTACACCCCGGCCGGCATGCCGATCGTGAACGCTGTACTCCAGCACCGATCCCAGCAGACCGAGGCAGGCATCGCCCGATTGAGCGAGTTTGAAATTTCCGCGGTTGCCGCGGGCGAGATTTCAGGCCGCTTCAGTCAGGCGCCACTGGCAGGCATGTATCAGTTCAACGGTTTTCTGAACAAGAAGAATCGCAATAGCAAAAGCCTGGTGTTTCACATCATTGATTTTAGTGCTGTCCCAGACAGCTCAATTTAGATACAGGAGCCTAAAATGGCATTCGGTAAAAAGTTCGACAAAAACAAGCTCAAGCTGAAAGAAAAGCGCAAGCAACAGAATCCTTTGTTCAAGCGTAAGAAATTCTGCCGCTTCACCGCCGCAAACGTAGAACAAGTTGACTACAAAGACGTCGACACCCTGAAAGACTTCGTCCAGGAAAACGGCAAAATCATGCCAGCACGTCTGACCGGTACCAAGGCGCACTACCAGCGTCAAGTTGACACCGCAATCAAGCGCGCTCGCTACCTCGCGCTGCTGCCTTACACCGATCTGCACCACGCTTAATCGCGTCGTCTAGATAAGATCCTGGAGAAGAACTATGCAAATCATTCTGTTAGAAAAAGTCGTCAACCTGGGCAACCTGGGTGAAGTCGTTAAAGTTAAAGACGGTTACGCACGTAACTTCCTGATTCCGCAAAAAATGGCCCGCCGCGCTACCGCGTCCGCCGTTGCTGAATTCGAAGTCAAGCGCGCTGAACTGGAAAAAGCTGCTGCTGAAAAGCTGGCTGCCGCTCAAGCTCAAGGCGAGAAACTGAACGGCATGACCGTGACCGTTTCGCAAAAAGCTGGTGTTGACGGCCGTCTGTTCGGCTCCGTCACCAACTTCGACATCGCTGAAGCGCTGACCAAAGCTGGTTTCGCTGTTGAAAAAGCTGCTGTGCGCATGCCTACCGGTCCTCTGAAGACCGTTGGCGAGCACCCAGTAAGCGTTGCTCTGCACACCGACGTGGTGGTGGAAGTGACCGTTGCTGTCGTAGGCGAAGCTGCCTGATATTCGACCGGACGGCGACGTCTGGTCGGTATAGCAACACATTGAAAAAGCCGGGCTTGCCCGGCTTTTTTCTCGTCATAAATTTGTAATACGGCTCAAGCAAGCAGGTATAATTCGCGCCATGAACGCCCCCTCCGATCCGCAAGTAGATTCACTCCGCGTCCCGCCGCATTCCATCGAAGCAGAACAGTCCGTCATCGGCGGCCTGCTGCGCGATAATGCGGCGTTCGACCGCATTGCGGATATGATGCATCCGGAAGACTTTTACCGCTACGACCACCGCATCATCTACGAGCAAGTCGTCAAGATGATCAACGCGTCCAGGCCGGCCGACGTCATCACGGTGTTTGAAACCCTGACCCAGCTGGGCAAGGCGGAAGACGTGGGCGGCCTGACCTACCTGAACGCCATGGCGCAAAACACGCCATCGGCCGCCAACATCCGCCGTTACGCCGAGATCGTTCGCGATCGTTCCATCCTGCGCCAGCTGATCACGGTCGCCGACGAAATTTCCGGCCAGGCCTTCAGCCCGCAAGGCAAGGAAGTCAAGCAGATGCTCGACGAGGCCGAATCGAAGATCTTCGCCATCGCCGAGCAGGGCGCCCGCGGCGCCGCCGGCTGGACCCCGGTGCAGCCGCTGCTGACCCAGGTGGTCGAGCGCATCGACGAACTGTATTCGCGCGAGTCCGGCTCCGAGATCACCGGCGTGCCGACCGGCTGGATCGACCTCGACCGCATGACCTCCGGCCTGCAGCCGGGCGACATGGTGGTGGTGGCCGGCCGCCCGTCGATGGGCAAGACCGCGTTCTCGATGAACATCGCCGAGAACGTCGCGGTGGAAGAGGGCCTGCCGGTGGCCGTGTTCTCGATGGAGATGGGCGGCGTGCAGCTGGCCATGCGTATGCTCGGTTCGGTCGGCCAGCTCGACCAGCACCGCCTGCGCACCGGCAAGCTGAACGACGAGGATTGGCCGCGCCTGACGCACGCCATCCAGAAAATGAACGACGCCCAGGTGTATATCGACGAGACGCCGGCGCTGAACCCGATCGAGATGCGGGCCCGCGCGCGCCGCCTGTCGCGCCAGTGCGGCAAGCTGGGCCTGATCGTGGTCGATTACCTGCAACTGATGCAGGGCTCCACCCAGGGCGACAACCGCGCCTCCGAGATCTCGGAAATCTCGCGCTCGCTCAAGGGCCTGGCCAAAGAGCTGCAATGCCCGGTGATCGCGCTGTCGCAGCTGAACCGCTCGCTGGAGCAACGCCCCAACAAACGTCCCGTCATGTCCGACTTGCGCGAATCCGGCGCTATCGAGCAGGACGCGGACGTCATCATCTTCTTGTATCGCGACGAGGTCTACAACCCGGACTCGCCCGATAAAGGAACGGCCGAGATCATTATCGGCAAGCAGCGTAACGGCCCTATCGGCTCGGTTCGCCTGACCTGGATCGGCCAGTACACCAAGTTTGGCAACTACACCGGCAACCTGGCGCTGTACCAAGGCGACTAAGCCAGCACGACTAATCTTTACGCCGTCCTTACCCGGGGCGGCGATCTGCAGTAATTAATGGAACGGAGAATAAAATGTTTGGACGTTTGATGCCCACCGAGGGCAAATTTTTTGACCTGTTTAACCAACACGCCGAACTGTGCGTCAAAGGTGCAAAAGAAATGCTGGGCCTGATGTCCAATTTCGACGATCTGGAAAATCGCGTGCACGCGATTGAAAGCATCGAAAAGCAAGCCGACAAGATCACCTACGCCACCGTCGACCTGCTGCACAAGACCTTCATCACGCCGATCGACCGTGACGACATCCACAAGCTGATCACCCGCATGGACGACATCCTCGACCTGCTGGAGGACGCCGCCCAGACCGTCTCGCTGTACGACCTGCATTCGGTCACGCCGGAAGCCAAGCGCCTGGCCGAGCTGGTGCTGGCCTGCGCCGAGAAAGTGCGCGACGCCGTGGCCCTGCTGCACAATATGGACAACTCGCGCCAGATCGTCGCCATCTGCGAAGAGATCGACCGCCTGGAATCGGACGCCGACCATGTGATGCGCGCCGCCATGTCCAAGCTGTTCCGCGACGAACCGGACGTGCGCAACCTGATCAAGATGAAGGCCATCTACGAGATCCTGGAAACCGTGACCGACCGTTGCGAAGATGTGGCCAACATCATCGAAGGCATCATCGTCGAAAACGCATAATAACTACAAAAGAATAGTCCAACATGCATACCCTACAAATCAGCATCTACGTGCTGGGCATCCTGATCGCCCTGGCGCTGGTGTTTGACTTCATGAACGGCTTCCACGACGCCGCCAACGCGATCGCGACCGTGGTCTCGACCGGCGTGCTCAAGCCGCAGACGGCGGTGGCCATGGCCGCGTTCTTCAATTTCACCGCGATCTTCGTGGTCGGCCTGCACGTCGCGTCGACGGTGGGCAAGGGCACCATCGATCCCGGCATCGTCGATCAGTACGTGATCTTCGGCGCGCTGGTCGGCGCCATCGTGTGGAATCTGTTCACCTGGTACTACGGCATTCCTTCGTCGTCCTCGCACGCGCTGATCGGCGGCCTGGTCGGCGCCGCGGTGGCCAAGTCCGGCACCAGCGCGCTGGTCGGCGGCGGCCTGCTGAAGACGGTGCAGTGGATCATCCTGTCGCCGCTGATGGGCTTTGTGTTCGGATCCATCATCATGCTGATCGTGTCGTGGATCTTCGTGCGCTCGACGCCGCGCCGGGTCGACAAGTGGTTCCGCCGCCTGCAACTGGCGTCGGCCGCCGCATACAGCCTGGGCCACGGCGGCAACGATGCGCAGAAAACCATCGGCATCATCTGGATGCTGCTGATCGCGGTCGGCCAGGTGCCGGTCGGCGACGCGGCGCCGCCGCTGTGGGTGGTGATTTCGTGCTACACGGCGATCTCGTTCGGCACGCTGTTCGGCGGCTGGCGCATCGTCAAGACCATGGGCCAGAAGATCACCAAGCTCAAGCCGGTGGGCGGCTTCTGCGCCGAAACCGGTGGCGCGCTGACCTTGCTGATCGCCTCGCACTTCGGCGTGCCGGTCTCGACGACGCACACCATCACCGGCGCGATCGTCGGCGTCGGTTCGGCGCAGAAGATGTCGGCGGTGCGCTGGGGCGTGGCGGGCAATATCGTGTGGGCCTGGGTGTTCACCATCCCGGCCTCGGCGTTTGTCGCCGCGCTGGCCTGGTGGATCGGCCACCACATCATGTAAGCATCAAGGGAGCTTCGGCTCCCTTTTTTAATGGACGCGGCATGCAGAAAATAGATTTCACGCAGTTGATGCAATTGGCGCAGGCGTCGGCCGGGGTGGCGGTTCCGTGCAGTTGCAGTACCGTTGCGCTGGCGGCCTGGCAGCGCTTGCCGACCTCGCTGGAGCTGGACCGCTTCGAGGAAGTCGGCACGCTGATGGACGATCCTTACGACGAGCCGACCTTCGCCGAATATCATCCGCACGGCACGCGCTACGAAAGCGAGGATGCGCCGATCGCGCCGCGCTACTATCCTTGCAACCTGAGCCAGGTCGCGCGCTGCCTGAACTGCGGCCGCCACTACCTGCGCTACAACGAGGCCGGCGGCTACTTCACCGAGCTGCGCATCCGCGCCTTGCAGCCGCAGCTACTGGTCGACGCCGCCCTGTAGTCCCAGCATCCGCGCCGCCATCGTCCGCGCCAGCACGGCCGGCGCGGGGACTGCTATCGGCAAATCCGTGAACGCCTCGTCGATCGCCAGATTGGCCAGTCCGTGCGCCAGGCTCCATCCGGTCAACGCCAGTTCCGGCCCGCGTGCCGCGTCGAAAGCGGTGGCCGCCGCGACCAGCACATTGAACGCGCCCTCGGCCGCCTGTTTCAGATCCGGGTGGTGGGACTTCTGCGCCAGCATCGGGCCGAACATCAGACGGAACTGCGCCGGCCGCGCGCGGGCGAATTCGACATACACCTCGCAGATATCCATCAGCCGCTCGCCCTGGGCGCGGGCATGGTCGCCGTCGGCCGCCGCCATGGCCGCAGCCAGTCCGGCGAAGGCGCGCGCCGCCACCGCCGCCAGCAATTGCTCGCGGCTGGCGAAGTGATGGTAGGGCGCCGCATGCGACACGCCGGCCGCCTTGGCGACTTCGCGCAAGGTCAGCGCCTGCGCGCCGTCCTGGGCGAGCAGGGCGTCGGCGGCATCGAGCAGGCTGTCGCGCAGATTGCCGTGATGGTAGGGTTTGCTGGCCATGAAGTTATCTTGACATGAGAAAGATATCATCGCACTATACAGATCTTTCCAGTGTAAAGATTGGAGTCCGCCATGTACCACTTTATCGTTGGCCGCAAGCTGCGGCGTGCTTTTGGGGATATCAACGCCGGCGCCTACGAGCGGGTGCTGCCGCAGTTCGCGGCCGCGCACCGCCACGTGATGCACGGCCAACATCCGCTGGCCGGCGAGCGCCGCACGATGGCGTCGACCGCGCAGTGGTACGCGCGCCTGGCGCGGCTGCTGCCGGGCTTGCGTTTCGAGATCGATGCCATCGCCGTCACCGGCTGGCCGTGGCGCACGGTCGCCACCGTGACGTGGAAGGATCGCTTCACGCTGCCCGACGGCAGCACCGGCTCCAACCAGGGCGTGCATGAATTCGAACTGCGCTGGGGCCGCGTGAGCAAGCTGGAGGTCCATTGCGACACGGCGAAACTGGAGCGCTACTGCCGCGGCATGGCCGCCGGCGGCATCGCCGAGGCCGCCGCCGCGCCGATCAGCGACGCCTGAAGCCCACATGATGTGTTGCAGGTAAGCCGCAGTTATCTGCATTTGTTTCGCCAGATGTAACTCCGCCGTGTACGGATGTACAATAACTTGCAGGCTGAAAGGCCGTCAACCACCGTGGAGGATGCATGACGGAGACGTCGCCGGCAGCAAGCTTGCCATTGTTGCCTTTGATGGAGGCAGACCGGCCGGCGCGCAAGCGCGCGCTGGTGCTCACGCTGGTTTCGGTGCTGGTCTTTTGCGCGCTGCTGCCTTACACCAAGGTGCCGTTGCCGGCGCTGGCCGCCTTCATCCCCATCTACGAATCGAGCCTGCTGCTCAACGACCTGATTACCGCCGTGATGCTGTTCGGGCACTTCAGCATCCTGCGCTCGAAATCGCTGCTGGTGCTGGCCGGCGGCTACCTGTTCACCGCCTTGCTGACCGTGCCGCACATGCTGACCTTCCCGGGGTTGTTCTCGCCCAGCGGCTGGCTGGGAGGGCATAGCCAGGCCACGGCCTGGCTGTATGTGTTCTGGCACGGCGGCTTCCCCGCCTGCGTGGCCGCTTATGCGCTGCTGGGCCATCGCGAACGCCAGCGGCCGCATGCCGCGGCGCCGTCCCCGCTGGCCGCGCTGTGGGCGATCGCCGCGGCGCTGCTGGCCGCCGCCGCCTTTACCGTGCTGGCCACGGCGGGCCACGACTTGCTGCCGCCTATCCTGGTGTCGGGCCACTACTCGCTGGCCGGCCGCATCGTGCTGGCCGGCACCTGGGGCGCCAGCGTGGTCGCGCTGGTGGTGTTGTGGCGCTATTCAAAACGCTCGCTGCTGGACCTGTGGCTGGGCGTGGTGATGGCGGCCTGGCTGTGCGACATCGGCCTGTCGGCCGTGCTCAACGCCGGCCGCTACGACGTCGGCTGGTACGCCGGCCGCATCTACGGCCTGTTTGCCGCCAGCTGCGTGCTGATCGTGCTGCTCCTGGAGAGCAACAAGCTGTTTGCCCGCCTGGTGGTGTCCCATGAGCACGCGCTGCAGCGCAGCGCCGACCTGCAGCGCCTGAACCTGCAAAACGAGCAGCGCGCCATGCAGTATGCGAACGCGCTGGAGGAGCTGCACTTCAAGGAGGAGGAAATCCGCGCGGTGGTGCACAACATCGCCGACTGCGTGCTGACCACCGACGCCGCCGGCGTGGTGCGTAGCGCCAATCCGGCGCTGGAGCGGGTGTTCGGCTACGCCGCGGCGGACGTGGTGGGGCGCCACATCTCGCTGCTGATACCGGAACTGGCGGTCGACAGCGAGCGCGCCTTCATCCGCGACGGCGAGGTCGAAGGCCTGCACCGCGACGGCCGCCAGCTGCCGCTGGAACTGGCGATGAACGATTTCGAAGTGCATGGCGTGCGGCAGTCGGTGGTGGTGCTGGCCGATATCGGCGAGCGCAAACAGTTCGTGGCCGAGCTGCGGCGCGCGCAGATCAACGCCGAGCAGGCCAACCAGGCCAAGTCGACCTTCCTGGCCAATATGAGCCATGAACTGCGCACGCCGCTCAACGCCATCCTCGGCTTCGCGCAGATCCTGGCGGCGGACAAGATGCCGGTGACGCCGGAGAAGCGGCGCGAATTCATCCAGCACATCCTCAAGGCCGGCAAGCATTTGCTGGTGCTGATCAACGAGGTGCTGGACCTGGCCAAGGTCGAGTCGGGCACGCTGTCGCTGTCGGTCGAGGCGGTCGAGCTGGATGAGATCATGACCAGCTGCCAGCAGATGATAGGGCCGCTGGCCGACAAGCGCGACCTGCGCCTGCGCTTCGTGCTCGACCCCGGCATGCATGTGCAGGCCGACCACACGCGCCTGAAGCAGGTGCTGCTCAACCTGCTGAGCAATGCGGTCAAGTACAACCGCAAGGGCGGGCTGGTCAGCGTGACCTGCGTCGCCCTGTCGCCCGAGCGCACCCGGATCGCGATCCAGGACGGCGGCGAGGGCCTCACCCAGGCCCAGCTTGCCCAGCTGTTCCAGCCCTTCAACCGGCTGGGGCGCGAGGCGTCGAGCGAGGAGGGCACCGGCATCGGCCTGGTGATGACCCGGCGCCTGGTGGAAATGATGGGCGGGACCATCGGCGTCAGCAGCACGGTCGGCGTCGGCAGCGTGTTCTGGATCGAGTTGAAGGCGGCCGCCGCGCTGCGCGTCGCGACCGGGTTCAGCCAGGTCATGCCGGTCGACCTGCAGGCCAGCGCCGGGGCCGGGCAGCGCAGCCTGCTGTACGTGGAAGACAATCCGGCCAACCTGTTGCTGGTGCGGGAACTGATCGGCTTTCGCGGCGACCTCAAGCTGTTGACCGCCAGCGAGGCCAGCACCGGCCTGCGGCTGGCGCGCGAGCAGCAGCCGGACGTGATCCTGATGGACATCAACCTGCCCGGCATGAGCGGCAACAAAGCGATGCGGCTGCTGAGCGCCGATCCGGCCACCCAGGACATTCCGGTCATCGCGCTGTCGGCCAATGCGATGTCGCACGATGTCGCGCGCAGCCGGCAGGAAGGCTTCATGTGCTACCTGACCAAGCCGCTGAACCTGGACGAGTTCACCGAGGCGCTGAACGCGGCGCTGCGGCGCTCTGAGCAGCGCGCCAGCCGCAGCCTGTAGTCCGGCCCGCCGCATGCCGCCGCCAGCCTGCGGCGTCCCAAATAGGCTATCATGCCGCCTCTTTACCCGTTTGATTGTTCTTCCCATGAAAGTTCCCCGCAGCAAGCATTTTTCACCGCACCGGAGCAAGCTGGAAGCGCTGTTGAATGTCGTCCTGATGGGGGGCGTGGTGAGCGCCTTGAGCTACCACAGCCGCTTGCATGGCCGCCTCGGCGTGACCCGCCACACCGTCACGCTGGCGCGCGGCCAGCGCCTGCCGCGCCCGCTCAAGATCGCGTTTGCCTCCGACTTCCACGCCGGCCCGCCGACCCACGCCGGCATCTTCAACGATCTGTTCGCCAGCATCGCCGCCGAGCAGCCGGACGTGCTGCTGATGGGCGGCGACTACGTGTCCGGCCCGGCCGCCAATGCCGCCGTGCTGTGCCCGGCGCTGGCGGCCTGCCGTCCGCCGCTGGGCAAGTTTGCCGTGCTGGGCAATCACGACCTGTCCACCGACGACGGCGAGATCTGCCGCCGCTTCGAGGCGGCCGGGGTGCAGATGCTGGTCAACCGCGCGCTGGCCTTGCCGGCGCCGTTCGCCAATGTGTCGATCTGCGGCATGGACGATCCCTGGACCGGCGAGCCGGACGGCGCCGCCACCTTCGGCGGCGTGGCCGACTCGGCCGTGCGGGTGCTGCTGATGCACGCGCCGGACGGCTTGCTGGAGCTGGCCGGCCAGCGCTACGACGTCGCCTTCGCCGGCCACACGCACGGCGGCCAGATCGCGCTGCGCGACGGCACGCCGCTGGTGCTGCCGTCCGGTCCGCTGTCGCGTCCCTATCATTATGGACGCTTCCCGGTGGCCGGTAATGGCGAGCTGATCGTTAGTCGTGGCGTGGGTTGCAGCCGGATTCCGGTGCGCATCAACGCCGATCCTGAACTGGTGATCTGTACTGTGCAATAATCTGCACACCATGGACACCGACATCCTCCTCCAGACCGAAGATCCCACCGCCCGCGACTCCCTGTTGTTGATGGAGGAGTTGTCGACCGCGCTGGAAGCGATCACCGGCGACAGCGGCCGCTCCTCCTTCGACATCGACGACGTGGTCGGCCCTTCGGGCTGCTTCGTGGTGGCGCGCGACGGCGCCGGCCTGGCGCTGGGCTGCGGCGCGCTGCGGCCGCTGGAGCCGGGCGTGGCCGAGATCAAGCGCATGTACGCGCGCCATGGCACCAGCGGCGTCGGCAGCGCGGTGCTGCGTTTCCTGGAGGATGAGGCCGTGGCCCTGGGCTACCAGGCGCTGTGGCTGGAGACGCGCCTGGTCAACCGCCGCGCCGTCGATTTCTACGAAGCGCGCGGCTACCGCCGCATCGCCAACTACGGCAAGTACATCGGCAACCCGCTGGCCGTCTGCTTTGAAAAACAATTGCCTATTTGATGCAGACCGCCCGCACCATCTTGATGTCGGTGATGCCCAGCAGGACTTTCTCGATGCCGTCCATCTTCAAGGTCAGCATGCCGTCTTCCAGCGCGGCCGCCAGCAGCTGGGCGACGCGGGCGTGTTCCTGTAGCAGCTTCTTGACCTTGTCGCTGCCTATCATCAGCTCGTGCAGGCCGACCCGGCCCTTGTAACCCTTGTTGCACTCGTCGCAGCCGACCGCGCGGTACAGCGTGAACTTGCCGTCCCTGGCGTAGCGCTGGCGCCAACCGGCCAGCACGGCGGCGCGGCCGGCGGCGCCGTCCTTGATGAAGCTTTCGGTGTTGAGCAGCTCCTCGCAGAACTCCGTCAACAGCAGGTTCAGTTCCTCCTCGCCCGGCTGGTAAGCCTGCTTGCAGTTGCCGCACAGGCGCTTGGCCAGGCGCTGCGCCAGGATGCCCAGCAGCGCGTCGGCGAAGTTGAACGGGTCCATGCCCATGTCCAGCAGCCGCACGATGGATTCCGGCGCGCTGTTGGTGTGCAGCGTGGCGAACACCAGGTGGCCGGTCAGCGAGGCCTCGATGCCCATGCCGACGGTTTCCTTGTCGCGCATCTCGCCGACCATGATGATGTCCGGGTCGGCGCGCAGGAAGGCCCGCATCACGGTGGCGAAGTCCAGCCCCGCCTTGCGGTTGACCTGCACCTGGCGCAGACCTTTCTGGGTGATCTCGACCGGATCCTCGGCGGTCCAGATCTTGGTGTCCGGCGTGTTCAGGTAGTTCAGCACCGAGTGCAGCGTGGTGGTCTTGCCGGAACCGGTCGGGCCGCAGACGAAAAACAGGCCATACGGCTTCTCGATGGTGGCGCGCAGCCGTTCCAGGTTGAACGGCAGCACGCCCAGCTTGTCGAGCGGTATCGGTTCGCCGGCCGCCAGGATGCGCATCACGATGTCCTCGACGCCGCCGGCCGAGGGGATGGTCGCCACCCGCAGCTCGATGTCCAGCGGGCCGTATTTCTTGAACTTGATCTTGCCGTCCTGCGGCTTGCGGCGCTCGGAGATGTCGAGGTCGCACATGATCTTCACCCGCGCCACCAGCGCGCTGCGGTAGGAGGCGGGGATCTCGATGTAGGGCACCAGCGTGCCGTCCTTGCGGAAGCGGATGCCGGTCTTGCCCTTGCCGGGCAGCGGTTCGATGTGGATGTCCGACACGCCCTGGCGGTAGGCGTCGACGATGATCTTGTTGAGCAGCTTGACCAGCTCGTTCTCGACCGCTTCCGACACCTCGGCCGAAGCGCCTTCGTAATCGCCGTCATCGTCGTCCATGCCCGACAACAGCTCGCCGACGCTGCCGCTGTCGCCGGCGGCGCCGAAGAAGTGCTCGATCATCATGCGGAATTCGCGGTTGCTGGTGACGCGGAACACCGGCTTGGCCTTGGGGAAGATCTGGTTGACGATGTGGGTGTGGGCCACCCGCTCCGGGTCCAGCGCCACCACCAGCATGCCGTCCTTGCTGTCCTCCAGCGGCATCCAGCCGGATTCCTCGATGTACTGGCGCTTCAGGTTCCGCAGCAGCTCGACCGGCTTGATGCGGTCCGCCCTGAAGTGCTCATACGGCACGCTGAAATGCCGCTCCAGCGAGGCGCCGATGGCCGCCAGCTTGACCTGGAATTCGTCGATCAGCACATCCTCGACATCGTGTTCCTTCTTGCGGGCCGAGCGCGTGGCCAGCTCCAGTTCCGGCGCCGACAGCACCGCGTCCGTCACCAGCCCGTCATATTTGGTGCGTACCATTTGCGGCGGCTTCATGCGCTGGCTGAAGGCCACCGACAGGGTGTCGCACAGCTCCTTGACGCCGGCCTCGGCAATGGAGGAGAACGGCGCGCGGTCGCGGTTGTTGATGAACTGGACCACGCCCAGCAGCTCGCGCGACTGCACCGCGATCAGCGGCGCCACCAGCATCTGCTTGGTGCGGTAGCCGGTGCGCTGGTCCACGCCCTGCTGGAAGCGCAGCTCCGGCGAGTAGCGCGCCAGCTCGGCCTGGTCGTAGACGTCGGCCAGGTTGATGGTCTTGCGGGTCAGCGCGACGTAGCCGGCGATCGAGGCCGGCGTGACCGCCAGCTTGAGGTCGCGGAACGAGGTGAGCCCGGTCTTGACCTTGGAGACGATGTAATCCTTTTCATGATCCATCGCGTACAGCGTGAAGCGGTCGCAGTTGAACAGGTCGCAGAATTCCATGCCGAGATCGAGCATGATCTCGTCCAGGTTGCTGGTGGCGTGGATCTTGGTGGTGACCGTTTGCAGCTTCTGGAAAAACGCCAGCCGCAGGTCGACATCGCTGGGGTGTGGACTGGGGTTGCCGGCGTCGTTCATGTGAGCTTTCGCTAGGTCAGTAGAACTTCCATGCCTTCATACGCGAGGAAGACCTTCAGGTCGCCCAGCAGCGGCGCGTGGCGCGCCATCACATCTGCGAACACGGCTTCGAGTTCGTCGTCGCTGCGGGTCGGTTCATGATGGGTGCAGTATAGCGCTTTGGCGCCGGTGCGCAGCGCCATGGCGAAGGCGGAATCGAAGGTGCCGTGGCCCCAGCCCTGCTTGGCCGGATATTCCTCGCGGGTGTAGGAGCAGTCGACGATCAGCGCGTCGACCCCTTGCACCGTGGCGTCGATCGCGGTGTTGCGTTCCTCCATCCATTGCTGGTAGCTGGCGTGCTCCGGGTGGCCGGGCGGATGGATGTTGTAGTGCGGCTCGTGGTCGCCGGTGAAGAACACCGACTTGCCGTTGCACTCGATGCGGTAGCCGAGGTCGGTGACCGGATGGTTCATCACCACGTTGTGCACGGTGGCGTCGCCGACCTGGATCGGCTGGTCGATGGTCAGGGTCTGGTATTCGATGGTGGCGTCCATCTGGGTTTCGCTGACCGGGAAGTAGCTGTTTTGCAACTGCACGCCCATCACGTGCTCGATGCCGTTGCCGGTCACCGGGTCGGTCACGCCGTGCAGGCGCACGCGGCTGTCGCGCACGAACAGCGGCGTGAAGAAGGGCAGGCCGTGGATATGGTCCCAGTGGCTGTGGGTGATGAAGATGTTGGCGTGGACCGGGGTTCTTTTGTTTTGCAACAGGGATTGGGCCAGCGAAAAGATGCCGGTGCCGCCATCGATGACGATCAGGGTGTCGTTGTCGGTGCGCACTTCGATGCAGGTGGTGTTGCCGCCATAACGCGCGGTGCGCGGGCCGGGGGAGGGAATGGAACCGCGCACTCCCCAAAAAATAAATTTCATACTCAGTCCCTGTTCTTTTTTTGCTAGATACTCTGGCCGATGATAGCTTTTTTTCTCGGCAACAGGGAAAAACCCGACACTGTCGGCGCTAATTTTGTGTCTTGGAGCATTTGCCGATGTACAACAGCTTGTGCTAGAGATACACTTCGAAAGTGCGCCTGAGCGTCTGGCGGCTAGCGCAGGCCCATACTACAGGTATTGAAAAAACAACCATGCAAGAGTTGAATCAAACGCAGATCTCCCAGCGGCTCGACCAGCTGACGGAACTGAGCGTCCAGCTGGGCAGCAGCCACGACACCGATACGCTGTTGGAGCGTATCCTGATCGTTGCGAAAAGCATGACCAACGCCGACGGCGGCACCCTGTACCGCCCCAGCGAGGACAAACGTTACCTCGATTTTACGATCCTGATCAACGATACCCTCAAGACTCATCAAGGCGGCATCAATGGCGAGCCGATCACGGCGCCCGGCGTGCCCCTGTTCGACGAGAGCGGCGAGAAAAACCTGGCCTCGGTGGCGGCCTACGCCGCGCACTTCGGCCTGTCGGTCAACATCGAGGACGTCTACAAGGCGGACGTGTTCAATTTCTCCGGCATGGTCAAGTTCGACCAACTGCGCCAGTACCACTCGCAATCGTTCCTGACGGTGCCGATGAGCGACCACGAGGGCGAGCTGGTCGGCGTGCTGCAACTGATCAACGCCAAGGACAGCGACACCGGCGCCATCCGCGCCTTCAGCCAGACCGACCAGCGCTTCATCGAGGCGCTGGCGGCGCAGGCCGCCGTGGCGCTGACCCACCAGCGCCTGATCGCCCAGTTGGAAGAGCTGCTGGAGTCGCTGGTCAACCTGATCAACATCGGCATCGATGAAAAATCGCCGTACACCGGCCGCCACTGCCAGTTCGTGCCGGAATTGACGATGATGCTGGCCGAAGCCGTGCACGCCACCGAAACCGGCCCGATGGCCGATTTCCGCATGACCGAGCAGGACCGCAAGGAACTGTGGCTGGCCGGCCTGCTGCACGACTGCGGCAAGATCACCACGCCGGTGCACGTGGTCGACAAGGCCACCAAGCTGGAAACCATTTTCGACCGCATCGCCGTCATCGACACCCGCTTCGAAGTGCTGCTGCGCGACGCCGAGATCGACGCGCTGCGGCGCAAGCTGGCCGGCGGCGACCACGGCGCCATCGATGCCGAACTGGCGCAGCTGCAGGCCACGCTGCGCGAGGAGCGCGACTTCATCCGCGTCGCCAACATCGGCGGCGAGGGCATGAAGGCGGAGGACCAGGAGCGCGTGCGCCAGATCGGCCAGCGCCGCTGGGGCGGCGTGGATGGCGTCGAGCAGGACTTCTTCAACGCCGACGAGCTGATGAACCTGACCATCAAGTTCGGCACGCTGACCGACACCGAGCGCAAGGTCATCAACAACCACATCTCGATGTCGATCCGCATGCTGGAGGCGCTGCCGTGGCCCAAGCACCTGAAGAACGTGCCGGAATACGCCGGCGGCCACCACGAGCGCATGGACGGCAAGGGCTATCCGCGCGGGCTGACCAAGGAGCAGATGTCGATCCAGGCGCGGGTGATGGCGATCGCCGACATCTTCGAGGCGCTGACCGCCAAGGACCGGCCTTACAAGAAAGGCAAGATGCTGTCGGAGTCCCTGCGCATCCTGGGCAACTTCTCGCTCAACGGCCACATCGATCCCGACCTGTTCGACATCTTCATCCGCAGCAAGATCTATCTGGTCTTCGCCCAAAAGAACATGGACGAAAAACAGATCGACGACATCGACGAAACCAAAATCCCCGGATATACGCCCTAACGCCCTAACCCCCGGAAGGAGCGCGCGTGCGCCTGATCCCCGCCAAGTGGACCAAGACCCTGTTGAAGTACGGCCCGCGCTGGCTGCTTGGCGTGCTCATCACGACGGCCGGCGTGCTGTACTCGCTCAACATCTGGGAGAGCGAGGCCGTGGCCCGCTTCGACAACCTGCTGGCCGGCGAACGCATGAAGCTGGAGGCGCCGACGCTGGATCCGCGCATCGTCATCGTCGACATCGACGGCAAGGCGCTGACCGAGTTCGGCCGCTTCCCGTGGAGCCGCAACATCCAGGCGCTGCTGATCTCGCAGCTGACCGGCCGCTACCAGGTCAAGGCGGTCGGCTACGATATCTCCTTCCCCGAGCCTGACACCAGTTCCGGCTACGGCGTGCTGGAGAAACTGTCCAACAAGGAGCTCAGCGACGTGCCGGCGCTCAGGCAGAAACTGGCCGAGCTCAAGCCGGCGCTCGACTACGACGGCCTGTTCGCCGCCGCGCTGGCCGGGCAGCCGGTGATCCTGGGCTTCAACCTGTCGCCGGACCAGGTCAAGGGCGAGCTGCCCAAGCCGCTGTTCACCGAGCAGGACCTGAACGGCCGCGAACTGACCGCCTACAACGCCCCCGGCTACGAGGCCAACGTGCCGGTGCTGCAACGGGCGGCGGCCGGCGGCGGCAGTTTTTCCGTCTCCACCGATCCGGACGGCATCGTCCGCTCGGCCTACCTGATCCAGCAGGTCGGCGACAAATACTATCCTTCGCTGTCGGTGGCCACGGCCGGCCTGTACCTGGGGGCGCGGGCGATCAAGCCGCTGCTGACGGAATCGGTGGACCAGCTGTCGCAGAACCAGCTCGACAGCGGCGGCTACGACGCCCTGACCATCCTGCTGCCGGAGCGCAAGCAGCGCGTGATCCCGGTCGGCGAGGCGATGACCACGGTGGTGCAGTTCCGCGGCACCGGCGGCCCGGCCGGCGGCGCCTTCCGCTACGTGTCGGCGGCGGACGTGCTGACCGGGCGCGCGCCGGTTGAGCTATTGAAAGGCACGGCCGTGCTGATCGGCACCACCGCGCCCGGCTTGGTCGACTTGCGCGCCACGCCGGTCAAGGCCGAATACCCGGGGGTGGAAATCCACGCCAACATCATCAAGTCCATCCTGGACAACCGCTTCAAGTCGCGGCCCTACTATGCGTTTGCGCTGGAGGCCGGGCAGATCCTGGCGATCGGCCTGGTGCTGAGCTTTGCGCTGGCCGCGCTGTCGCCGCTGCGCTCCATCCTGCTGGGCGTGCTGGTGCTGGCCGCCAGCTTCGGCCTGAACTACTACGAATACACCTCGCTCGACCTGATCTACAACCTGGCGATGCAGCTGATCGTGGTCGCCGCCGTGTTCGTGCTCAACGTGGCCTGGGGCTATTTCTTCGAGGTCAGGAAAGGGCAGGCGCTGGTGTCGCGCTTCGGCGAGTACGTGGCGCCCGAGCTGGTGGCCGAGATGGCCGACGATCCCGAAAAATACAATATGGACGGCGAAAGCCGCGAGCTGACCGTGCTGTTCGTCGACGTGCGCGGCTTCACCACCATTTCCGAAGGGCTGACGCCCAAGCAGCTGCGCGAATACATCAACCTGTACCTGACGGCGATGTCGGAAGACATCCGCGACAGCCACCGGGGCACGCTGGACAAGTACATCGGCGACGCCGTCATGGCCTTCTGGGGCGCGCCGGTGGCGTTTGCCGACCACGCCAGCCGCGCGGTCGCCACCTCGCTGCTGATGCAGGCTTCCGCCCACCGCCTCAACGACGACTTCATCGCGCGCGGCTGGCCGCCGCTGAAGATCGGCATCGGCCTCAATTCCGGCCTGATGCACGTGGGCGACATGGGCTCGAAAATCCGCCGCGCCTACACCGTCATGGGCGACGCCGTGAACCTGGGCTCGCGGCTGGAAGGCATCACCAAGGTGTACGGCGTCGGCATCACGGTCGGCGAAGCCACCCGCGCCGCCGCGCCGGAATACGCCTACCGCGAGCTGGACCTGGTGCGGGTCAAGGGCAAGAACGAGCCGGTGGCGATTTTCGAGCCGATCGCGCTGGAAAAAGATCTCGATCCGGCCGCCCGCAGCGAGCTGGAGCGCTGGCATTCGGCGCTGGCTGCCGTGCGCGCGCAACAGTGGGATCAAGCAATGGCAATAATTATTGATTTAAAGACATTATTGCCTGACCGCAGCCTGTATTCCTTATATACTGAGCGCATCGCATATTACCGAGCTCATCCTCCCGGCGTGGACTGGGACGGCGTTACCACGTTTGAAACCAAATAGCAAAAAAGTTCAATCTTGAAGGCGAAGTAAAAAAGCGCAATCCAGCCACAAGCAGGAAAAAAAAGTGGCGGCCTGAGCAAAGAAGGCTACACTGAGAGGAATATTAGTTTCCTTGTGGCTATGCTTTTGCGGGCGCTTTCAAGCCCTTCGGACCACCAACAATTCTGAATCACCGACTCGCGGCGCACCGGGGCGCGCGGGCCCAGATCCACACCGGATAGAGGATGCCGTTATGAAAGCCGAGACCAGCCGCTCCCCACAACGCCGCGCACACACCGCGCCGCTGCGCCGCAAACTGATCGCCGTGCTGGTGGCCGCCTGCTACGCCGGCGCCCAGGCCGCTCCGGTCAGCCCGACCGTGGTGGCGGGGCAGGCCAGCTTCAACCTGCAGGGCAAGACCTACTCGATCACCAACACGCCCAACACCATCATCAACTGGCAGAGTTTTTCGGTGGCGTCGGACGAGATCACCCGCTTCATCCAGCAGAGCGCGGACAGCAAGGTGCTGAACCGCATCACCGGCCAGAGTCCGAGCCAGATCCTCGGCTCGCTGCAATCGAACGGCAAGGTGTTCCTGATCAATCCGAACGGCGTGATGTTCGGCGCCGGCTCGCGTGTGGATGTGAACGGCCTGGTGGCCTCCAGCCTGGCGATCTCGAACGCCGACTTCCTGGCCGGCAAAAACAACTTCAGCGGCGACGCCGCGGCGGGCAAGGTCAGCAACGCCGGCACGATCACCACCCCGGCCGGCGGCCAGATCTTCCTGGTCGGGCCGTCGGTGGAAAACAGCGGCGTGATCTCGGCGCCCAACGGCGACGTGGTGCTGGCGGCAGGCCGCAGCGTGCAGCTGTTCGATTCCAAGGATCCGAATGTGCAGGTGGTGGTGTCGGCGCCGGCCGACCAGGCGCTGAACCTGGGGCAGATCGTGGCGCAAGGCGGGCGGGTCGGCGTGTATGGCGCGCTGGTCAGCCAGCGCGGCGGCATCAACGCCAACAGCGCGGTGCGCGGCGCCAACGGCCAGATCATCCTGAAATCCAGCGGCGCCACGCTGGTGGAGGCGGGCAGCAGCACCACCGCCACCGGCAGCAACCTGAACACCGGCGGCGACATTCAACTGCTGGGCCCGTTGGTCGGCCTGACCGGCAACGCCGTGGTCGACGCCAGCGGCGCGGCCGGCGGCGGCACGGTGCTGGTCGGCGGCGATTACCAGGGCAAGAACCCGGCGGTGCAGAACGCCCAGCAAGCGTATGTGGGCAAGGACAGCGTGATCAAGGCCGACGCCACGGACAACGGCAACGGCGGCAAGGTGATCGTCTGGAGCGACCAGGCCACGCAGATGTTCGGCAGCATCTCGGCGCGCGGCGGCGCGGCCGGCGGCAACGGCGGCTTCGTCGAAACCTCCGGCCACTACCTCGACATGCAGGGCACGGTCGACACCCGCGCGCCCAAGGGCGCGACCGGCAAGCTGCTGCTCGATCCTAGCGATGTGTATATCGCATCCAGCAGCGTCGATGCGATCACCCAAGGCATGTCGTCCACCGGCTTCGGAACCTTGACGGGCAGCGGACCTTTCCTGGAGACCGGCGCGGTGGTGGATTCGCTGCTGTTGACGACTACGCTGCAAAGTGCGCTGAACAGCAATACCGTCACCATCAGCACGGCCAACGCATCGGGCACCGGCAATGGCGATATCACGGTGGCGAGTGCGCTGGTCTTCGCCAACGCCGGCACCTTGTCCCTGAATGCCGACCGCGATATCAAGTTAAAGGCGCCCATCACCGGCACCGGCGTCAATCTGGTGCTGACCTCTGGCCGCACCATCGACCAGTCGACCCAGCCCATCGATGCGCTGACCATCCACAGTCTCAACGCGATGGCCCTCACCGACATCAAGATGGACAACGACTACAACACCATCGGCGGCACGGCGTCGCTGCAAACGACCAACGGCAATATCGCGCTGACGGCGGTCAACGTCAATCTCGGCGCCAGCAGCGCAGGCGGCACGCTGGCGGCGATTGCCAACAACGGCGACCTCATCGTCAGCGGCAACGTCAGCAGCGTCGGCAACATGACGCTGACTTCGACCAAGTCCAACGGCGTGGCGACGATCAACAACAGCGTCGCCGTCGGATCCTCCGCCGGCAACATCACCGTGCAGGCCGACAACATGACCTTGAACGGCATGCTGTCAGCGACCACCACGCACGGCGTGCTGCTGACGCCTTATTCCAACAGCGCCAACGTTCAAGTGGGCGTGGGCGCGACCGACGGCACCGGCGTGCTGGGCCTGAGCCAGGCCGAGCTGGCCGGGGTGAGCCTGCCGGCCAACGGCTGGCTGGTGGTCGGCGGGACGTCCAGCGGCCCGGGCAACGGGGCCGGCGACTTGACGGTGGTCGGCAACCTGGATCTGACGGGGGGCCAGAACGCCGGTACGCTGACCTTGCAAACCGGTGGCGGCAACCTGCTCATCAACAGCGGCGCCGCTATCGCCAACACCGGCGTGATCAGCCTGCAGACACTGTCCAACGGCAATCACCGCATCACCAACAACGGCAGCGTCACATCGGGCGCCAACATCAATCTGCTCGCCGGCAAGATGACGCTGGCGGACGGTACGCTGAACACCAGCAACAGCGCGGTCAGCCTGCAGACGGGCAATACGATCGATATTGGCGCGACCGGCAATCCGGGCGACACGCTGGCGCTCACCAACGCCGACCTCGCCAGCGCCCACACCGGCACCGGTGTGCTGTACCTCAACACGACCAAGCCTTCCGCCGCGGGCGACATCGTCGTCAGCCAGCCGCTGACGCTGACCAACAGTCTGAGCCTGGCTGGCACCGGCAGCATCGCGCTGCAGGCGGCGGTCAGCACCGGCGGCCTGGCGCTGAACGCCGGCAGCAACATTACCGCCACCGACAGCGTGACCGTCAACGGCATCTTCGACCTGCAAGCCGGCGCCTGGTCGCAGGTCGGTACCCTGCCGAGCTTCTGCGCCACCGATTTCCGTATCACCGGCGGCAGCTTCGTGCGCGCCGTCAGTGGCAATGGTACGAGCTTGCCTTTCCACCTGGCCGATGTCTACGGCCTGCAAGGGGTGGGGTCCGCGTCCACCGGCCATTCCTATGTGCTCGACAACGATATCGACGCCAGCCAGACGGCGCACTGGAATCACTCCAGCGGCGACATCTACGCCGGCTTCAAGCCGATCGGCGGCCTGGATTACGCCTACGCCGGCACTTTCGACGGCAACAACAAGACCATCAGCGGCCTGACCATCTACCGCCCCGCCAGCAACCATGTCGGCTTGTTCTCGGTGCTCGGTTCGGGCACGATACAGGACGTCAAGCTGAGCGGCGCCACGGTCGAGGGCAACAGCTACACCGGCGCGCTGGTGGGCAGCATCAATATGGGCGGCACCGTCAGCGGCGTGGCGATCGAGTCCGACGTGATCGGCAATGGTTCGAACATCGGCGGACTGGCTGGCTATTCCCAGGGCACCATCAGCAACTCCTACGTGCAGGGCGACGTGACCGGCACTACCTCCAGCAGCACCGGCAGCACCGGTGGCCTGTTGGGCGGCAATACGATGTACGGGACCGTGAACGCCGCTTACAGCAGCGGCAATGTCAAGTCCAATGCCACCGACGTGGTTGACGCGCTGGTCGGCGACGGCGCCAACGGCGGCTCGGTGACGGGCGGCTTCTTCCTGAGCACCGGCGCTGCCAGCGACAGCGCCGGCGCCGTCGGCCTGAACTCGACCCAGATGATGCAGCAGGCCAGCTTCAGCGGTCTCGATTTCGACGGCAACTCGTCGGTGTGGCGCATGTATGAAGGCCACACCTTGCCGATGCTGCGCGGCTTCCTGACGCCGATCACCGTCACCGGCGGCGGCAGCAGCAAGGTGTATGACGCCATGCCGTACGTCTACTCGCAGGCGTTTAGCCACGCCGACATTGACGGTACCTTGAGCTACAGCGACGAAGTGAATGCCGGCACCCACAAGCTCGACGGCCTGTACTCGACCAAGTACGATGTGATCTATGACGCTTCGACGCAGTTGATCGTCACGCCGCGCCACATCACCGCCACCGTCACCAACGCCAGCAAGACCTACGACCGCCTGACCACCCTGGAGCAGGGCACCTCCGACGGCGCCTACACCATCAGCTACGGCAACACGGTGAACGGCGACACGCCCGGCATCAGCGGCACCTTCAACTTTGCCAGCAAGACCGCCGGCACCGGCAAAACCATCACCGTCACCAGCCCGACGCTGACCAGCAACCCGCACGGCAACTACACGCTGGATACGGACGAGGGCGGCCACATCACCGGCACCGGCACGATCAACAAGGCCAACCTGCCGATCAGCGGCCTGAGCGCCACCGGCCGCACCTACGACGGCACCACCGCCATCACGCTCAACGGCACCGCCTCGGTGTCCGCCATCTCGGGCGACGACGTGACGCTGACCGGTTCCGGCACCGCCACGCTGCAGGACAAGAACGCCGGTGCCAGCAAGCTGGTGCTGGTGGCGCTGGGGAACTTCGGCCTGAGCGGCGACGATGCCGGCAACTACCAGCTGGTCTCGCCGAGCAACCTGATGACCGAGATCTCGAAGGCGCCGCTGAGCGTCAGCAATGTGACAGCCAACAGCCGCGTGTACAACATGGACTGGAACCCGGCCGCCGGCCAATACGGCACCTTGGCGACCCTGGACGTGGCGGGCGGCGTAGTGACCGGCGTGATCGGCAGCGACGTCGTCACCCTGGCTTCCGGCAGCGGTACTTTCAACAACCGCAACGCCGGCACCGGCAAGAGCGTGACCGCCACCGGCTTCACGCTGGGCGGCACCGACGGCGGCAACTATACGGTGACCGGCTTGCCGACCGGGCTGACCGCCGACATCACCAAGGCCACGCTGACGGCGACCCTGACCAGCCGCCAGTACAACAACAGCACCATCGCCACGACCGAGGGCGCCACGCTCACCGGCGTGCTGGGCATGCCGGAAGGCCCGCTCGACTCGGTCTCGCTGTTCGTCAGCGAAGGCGCCAGCCTCAACTATGCCGACAAGAACGTCGGCGTCAGCAAGACCGTCACCGCCAGCGGCGGCACGCTGAGCCTCACCGGCACCGACGCCGGCAACTACACGCTCAACACCAGCACCGGCGTGCATGGCACGATCACCGCGCGTCCGGTGTCGACCTGGAGCGGCAGCGGCGGCGGCTTGTGGAGCGCCGCCGGCAACTGGGTCGACAGCATCGCGCCGGACGGCGCCAACGTGCTGGCCGCCGCCATCGGCAGCGGCGCCGGCACCATCACCTACGACGCCAGCGCCGGCAACACCACGCTGGCGACCATGGCGGTCGGCAGCGGCACCCAGCTGGCGCTGACCGGCGGTGCGCTGACCGTCACCGGCACCGGCGGCAAGTCTTATCTGACCGGCGCCACGCTCAATCTGAACGGCGGCAGCCTGGTGCTGAACGGCGCCATGGAGGCCAGCTACCTGACCTTGGCCAGCGGTGTGCTGAGCGGCACCAACAGCGCCGCCAACCTGACCGTCAACAACCTGACGCAGACCAACGGCAGCATCAACATGAGCGGCTCGTTCAACGTCAACAGTTACGGCAATATTGTGATTGGCAATGTACGCGCGCAGAACGGCATCACGCTGAACGCTGGCGAGAGCGGATCGATCAGCCAGACCGGTGCGTTGACGGCCGACAGCCTGCATGCGATGGCGTATAACGGCATCGCGCTGACCAATAGCGGCAACCATGTTAACGCCTTCACGGCCAGCAATTACCAGGGCAACCTCCAGCTCAACAACACCGTCGACAGCGGCGAGCTGGCGCTGGGCGTCCTGACTACCCACAACGGCAACATCGTCATCGACAACCACGGCGGCATCCATACCGGCGGCACCATCCATGCCTACAACGGCGGGGTGTCGATCACCGCGCACAGTCCGATCACCGTCAGCGACAGCCTGATCGGCAACGACATCGCGCTGTCGGCCAGCACCAACATCACGTTGCAGGGGGGATCGCAACTGAACGCGGTTAACTCGATCAACATGGCGGCGACCAACAACATCGTGCTGGGCGGCTTGTTGAACGTGACCTCGCCGAGCGGCAGCATTTCGGCGGTCGCCACCTTCGGTAACATCACCGTCGGCAGCGCCACCACGATCAGTAGCAACGGTGCGCCGGTTTCCCTGGCTGCGCCGTTCGGCTCGGTGAATGCCACATCGGTCACGCTGGGTAGCGGCACGATACCAAGCATTAACTCGGGCGGTTCCATCCCACCACCGCCTGCGCCAACGCCTGCGCCCGTGCCAACGCCTACGCCTACGCCTGTGCCGACACCGGCGCCAACGCCAACGCCTGTGCCAACACCAACGCCAACGCCAACACCAACGCCTGTGCCGACGCCGGTGCCGACGCCGGTGCCAACGCCGGTGCCAACGCCTACCCCTGTACCTACGCCAGTGCCAACGCCTACGCCAGTGCCAACGCCTACGCCAGTGCCAACGCCTACGCCAGTGCCAACGCCGGTGCCGACGCCTGTCCCGGCACCCGTTGACAGCCATTCATCCGGGCCGGTGGCTCAGGCGCTGAACAGCACGGTCAACATCATCAATACCGTCACTACCGTCACGCAAGGCGGCCCGGCCAAGCCGCTCATTTCGACGCCGCCGGAATCCAGCGTCGCCAGCACGTCGACCGGCAGCAGCGGTGGCACCACCAAACCGGACGACAAAGTGCCGGACGATAAGGATAAGTCCAGTGGCAAGGTCGAACTGACCGCCAGCAAAAACGAGCCGACCAAGAAGATGTATTGCAACTGATGCCGAGCCGAGAAGCACGGGGCCGTCGATGTTACGGCCCCGTTTGTGAGCTGAAATCCAACACTCGGCCGCAGCACTATCAATTTCAATCTTTCAAGTAGGCATTGTATATAAGGGCTATGCTAGCATCAGAAGAGCGTGGAAAATTCCACGCGCCCCATACTACGAGCGAACCCATGAGATATAGCTTAACGCGCCTATTAGCAGGTTCCCTTCTTGCCGCCGCCGTCACTTCGGCCTGGGCGGCCCAGCCGGCGGATGACAATGCCGCCATCCGTTTCGAGATTTCCCGGTTCGAGGTCAAGGGCAACACCCTGTTGCCGCCGGCGCAGGTCGATGCGCTGCTGGCCAAGTTCGTCGGCAAGGAGCGCGATTTCGGCGACGTCCAACGGGCGCTGGAAGCGCTGGAGGCGGTCTACCACGAGCGCGGCTACAACGTGGTGACGATCGAGCTGCCGGAGCAGGAGCTGAACCGCGGCGTGGTGATACTGCGGGTGGTGGAAACGCGCATCGGCCGCATCAGTGTGAAGAACAATCTGTACTTCGACGAGAACAATATCCGCCGCAGCCTGCCCGCCTTGCAGGAGGGCCGCACGCCTGACCTGAAGGCGGTCTCGGCCAACCTGAAGCAGGGCAACGAGAGCCCCGCCAAGGAAGTCACGCTCAAGCTGCAAAGCGGCGAAAAGGACGACGAGGTCGACGCCGTGCTGGACGTCAAGGACCAGTCCATTTGGAAGGCCATGGTCAACGCCGACAACACCGGCACCCAGCAGACCGGCAAGACCCATGTCGGCTTCATCCTGCAGAACGCCAACCTGTTCAATCGCGACCACCTGGCCTCCCTGCAGTACACCACCTCGGCCGAGGAGCCGGGCCGGGTCAAGGTGTATGGCGCCGGCTACCATATTCCGCTGTACGCGCTGGGCGACTCGCTGGACTTCTTCGCCAGCTATTCCAACGTCGATTCCGGCACCGTGTCGGCCGGCGCGGTCAACCTGGCCGTCAGCGGCAAGGGCGCGGTGTACGGCGCGCGCTACAACCAGAGCCTTGCCAAGCGCGGCGAGCTGGAATCCAAGCTGAGCTACGGCGTCGACTACAAGGCCTTCAAGAGCAGCGTGCAGTTGCAGGGCCAGGAGCTGGGCAACGATGTGACCGTGCATCCGCTCAGCATCAGCTACCAGGGCACGCTGCCGATCAAGCAGGGCGAAGTAAGCGGCCAGCTGACCTTGCTGCGCAATATCTCCGGCGGCGCCAAGGGCGACCAGGCCGCGTTCACGGCGGCCCGCGCCGGCGCCAAGGCCGACTACACCATGCTGCGCCTGGCCGGCAGCCTGACCCGCGCGCTGGCCAACGACTGGCAGCTGCGCGCCATCCTCAACGGCCAGTACAGCAGCGATGCGCTGATCCCCGGCGAGCAATTCGGCGCCGGCGGCGCGACCTCGGTGCGCGGCTTCATCGAGCGCGAGATTTCCAACGACTCCGGCCTGGGCGTCAACCTGGAAGCCTACACGCCGAACCTGTGCACCCACGCCGGCTGGAATTGCCGCCTGCTGGCTTTTTACGACACCGCTTATGCCAAGCGCAACCACGCGCTGCCCGAAGAGCTGACCAGCACCACCATCGCCAGCACCGGCGTCGGCGCGCGGTTCGTGCTGTCCACCTACGTCAACCTGCAACTCGATTTCGGCCACGTGGTCCGCGCCGGCGCGACCGGCCGCGACAACGCCAGCCGCCTGCACCTGCGTCTGGGACTGGCGTACTGACCGCGTGCGGTTCACCCTGAAATGTACTGGAAATGAAAATGCCACAGCCAACTAACTCCATCGTCGTCCGGGCCCTGTTCAAGGGCTTGCTGTTGCTGGCGCTGTGCGGCATGGCCAGCGCGGGCTGGGCCGCGCAAGTGGCGGGCACCATCGTGCAGCTGAGCGGGCCGCTGCTGGCCAAGAAGGCCGGCGGCGTGGTGCGCATCCTGTCGATGCGCTCCGAAGTCGAAAGCGGCGACACGCTGGTGACCGAGAAAAACACCTACGCCATGGTGAAATTCATCGACAACAGCGAGATCACGCTCAAGCCGGGCACCACCTTCAAGGTCGAGGACTTCAGCTACGACGCCGGCAAGCCCGACGCCGACAGCGCCTCGTTCAGCCTGGTCAAGGGCGGCCTGCGCTCGGTCACCGGCCTGCTGGGCAAGCGCAACAAGGAAAAGTTCGCCATGAAGACGCCGAGCGCCACCATCGGCATCCGCGGCACCACCTTCATCGCCGACATCGTCGAGCCGAGCGAGGAGGCGGTGGCCTCGCGCCTGGCCTACAACCTGGCCAGCACCGCCGCGCTGGACCAGCTGGCCGCGCCGGTGCAACCGCTGATGCTGGCGCAGTTGACGCTGCCGTCGCCGACCGCTGCGCGCGCGCCGGGCCTGTACGTGCAGGTGCTCGACGGCTTGATCCATGTGACCAACCCGTCCGGCACGGCCAATTTCAGCGCCGGCCAGTTCGGCTACACGCCGAGCTTCAGGACGCCGCCGGTGATCCTGCCGGCCAATCCGGGCATTCCGTTCACGCCGCCGCCGGCGTTCAGCCAGAGCACCGGCCCGGCGGCCAGCACCGGCCCCAACAAGTCGAACACCATCGATTGCGAAGTGCGCTAAGCCTGGCCGCACCGACGAAAAGGACTTGACCTTCCCATCGTGGGATACTTGATGCTACTGTCATTGAGTCGTCCATTGGGTTGGTCATGTCCACTTCCGCTATTCCCGTAACACTGTCGATCAAAATCGAAGGCATGACCTGCGCGTCCTGCGTGGGTCGCGTCGAGCGCGTGCTGGCGGCCGTGCCGGGCGTGGACAAGGTCAGCGTCAACCTGGCGACCGAAACGGCGCGGGTGGAATCGGCGCGGCCGCTCGATGTGGCGGCGCTGGTGCAGGCGGTCGACAAGGCCGGCTACCAGGCCACGCCCGAGCTGCCGCCGTCCGCTGCCCCGCCTGCCTCTGCGCCTGCCCATCATGCGCTGGCGGGGCCGGGCGGCGGCCGCGCGGTGCTGCTGGCGGCCGTGCTGTCGCTGCCCCTGCTGTTGCCGATGCTGCTGGAACTGGCCGGCCTGCACTGGATGCTGGACGGCCGCGTGCAATGGCTGCTGGCGACGCCGGTGCAGTTCTGGCTCGGCGCCCGCTTCTATCGCGCCGGCTGGCTGGCGCTGCGCGCCCGCAGCGGCAATATGGACCTGCTGGTGGCGCTGGGCACCAGCGCCGCGTATGGCCTGAGCGTCTATCAGCTGCTGGCGTCGACGTCCGCCATGCCGCATCTGTATTTTGAAGCGTCGGCCGTGGTGATCACCTTGATCTTGCTGGGCAAATGGCTGGAGGCGCGCGCCAAACGCCAGACCACGTCCGCCATCCGCGCCTTGCAGGTGCTGCGGCCGGAGTCGGCGCGGGTGCGGCGCGGCGCGCAGGATATCGAAGTGCCGATCGCCGACGTGCGTCCGGGGGAGCTGGTGGTGGTGCGGCCCGGCGAGCGGGTGGCGGCGGACGGCGTAGTGGTGGAGGGCGCCAGCCATGTCGACGAGGCGCTCATCACCGGCGAAAGCCTGCCCGTGGCGCGCCACGCCGGCGACCATGTGACGGGTGGCGCCATCAACGGCGAAGGCTTGTTGCTGGTGCGGGTGACGGCGGTGGGCGCAGAAAGCACGCTGGCGCGCATCATCCGCCTGGTGGAGGACGCGCAGGCGGCCAAGGCGCCGGTGCAGCATCTGGTGGACCGCGTCAGCGCGGTGTTCGTGCCGGTGGTGCTGGTGCTGGCGGTGGCGACCTTCGCCGGCTGGTGGCTGGCGAGCGGCGATGCCGAGCGGGCCATCATCAATGCGGTGGCGGTGATGGTGATCGCCTGCCCTTGCGCGCTGGGGCTGGCGACGCCGGCCGCGATCATGGCCGGCACCGGCGTGGCGGCGCGCTACGGAATACTGATCAAGGATGCGGAAGCGCTGGAGCTGGCGCACCGCATCACCACCGTGGCCTTCGACAAGACCGGCACGCTAACTGAGGGCAAGCCGTCGCTGATGACACTGGAACCGCTGGCGTCGGCCGGCATCGACGAAGGACGGCTGCTGCAACTGGCCGCCGCCATCCAGCGCGGCAGCGAACATGCATTGGCCCGCGCAGTCACCGAAGCCGCCGCCGCGCGTGCCAGCACGGCTAGCGTCGCCAACGCCACTGCGCATGCTGCCACCGGCAGCGGCGTAGCCTCCGTCGCGCCAAGCGCCACCGGCGTCACCGCCTTGCCCGGCCGCGGCGTGGCGGCCATCGTCGACGGCGCGCGCCTGATCCTGGGCAGCACGCGGCTGATGCGGGAGGAGGGCGTGGCGCTGGATGCGCTGGGCGCCCGCGCCACGGAACTGGAGCGGCAAGGCCTGACGATATCCTGGCTGGCCGCTTCAAGCGCGCCGCAGCCCGCGCAGCTACTGGGCCTGCTGGCCTTCGGCGACCGCATCAAACCGCAAGCCCGCGCCGCGCTGCAAGCGCTGCATGCGATGCACATCCAGACCATCCTGCTCACCGGCGACAACCAGGGCAGCGCCGACGCCGTCGGCAAGGAACTGGGCATCGGCCGCATCATCGCCAACATGCTCCCCGCCGACAAAGCCGCCACCGTCGCCGGCCTGAAGACCGGCGGCGCCTGCATCGCCATGGTCGGCGACGGCATCAACGACGCCCCCGCGCTGGCCGCCGCCGATGTCGGCATCGCCATGTCCAGCGGCACCGACGTCGCCATGCACGCCGCCGGCATCACGTTGATGCGCGGCGATCCGGCGCTGGTGGCCGCCGCCATTTCGATCTCGCGCCGCAGCTACAGCAAAATACGCCAGAACCTGTTCTGGGCCTTCATCTACAACCTGGTCGGCATACCGCTGGCCGCCTTCGGCCTGCTCAACCCCATGGTTGCCGGCGCCGCGATGGCGCTCAGCTCCGTCAGCGTGATCAGCAACGCCTTGCTGCTGCGCCGCTGGAAGCCGGACCACCTGAAAGGAACAGCATGAACATCGGACAAGCGGCGGCCGCCAGCGGCGTCTCGGCCAAGATGATCCGCTACTACGAAAGCATCGCCCTGATCCCGCCCGGCAAACGCAGCGACGCCGGCTACCGCATCTACGGCGACAACGACCTGCACGCGCTGCGCTTCGTCAAGCGCGGACGCTCGCTGGGTTTTTCGCTGGACCAGATCCGCGACCTGTTGTCGCTGTGGCAGAACAAGGAGCGCGCCAGCGCCGACGTCAAGACCATCGCCATGGGCCACGTGGCGGAGCTGAACCAGCGCATCGCCGAGCTGACCGAAATGCGCGACACCCTGCAAACGCTGGCCGGCTGCTGCCACGGCGATCATCGCCCCGACTGCCCGATTCTCCAAACTCTGGCCAGTTAAACCCGGGGTCAGGTCCCCCATTTATTCATCAGCTCGGTTGAACAACCGAGCTGATGAATAAATGGGGGACCTGACCCCGGATTTTAAGTATAATCGCCCGGTTTTGGTGCCCGCGCGTCTGTCCAGACGCGCAGTTAAACGGGAAACATGAAGCTGGCCACGCCAGCCAACATGTGCTGCCCCCGCAACGGTAAACAAGCGTCGTCGTTGACGACAAATCCGCCTCTTCAAACCACTGTGCAGTCGCATGGGAAGGTCAGGCGGTGTCGCTTGCCAGCCCGGATACCGGCCAGGACAGGTGGAAGTGCCCAGGCATTTCTGTTCAATCCGCTCACGGGGAAGTGAGCGGCTTGCATCTGTTTCGATCTACATCTATGCATCGATTTTGCGCGCCACGGCCTTGCCGACTGGCGGCCGTGCCTCGCGCACGCGCCGTTCGCGTACGCCTGCGCCCCGATTTCCCCTCTCTGCCTACAGGACCAGCCCATGTTTAACCTGCCCACCGACGCGGCCGTGCACTCCATCGAGACACTGCTGTACTCCATTTCCACCATCCTGTATCTGCCCGTGCTGCTGGGGATCGCAGCGTTGGTGCTGCATATGCTGGTGTGCTTCGGCACCTTCGGCGCCGAATGGCTGGAGCGCCGCCGCGGCGTGCGCGTGCTGGTCGCCACCGCCAGGCAGGAGATGGCCGCCGTGCTGACCGCGCAGGAAGGCGAGCCGGGACTGGACGCCCGCCTTGAGCGGCTGGTGCAGCGCGCCGACGTCAACGGCGTGCGCCGCCTGGACGGGGTGCGCTTCGTGGTGCGCGTCGGCCCGGCGCTGGGGCTGATGGGCACCCTGATTCCGATGGGGATCTCGCTGGCCGGCCTCGCGCAGGGCAATTTGCCGAAGATGGCCGAGTCGATGACCACCGCCTTCACCGCCACCGTGGTCGGCCTGGCGTGCAGCGTCAGCGCCTATGTATTGAGCCTGGTGCGCGAGCACTGGCTGCGCAGCGACCTGACCGAGATCGCCTACGCCGCCGAATCCCACCTCGCGGCGCAAGACCACAAGCCGCACCTGGTGCGCGCGGGAGCCTGAGATGCGCTATATGAACCGCCACCGCTACAGCCGCATCGGCGAGCATAACGAAGACCCGCTGGCGGGCGTCGCCAACCTGTTCGACGCCAGCATCGTCTTCATCGTCGCCATGATGCTGGCGCTGTTCTCGGCCTGGAACATGATGGACCTGCTGGATCCGAACTCCGAAGTCACCATCGCCAAGAAAAGCGCCGACGGTCATGTCGAGGTGCTGACCAAGAAGGGCGCCGAAATCAAGGTGAGCAAAGTCAGCGACAAGCCGCTGTCGGGCTCCGGCAAACGCCTGGGCACCGCGTATCAACTGCCGGACGGGAAGGTCGTGTATGTACCGGAATAAAAAATTATGGGCGCTGCTGCTGTTGCTGGCGTCCCTGTGCATCGGCGGCTATGTGCACTCGGCGCAGGCGCCGCGCACGCTGGCGCTGATGTTGGGCGATATCGAATCGCGTCCCGCCGTGCTGGCGGTGCGCGGCCTGCAGGCCGAGTTGAAGGAGCTGAACGTCGCCGTGCGCATCATCCCCGCCAACGGCATGACGCCGGCCGACCGCGCGGCCCTGACCGGCGCCGATGTGGCGATCGTCAATACCAAGGGCCGCCAGGCCATGGTGGCGCTGGTCGCCGAACTGCAGGCCTTGCAGAAGGCGCGCCGTCCGGTGTTCGCGGTCGGTGGCGCCATCGACGACAGCCTGCGCGAGCAGGGTGTGCGCGACGATAAAACCATACAGTCCTACCACAGCGAAGGCGGCGTGGAGAACATGGGCAACCTGCTGCGCTACATCCTGCGCAACCACTTTGGTTCCAGGCTAGCCGTCGCGCCGGTGCATGCGATGCCGGAAGTGGGCCTGTACGACGTGGCGGCCAACCGCACATCGAGCAGCTACGAGCAGTACCTGCAAGGCTACGCCAACTACAAGGCCGGCGCGCCGTGGATCGCCGTGCCGTTCTACCGCGCCAGCCTGGTGGCGGGACAAACGCTGCCGCTGGCGGCTATCGTCGCGCGGCTGGAAGCGAGCGGCTACAACGTGCTGCCGGTGTTCGGCTATCCGTACGACGTGCCGCTGCGCTTCCTGCTGGACGAAAACGGCAAGAGCCGCGTCGAGCTGATCGTCGCGCTGGGCATGAAGGTGGGCGGCACCGCCAACACCGGCGCGCTGCTGGACAAGATCGGCGTCCCGGCGATCAACGCCATCACCTTGAGCCAGCAATCGCTGGCGCAGTGGCAGGAATCGAAGATCGGCCTCGATATCATCGAACGCACCTGGCAGTTGGCCGGCGCCGAGGTGGCGGGCCTGATCCAGCCGACCGTGGTCGCCAGCCGCGAACGCATCAGCGATGCGCAGACCGGCCTGGCCTACGTGGAGGAGACGCCGATCCCCGAGCGCATCGAACGCCTCAACGAGCGCGTCGCCAGCTGGCTGGCCTTGCGCCAGAAGGCCAACGGCGACAAACGCATCGCCATGCTGTACTTTAACTATCCGCATGGTTCCGAGACCATCGGCGCGGCCTACCTGAACGTGCTGCCGGAGAGCCTGTGGCAGATCGTCCAGCGCCTGAAGCAGGAAGGCTACCAGACCGGCGCCGCGCTGCCGCCGTCGCAGGAAGAGCTGCAAGGCGAAATCCAGCAGTGGGGTAACTACCCAGGCAAGTCCAAGGGCGACTACATGGCGGGCCTGAAGCATCTGGCCGAAAGCGGCCAGGCGCTGCTGGTGCCGCTGGCCGACTACCAGAAATGGTTCGCCACGCTGGCGCAGCCGCTGCGGACGTCGATAGAAAAATCCTGGGGCAAGCCGGAGAACGCGCCTGTCCTGTGGCGCAACGCCAAGGGCGAGCCGTTCTTCGTCTATCCGGCGCGCCGCTTCGGCAATGTGCTGATGGCGCCGCAGCCAGGTCGCGCGTGGGAGCAGAACCTGGAGAAGCTGCACAATGAAGTCAGCATGCCGCCGTCGCACGAATACATCGCGTTCTACCTGTGGCTGCAAAAGGGCTTCCAGGCCAACGCCGTCATGCACATCGGCACCCACGGCACGCAGGAATGGCTGACCGGTAAAGAGGCTGGCTTGTCCGAGAGCGATCCGACCGAGGCGCTGATCGGCGCCATGCCCAATATCTACCCGTATGTGATGGACGACGTGGGCGAGGGCATACAGGCCAAGCGCCGCGGCATGGCCGTCATCATCGACCATATGACGCCACCGTTCGACGTGGCCGGCCTGAATCCCGACCTGCGCGAACTGGGCGCGCTGCTGAACGACTACCGCGTGGCCGAGCAAAAAAGCCCGCTGCTGGCGCGCAGCCACCTGACCGCGATCAACCGCCTGGCGGCCAAGAGCGGCGTGTTGAAGGACATGAAGAAGACCGAGCTCAAAACCGAAGCCGACATGGAAGGGCTGGAGGAATACCTGGACGACACCGGCAGCAAGCTGACGCCGTTCGGCCTGCATACCTTCGGCGTGGCGCCGAAGCCGGAGCTGCGCAACGCCACCGCGCGCGCCGTGGTCAGCCTCGACACCACGTCGACGGCGGAGCAGAAAACCAAGCGTATCGCCCAGCTGGAAAACGATATCGAGCGCAGCGCAGGGCTGGAACTGGAGCGCTTGATGCAGGCGCTGTCCGGCCGCTACATCCCGACCGGCGCCAGCGCCGACCTGGTACGCAATCCGGATGCGCTGCCGACTGGCCGCAATTTCTTCGGCCTCGATCCGTCGCGCATTCCAAGCAAGACCACCTACGAAGCCGGTTACAAACTGGCGCAGCAACTGGCGGAGGATTACCGCAAGCGCCACGGCGCCTGGCCCGACAAGTTGAGCATGAACCTGTGGGGCGTCGAAACCTCGCGCCACGAAGGCATCATGGAAGCGCAGGCGATGGCGCTGATGGGTGTGCGTCCGACGTGGGACGAGCGTGGTCGCGTGACCGGCGTGGAGGCGCTGACGCGCAAGCAGCTGGGGCGTCCGCGCGTGGACGTGACGCTGATCTCGTCCGGCCTGTTCCGCGACCTGTTCGGCAACCTGCTGACATTGATGGACCAGGCCGCGCAACTGGCGCAGAAGCAGGACGATAACGGCCCCGGCGAAGACGGCAACGTGATGCAGGCGCACAGCCGCAAGACCGTGGCCGCCTTGCAGGCCAGCGGCATCTCCGCCGAAGAGGCGCAGCGCATGGCCTCCGTGCGGATCTTCGGCCTGCCGAGCGGCGCCTACGGCACGCAGATCGAGAAGCTGATCCCGCTGACCAACGCCTGGCAGAACGAGAAGGAAGTGGCGGACGTCTTCATCAACCGCATGAGCCATCCGTTCGGCGCCGGCTACTGGGGCGACGACAAGGCCGATCCCGGCCAGCGCCGCGAGTTGTTCAAACAGGCCATCAGCGGCAGCAAGATCGCGCTGCACAGCCGCTCCAGCAATCTGTTCGCGACCTTGGATAACGACGACTTCTTCCAGTACCTGGGCGGCACCGCGATGGCGATCCGCAGCGTGGACGGCAAGACGCCGGAGGTGATGGTCAGCGACCTGTCCAACCCGCGCAAGCCGGGCCACAAGACGCTGGAGCAGTACATGGGCCAGGAGATGCAGGCGCGCTACCTGAACCCGCGCTGGGCCGACAGCATGCTGAAGGAAGGCTATTCCGGCGCGCGCTACATCAACCGCGTGGTCGACTATCTGTGGGCCTGGCAGGTCACCGTGCCGGAAGTGGTGGACGGCGGCAAATGGCAGCGCATGTACGACACCTATGTGGAAGACCGCCACGGCCTGAAGGTGCGCGAGCGCTTCGCCAGCAGCGGCAACCTGCGCGCCTTCCAGGCCATCACCGACCGCATGCTGAGCGCGATCGAACGTGGCTACTGGAAGCCGAGCGACGCGGTGCGCGAAAAACTGACGCAACAGAATGCGCAGGCGATCAAGGATGCCGGCGTGTCGTGCAGCGCCGATTCGTGCAGCAAGGCGACGATGAAGATCGCGCCGCAGTTCAGTGGGCAGTTCGTGCCCAACGTCGGCACCAACGCGGCGGTAGCGCGCGGTGCGGCGGCCGCCGGCCGGGCCGGTGGCGCGGCGCCGTCCGCGCAGCCTTCCGCACCGTCGGCCACGCAGCAGCAGACCGATGCCGCCATGCAGAACGCGGTGGCGGACTTGCAGGCATTGCAGGCCAAGGCACAGGAGCTGCCGCCGCCCGTGCCTGCACGCGCGAAGAACAAACCCGCCGAGCCGGCGCCGAAGGCCAAGGCCGATGCTGCCGACGCCAAGGTCAATGGCTTTGAAATGCAAACGCTGGCCAACCTGACGCCGGTGCAGAAGACCGTCGGCACGCTGGCGCTGCTGGCGCTGGCCGCCGCGCTGATCGGAGTCGGCTACATCGGCCGTCGCAATAAATTGAGTAAGCTGAAGGAGTACCTATGATCGTAAAATCCATCGTCGCGCTGGCGGCCGTTTTTCCGCTTGCATCGCATGCCGACGAGGAGGCCACCGGGGCCGCGCCCACCGCCATGGCTGCGGTGGAAGTGCGCGGCCACTACGACAACGGCGTCGGCACGTCCAGCGCCGCCAGCCAGGGCTCGGTGACTGCGGCGCTGATCGCCAACCGTCCGGCGCTACGGCCCGGCGAGTTGCTGGAGTTCGTACCTGGCGTGATCGTCACGCAGCACAGCGGCGACGGCAAGGCCAACCAGTACTTCCTGCGCGGCTTCAACCTCGATCACGGCACCGACTTCGCCACCTTCATCGACGGCATGCCGGTCAATATGCGCACCCACGCGCACGGCCAGGGTTACACCGACCTGAATTTCCTGATGCCGGAACTGGTGGACCGCATCAACTACAAAAAGGGGCCGTACTACGCGGACGAAGGCGACTTCGCTTCGGCCGGCGCGGCGCACCTGGGGCTGGCGAACAAGCTGAAGGAAAACACCGCCAGCGTCACGGCCGGCGGGCACCAGTACTACCGCGCCAACCTGACCGGTTCGACGCCGCTGGGCGAGGGCAACCTGGTCTACGGCGCGGAGCTGGGCCACAACAACGGGCCGTGGGTCAGCCCGGAAGCCTTCCACAAAAGCCTGGGCGTGCTGCGCTACAGCCAGGGAGGCAGCGACAACCAGTTCAGCGTCACCGGCATGTTCTACAAGGGCGGCTGGTATGCCAGCAACCAGATCCCGCTGCGCGCGGTGCAGAGCGGCGAGATCAGTCCCTACGGCGCCATCGACACCAGCGACGGCGGCATCACCTCGCGTTACAGCCTGTCCGCCACGCTGCGCCGCCGCAGCAGCGACACGCTGTTGCAGGCCAATGCCTACGTGGTGCAATCGAGCCTGGACCTGTACAACGACTTCACCTACTTCCTCGACGATCCGGTCAACGGCGACCAGTCGCGCCAGACCGAGAAGCGCCGCATGACGGGCTTCGACGTGGCGCAGACCTGGTTCGGCAAGTGGGGCGGGCTGGAAGTGAACAACAAGGTCGGCGTGCAGGGGCGTTACGATTACCTGTCGCCGCTGGCGCTGTACAGCACCGTGAAGCGGCAGATCACCGGCACCATCACGGAATCGAAGGTCAAGGAGGCGAATGCCTCGGTCTACTTCGAGAACACTGTGCAGTGGCGCGAGTGGCTGCGCACCACGGCCGGTTTGCGCTATGACCGTTACCGCTTCGATGTGAACAGCAACATCGCCGAGAACACCGGCAAGGTCGGCGAGGGCATGACGTCGCCGAAGATGGCGGTGGTGCTGGGCCCGTGGGCCAAGACGGAGTTCTTCATCAACTATGGCGAAGGCTTCCACAGCAACGACGCGCGCGGCACCACCGTGCACCTGACGCCGAAGGAGCGTGAGCCGATCGACCCGGTCACGCCGCTGGTCAAGACGCGCGGCGCGGAACTGGGCGTGCGCACGGAGATCGTGCCCGGCCTGCAAAGTTCGATGGCCTTGTGGAAGCTGCGTTCGGCGTCCGAGCTGGTGTTCTCCGGCGATGCCGGCGACACGGCGGCCAGCCGTGGCAGCTACCGTTCGGGCATCGAGTGGAACAACCACTACATCGCCACGCCGTGGCTGTTGTTCGACCTGGACCTGGCCTACTCGCGCGCGCACTACACCGAGCATGACGACGTGGGCGACTACATTCCGGGCGCGATCGGCAAGGTGGCTTCGTTCGGCGCCACCATCACCGATATCGGTCCGTGGTCCGGCGCGTTCCAGATGCGCTACTTCGGTCCGCGTCCGCTGATCGAGGATAACAGCCAGCGTTCGGCGACGACGGCGATTGCGTATGCGCGGGTGGGCTACAAGATCGACCGGCGCTGGGCGGTGTCGCTGGATGTCTTCAATCTGTTCGACCGCAAGGCCAGCGACGTGGACTACTACTATCCTTCGCGCCTGCAGGGCGAGCCGGCGGAAGGCGTCAACGACATCCACTACCATCCGGTGGAGCCGCGCACCTTGCGGCTGACATTGAAGGCTACGTTCTGACGAACATCCAGATGGTCAGCACGGCGCCGACGATCACGACGAAGCCGCGCATGACTTTTTCCGGCAGGCGGTGAACCAGCCATCCGCCGCACAAGCCGCCGGCGATGCCGCCGGCGCACAACGCCAGCGCGGCCGGCCAGCTGATCAAGCTGGAGGTGGCGAAGATCAGCGTGGCGGCGGCGTTCATCGCCATCGCCAGCACGTTCTTGGTGGCGGCTGCGGTGCGCACCTGCTGGCCGGCGATGGTCAGCGCGGCCAGCATCAGAAAGCCGATGCCGCCGCCGAAGTAGCCGCCGTAGACGGCGATGCAGCTTTGCACCAGCACCAGCGTCCAGCGCGGCATGCTGCCGGCCGCGTGCAGCGGTTTCTTGCGGAAGCTGCCCCACGCGAACACGCTGGTGGCGAACAGCACCAGCCACGGCACCAGCCGCGCGAAGAACGACGGCGGCGTGTTCAATAACAGGATGGCGCCGAAGATGCCGCCGATGGCGCTGATGATCAGCATCTGCTTGAACGTCAGCGGTCCGACATCGCCGGCCAGCTTGCGGCCGGCGTAGGCGGAGGTGATCTGGCTGGGGAACAGCGCGATGGTGGACGTCATGTTGGCGGCCAATGGATTCAGGCCGGCCAGCAGCAGCGCGGGGAAGGTGATGAACGAGCCGCCTCCGGCCAGTGCATTCTGAACGCCGGCCATGAGACCGGCGGCGGCGACCATCAGGACGATGTGGATTTCAAGTGGCGGGACTGGCGGCATGAGGTGTCGGAGGTGATGGGCTTAACGGTCGATTATAACCGTGTACTGAATATCGTTCCGGGCGCGGTCCAGTCGTTGTCAATGCTACTATCTTGGCATGACGACACCCTACCAACTCTACTACTGGGACGGCCTGCAGGGCCGCGGTGAATTCGTGCGGCTGGCGCTGGAGGAGGCGGCGGCCCCCTACGTGGACGTGGCGCGGCGGAAGCAGGGCATGCCGGCGCTGCTGTCCTGCCTCGATGGCGAGCAGGTCGACCATCCATCGTTCGCGCCGCCGGTGCTGGGCGCGGGCGAGCTGCTGATCGGGCAGACGGCGAATATCCTGATGTACCTCGGCGCCCGTCACGGCCTGGCGCCGCGCGCGGAGGCGGGGCGGCTGTGGGCCAACCAGCTGCAACTGACCATCGCCGACATCGTCAACGAGGTGCACGACACGCATCATCCGATCGCGGTCAGCAAATACTACGAAGAGCAGAAGAAGGAGGCCAAGGCGCGCGCCAAGTGCTTCCGCGAGGAGCGCATACCGAAGTTCCTCGATTACTTCGAGGGTGTGGTGGCGCGCAATCCGGGGCGGGGCGGTTATGCGGTCGGTTCGCGGCTGACGTATGTGGACCTGTCGCTGTTCCAGTTGATCGAGGGCTTGCGCTATGCGTTCCCGAAAGCGATGGCGCGGCTGGAGCCGTCGTATCCGGCGCTGATCGCCTTGCGCGACAAGGTGGCGCTGCGGCCCAACATCGCCATCTACCTCAAGTCCAAGCGGCGGATAGCGTTCAATGAAGACTGCATCTTCCGCCACTATCCGGAGCTGGACAAATAATCAGGCCGCGCTGGTGACGGGGTAGCCCGCATCGGCGATGGCCGATTTCAATGGCGCCAGCAGGGTGGCGCTGTCTATCCTGACGGTCTTGCCGGCCAGGTCGATCTCGACTTTGGCGGCCGCATCGACCGCCAGCACCGCCTTGGTCACCGCGCCCACGCAATGGCCGCAGCTCATGTTCTCCACTTGCAGCTGATACATCGTCGTACTCCTCAAACTGTTTCGATGCTCACACTGTAGCCCTTCCCGTAGTGGGAAGGTCAAGGATTACTTCGTCATAGGGAAAGATCACGCGCCCTTCACCGCAGGGTTCAAGAACGCCGGCGAGTACAAGCGCACGGATATCGGCTTCTACTTTTTCCGCATCACGCCCCATGCGCCTCGCTGTTTCGGTGGCGGTCACTCGGCCCGCACCACAAAGTATCCTGACGATACTCCGGCGATCTGGCGTCAGGACTTCGTCCATCAATTCCTGCGTGACAAACGCCATTCTGGCCGACGTTTGCGGCACACCCGTGTCCCATGCTTGAGAAAAATCATCCAGGCAATCCTCCAGCGATCTGACTTCAAAGATAACCGTTTTCATGGTTCCACCTCGCAATATCCAGGTAAAAATCCTTTTTCAACTGCCCCAGCGTAGTGAAGTTGTACGGCGTTTCTGTGGAACCGAAATGGCGGTGGTCGCCTTTCGCTACTTCGTTGTCAAAGCGAACTACGCATTTGCCATTTACCACATATGCCAGTCGGTATTTATAGGAGTGGAGGGCGTTTGATTGTCTCGAGCCGGGCAAGCTCCAAATGACCAGTTCCGCGAATGCGGATGACGACAGGTGGACGCGTTTTTTTTAGAATCAGGGTTGCCTTCTTCTCGCCCATCGTGCCCCCGCAAATTGGGATTGTCAATTGAGCTAAACAGTAGCCGAATGCAGACAATCCATATGAACATTGATCAGCTATTCTGACCGCATGCCCAAAGGGGGAGCGATATTGGGGGGGGCGTGACTCAATCCTCGGGCGGATCGTTCAGCTTGGCCAGATCCAGGCTGACCAGCGCCCAGATGCCGCCGGCATAGTCCGGCTCGCGGGAGAGGAATTCCACTTCGGAGGGTTTGATTTCGAAGGCCTTGCCTTGTTCGACCAACTGGCCGACGTGGCCGTAGATGGCCTTGGTGGCGTTGCTCATGGCCTTGTCCACCGTGTCGCCGGTGGTGACGCAACCTGGGATGTCCGGCACGGTGACACCATATTTGGTGCTGCCTTTTTTTCGGATCAGGATAGGGATGTCCATGGTCTTACCTCGGCTGTGGTCCGAAAGTCTGGCGAAATCAATGACTTGCAGTGTCTAGTGTCATACAGGTTGCTGCCGGTTTCAAGCACTTTCGTGGCTGACGCCGCCTTTATTGTGCAATGCATTAAAGATTGACATCAAAATTCAGTTGCGATACCATTTAAATAATTCTTAATTACATCTTAAATTGCTTAAATGCAATTTATCTTCCGGCTCCCAATCCTTGCGCCTGGCTTGCTTTTCGATTTGACCATCTCAACCTCCCAACAGGATCAACATGAAAACCATCAAGTTCGCCGTAGTTGCACTCGCTTTGGCCGCCATTGGCAGCTCCAACGCCGCCGTGATCACTTTCCAGACCGGCAGTTCCGGCGCTGGCCCACTGGCAACCGCGCTGGACTACAGCACCTTGGTTGATGCCGCAGTCGCCGGCGGCCACTCGACCGTCCTGAGCAGCTACGACAACGTGTCCAATAATTCGATCTTCGGCGCCGGCACGACCAACATCGCCTTCAAGTCCACCATCGATTTCGGCCTGAGCGCCGCCGGCACCTATTCGTTCCGCGCCGGTGTCGACTTCGGCCGCGGCGGCGCCGTGTTCCTGGACGGCCAGGCCGTCGCGCTGAACACCAACGACATGTGGTGGAACTACGACTACAACACCGCCAATGGCTCGTTCCAGATCAACAACCAGGCCCTGTCGGCCGGCAACCACACGCTGACCATCTACGGCCTGGAAGGCTGCTGCGATGGCGGCCAGCAAGTGCAGTACGCTGCCGCCAACGGCTCTTTCCAGAGCTTCAGCGCCAACACGCTGGCGCCGGTGCCGGAACCTGAAACCTATGCCATGCTGCTGGGCGGCCTGGCGCTGGTGGGCGGCTACGCCCGTCGCCGCAACAACAAAGCCTGATAGAAAAAAGAAGCCCCGCCGGCATTGCTGCGGGCGGGGCTAACAGGTACGGGCTTATTCTACTACATTTACAAAACGTCGCTGGCGTGGTCAGCCAGGCGTGAGCGTTCGCCACGCGCCAGGGTCACGTGACCGCTGTGCGACCATCCCTTGAAGCGATCCACCACATACGTCAGGCCGCTCGACCCTTCGGTCAGGTAAGGCGTGTCGATCTGCGCGATATTGCCCAGGCAAAGAATCTTGGTGCCCGGACCGGCACGCGTGACCAGCGTCTTGACCTGCTTCGGCGTCAAGTTCTGCGCTTCGTCGATGATCAGGAACTTGTTGACGAAAGTGCGGCCGCGCATGAAGTTGAGCGACTTGATCTTGATGCGCGAGCGGATCAGGTCCTGCGTCGCCGCGCGGCCCCATTCGCCACCGTCCGAATCGGACTTGTTGAGCACTTCCAGGTTGTCGTCGAAGGCGCCCATCCATGGCGACATCTTCTCTTCCTCGGTACCCGGCAGGAAACCGATGTCTTCACCGACCGGCACCGTCACGCGGGTGACGATGATTTCGTTGTAGAGCTTGGTTTCCAGCACTTGCGCCAGGCCTGCGGCCAGGGCCAGCAGGGTCTTGCCGGTACCGGCCTGGCCCAGCAGGGTGACGAAGTCGCATTCCGGATTCATCAGCAAGTTCAAGGCGAAGTTCTGCTCGCGGTTGCGGGCGGTGACACCCCACACATTGTTCTTGTTGTGGCTGAAGTCGCGCAAGGTCTGCAGCACGGCGGTCTTGCCGTTGATCTGCTTGACTTGGCCGTAGAACGGCGTTTCGCCATTCTTAGGCTCCAGGAAGATGAACTGGTTGACCAGCAGCGACGGCACGAACGGACCGGTGACGCGATAGAACGTCGCGCTCTGGCCGTTCTTGTTTTCCTGCCAGGATTCGAGGTCCTTGCCATGCTTGGTCCAGAAATCGTCCGGCAGCTGGACGATGCCCGAGTACAGCAGGTCGGTGTCTTCCAGCACGTGGTCGTTGAAGTAATCCTCGGCCGGCAGGCCCAGCGCGCGCGCCTTGATGCGCATGTTGATGTCTTTCGACACCAGCACCACAGGGCGGCCTTCCTGTTCCGCTTCCAGCGAGCGGACCACGGACAGGATCTGGTTGTCGGCCTTGCCGACCGGCAGCCCGACCGGCAGGTCGGCCGTTTGCAGGCGCGTCTGGAAGTACAGGCGGCCCTTGGCGTCCTTGTTGCCCAGCTTGGACAGCGGAATGCCGTTCTCGATGGCGTCGTCGTCGGTGTTGGAGACCAGCGCATCCAAGGTGCGCGACACCTGGCGGGCGTTGCGCGCCACCTCGGTCATGCCCTTCTTGTGGTTGTCCAGCTCTTCCAGCGTCATCATCGGCAGGTAGACGTCGTGCTCTTCGAAGCGGAACAGCGACGATGGATCGTGCATCAGCACGTTGGTGTCGAGCACGAACAGCTTGGTGGTGCCGGTCTGGTCGGCGTGACGGCTGGTCGACGACTTGATCGCCACTTCATGCGGCTTGTGCTTGGCCGGGTGCGGCGCCTCGGCGGTGATCGGCGTGACCTTGCCGCGCGCGGCAGGCACCGGCTTGGCCTTGGCGGCCGGCTTGGCCGCGGCTGGCGCGATGCCGGCTGCGGCGTTCTTCAATACGGACGGCGCGGCCTTCAATACGGCGGCCACGGCTTTGGACTTGCTGCTGGTTTTCGGTGCTTCGACTTTGGTTTTTGCTACAGGCACAGCTTTGACAGGCGCCGCTTTCTTCGGCGCGGGCGCGACTTCAGCCACCGCTGCGATAGCGGGAACTGGGCGCGGCCCTGTCGCTTTTGGATAATCTTTCGCCAGAAGTAAAGTCGCTGGCTTACTAGGTAATTTTGGCAGTGGCATCAGGATCTCATTTGAAAAAAATCTGGAGGAATCCGCCCATGGCGCAGCATGCTTCCTGGTGTGGGAAACATTGGGACCGTATGGGGTGGATGCTGGGTGAAAACAGGGTTTAAAGACTGCCGACGGGCGCTCATCATGCCCGGAGAAAGTACCGCGTGGTGGCCGGCTGGCCACCATGTAGGGTGGTGGTGTGTATGACAGTGATGACTCAAAATGACTGGATAGGCTTGGTTCGGTTGAGCAACTCTGGAAGCTGCAACGCGCATCCTGACACTAAGCCTGACGCGCTACAAATTCCAGCACTTCATCGACGTGACCCGCTACCTTCACGCCTCTCCATTCTTTCACCAATTGACCATGAGCGTCAATCACAAACGTACTGCGCTCGATGCCGCGCACCGTCTTGCCGTACATTTGCTTCATCTTCATGACGCCAAACTGCAGGCAGACCGCTTCGTCGGGGTCGGAAATCAGCTCGAAGGGCAGGCCCAGCTTGGTCTTGAAGCTTTCGTGCGAGCGCAGCGAATCGCGGCTGATGCCGTAGATTTCGGCGCCGGCGGCCTGGAATTGCTCGTGCAGGTCGCGGAAAGCCATGTTTTCGGTGGTGCAGCCCGGGGTGTTGTCCTTGGGGTAGAAGAACAGCACGGTATGGCGCGCCGGGCGGCCCGACAGCTGGAAGGTCTGGCCGCTGGTCATGGCGGCGGAGAAATCGGTTACAACGGTTGGGCTATCAGCCACAGGCAGTCTCCTGAACGGTAGGCATTAAGAACGGGCAGCACCCTGTACGATCAGCTGTCCCGAACGACCCGGCAGCTCGCCCCAGGTGATCGGGCAAACCGGCATGGTCTGATGCTGGACCTTCTGATGGTAATCGGCCATCGACGCCAGTTGGTAACCTTGCGCCTTCCATCCGGCCAACAACTGCTCGAATATGGGGGCGAGTTTTTGCCCTTCAAGTTCAGAATGCAAAGTATATACGTGGTCGCGGGTGGCGCCGGCGGTCAGCTTCAGCAGGAAGGCGGCGATGTTGCCGGTGCCGATGGTGACGCCGTCGATCTCGCGGCCCAGCAGCTCGTCCAAGGTCGGCAGCGTGGTCGGCAGCTGGATGTGGGACAGCACTTGGTCGCCGTCGGACAAGCGGTGCGGGCCGTCGGCCGGATTGGCCAAGGTGCCGTTCTCGTTGAGCACGCAGCGGCCGTCGGAAGCGTAGGCGTAGCCGGCGGTGTCGTGCTCGGCGAAGGCGGCGTTGTTCATCTGCCAGCCGGCCGCGCCGTGGGTGCGCGGCGCGCTGCCGAACACCTGCGTAAAGCGGGCGGCGGCCTTGCGCATCATCTTGGTGGACCAGGCGCCGTCGCGGTTGGCGACGTTGTCCTGCCACAGTACGTGGTCCCAGGTGTGGATGCCGCATTCGAAGCCGGCGTCGCGCACGGAACGCATCTCGCCGGCGCAATCCTTGCCGATGTCCGGACCCGGCAGCAGAGTGCCGTACATCAGCGTCTTGATGCCGTAGTGCTCGACCACGGAAGTGCGCGAGACTTTGCTGAAGAAGCCCGGACGCAGCGCGCGACGCAGCGCCCAGCCGGTGTGATCCGGTCCCAGCGAAAACAGGAAGGTAGCCTGGGCCTGGTGCGCCTTCAGCATGGACACCAGGTTCATGGTGCCTTCACGGGTGCCGCGGTAGGTGTCGACATCAATCTTCAACACCATCAGCGGCGCTTGCGGTTGCAAAGTCTCGGTCAAGTCTTAGTCCATCAGTTTTTGTGCTTCGGCCACCTGGCCACGGTAGGCGTCGAAGATTTTCTTCAGCGCGTCAGCCATGGTGGTGGTCGGTTTCCAGTTCAGCTCTTCGCAGGTGTTGGTGATCTTCGGTACGCGGTTCTGCACGTCCTGGTAGCCGGTGCCGTAGTAGGCGCCCGACGTGGTCTCGACGATCTTGACCTGCTTGGCGCCGGTGGCGTACTCAGGATACTGCTCGGCCAGCTTCAACATCATGCCGGCCAGTTCGCGGATCGAGTAGTTGTTGACCGGGTTGCCGATGTTGTAGATCTTGCCCGATGCGGCGCCGTCCTTGTTGGCTATGATCTTCATCAGCGCGTCGATGCCGTCGTCGATGTCGGTGAACGCGCGTTTCTGCGCGCCGCCGTCGACCAGCGAGATGTTCTCGCCGCGGACGATGTGGCCGAAGAACTGCGTCACCACGCGCGACGAGCCTTCTTTCGGCGTGTGGATAGAATCCAGGCCGGCGCCGATCCAGTTGAACGGACGGAACAGCGTGAAGTTCAGGCCTTCCATGCCGTAGCCCCAGATCACGCGGTCCATCAGCTGCTTGGCGTTGGAGTAGATCCAGCGCGGCTTGTTGATCGGGCCGCAGACCAGCTCCGAGTTCTCGGGATCGAACTCGTCGTCGTGGCACATGCCATACACTTCCGAGGTCGACGGGAACACCAGGTGCTTGCCGTACTTGGCGGCCGAGCGGACGATAGGCAGGTTGGCCTCGAAGTCCAGTTCGAACACGCGCAGCGGCGCTTTCACATAGGTCGACGGCGTCGCGATGGCGACCAGCGGCAGGATCACGTCGCACTTCTTGACGTGGTACTCGACCCATTCCTTGTTGATGGTGATGTCGCCTTCGAAGAAGTGCATGCGCGACTTGTAGGCCTCGTTCTCCAGCACGTCGGTGATGCGGTCGGTGCTCATGTCCATGCCGTAGACATGCCAGTCGGTCGTTTCCAGGATGCGCTTCGACAGGTGATGGCCGATGAAGCCGTTGACGCCGAGGATGAGGACTTTTTTCATGTGATAGTTACCCAGGTAATGTTCATTGTCCGCCAGCGGACAGCTCCGCCAGGCGGGATTGCAACTGCTCAGCCGTTACGGGTTCCCCGTCGGCCGTCAAGGCGGAAATCGTCAGCATGCGGCCATCGCCGCACACGCCAAAGATGCAATTATCCACTACTGTCAAGCCCGGTGGCAAACTTAGCGATACAACATTGCCGAAATTGCCAGACAATCGGGCCCGTTGCAGCACGTATCGTACACCGCCGATATCGGTGAAGGCGCCGGGGTAGGGCGGGGCCACCGCGCGGTGCAGGTTGTACACATCCTGCGCCGGCAGCAGCCAGTTGATGCGGCCGTCCTCGGGCTTGCGGCCGCCGAAGTAGCCGCCTTTGGTCAGGTCGTTCTTGGTGCGCGGCGCCGTGCCGGCCAGCAGCGTCGGCAGCACGCGCCACAGCGCCTGCTCGGCCGCCACGGTGACCTTGCCGAACACTTCGTGCGCGGTGTCGTCCGGCAGGATGGGCACTTCCATCTGCGAGACGATGGCGCCGGCGTCGGGCTTGACGGTCATCTCGTGCAGCGAGGCGCCGGTGACGGTGGCGCCGTTCAGCACCGCCCAGTTGACCGGCGCGCGGCCGCGGAATTCCGGCAGCAGCGAGCCGTGCATATTGAACGCGGGCGCCACCGCCAGCAGCTCGGCCGGCAGCATGTTGCGGTAGTAGAAGCTGAACATCAGGTCCGGGGCGATTTCCTTGACCTGCTCCAGCAGCTCGGGCGACTTGGCGTCGGCCGGCGTGATGTAGGGAATGCCCTCGGCCTGGCACAGCGAAATCACCGATTCGAACCAGATGTTTTCGCTGGCGCTGTCCTCGTGCGTGACCACCAGCGCGACATCGACGCCGCCGGCCAGCAGCACCTTCAGGCAGCGCACGCCGACGTTGTGGTAGCCGAAGACGACGGCGCGTTGCGGTTTGTTGAAATCAGTCATGGCCTCGGCCTACGGTACGTTTTTCCACACCGGCCGGCACGTCGAGCGACTGGCCGGGTTTTTGTTCCAGTATCGTTTGTACCACGTAGCGAGGGCGCGCGCGCACTTGCTGGAAGATGCGGCCCACGTATTCGCCCAGCAGGCCGATGCCGAACAGGATGGTGCCCATGAAGAAGAAGGCGATCGCGAACAGCGTGAACAGGCCTTCCGCTTCCGCGCCCAGGAACAGGCGGCGCACCAGCAGCACGAACACCAGCAGGCCGGAGGCCAGCGACAGCAGGATGCCGAACATCGAGAAGAATTGCAGCGGCACCAGCGAGAAGCCGGTGACCAGGTCGAAATTCAGGCGGATCAGGCTGTACAAGGAGTACTTCGATTCGCCGGCCGCGCGTTCCTCGTGCTCGACGATGATCTCGGTCGGCTTGCGGGAGAAGCGGTAGGCCAGCGCCGGCACGAAGGTGTTGACCTCGCCGCACTGGTTGACCAGGTCGATCACATTGCGGCCGTAGGCGCGCAGCATATTGCCCTGGTCGGTGATCTTGATGTTGGTGATCTTTTCGCGCAGCTGGTTCATGGCCTTGGACGCGTAGGTGCGCCACGCCGAATCCTGGCGCTTGCGGCGGATCGAGCCGACGTAGTCGTAGCCTTCGCGGATCTTGGCCACCAGGTTGCCGATTTCCTCGGGTGGGTTTTGCAGGTCGGCGTCCAGCGTGATCATGATGTCGCCGCGCGAGGCTTCGAAGCCCGCCAGGATCGCCATGTGCTGGCCGTAGTTACCGTTGAACAGCACCACGCGGGTGACGTCGGGACGCAAACGGAACTGCTCGGCCAGGATGGAGACCGAGTTGTCGCGGCTGCCGTCGTTGACGAACACGATCTCGTAGGTCGTGCCGAGCTTGTCGAGCGCCGGATACAGGCGGTCGAACAAGGACTGCAGGCCAGCCTGCTCGTTGTAGATTGGAATGACGACGGTAATTTCTGGTTTCATCAACGACACACTCATTTGATCAAAATCGCTTTCACGGCGGCGACGGCACGGTCGACATCGGCCGTGGTCATGGCATAGAACATCGGCAGGGTCACGGTCAGGCGGCCGATTTTTTCCGACACGGGGAACATGCCCTCCTTGAAGCCGCGCTCGCGGTACATGGTGAACAGGTGGATGGGCGCGTAGTGGTAGCCGGTGCCGACGTTGAACCGCTCCTGCATCGCGCGCATGAAGTCGGCGCGGGTGGTCGGGCCGTTGTCCGGCAACACGATCTGGAACAGGTGGTAATTGCTGGTCTCGAAGGCCTGGACCGGCAGCTGGGCGCCGGACCGGGCTTCGAAATCCGCGCCGAAAGCCTGGTAGTAATGGCGCGCCAGGTTGCGGCGGTGCGCGGTGATGTTGTCGATGTTGGCGAACTGGCCCAGGCCGATGGCGGCCATGATGTCGCTCATGTTGTACTTGCCGCCGAGGACGTCGACATCGATGCCGTCGACGCCGCTGCGGGTCACGCCCTGCAGGCGGTACTTCTCGGCCAGCTTGGCTTCTTCGAGGTTGTTGAGCACCAGCGCGCCGCCTTCGCCGGTGGTGATGTTCTTGTTGGCCTGGAAGCTGAACGAGACGAAGTCGCCGAACGAACCGATGCGCTTGCCGTTCCACTCCGAGCCGAAAGCCTGGGCCGCGTCTTCGATCACGCGCAGATTGTGTTTCTTGGCGATGGCGTACAGGCGGTCCATGTCGACGGGCAGGCCGGACAGGTAGACCGGGATGATGGCCTTGGTGCGCGGCGTGATCGCGGCTTCGACCTGGTCCAGGTCGATATTGCGGGTGACCGGGTCGATGTCGGCGAACACCGGCGTGGCGCCCACTTCAATGATGACGTTGGCCGTGGCGACCCACGAGATCGAAGTGGTGATGACTTCGTCGCCGGCGCCGATGCCGGCGATGCGCAGCGCGATCTCCATCGTGCAGGTGCCGGAATTGAAGGTGCGCACAGGGCGGCCGCCAAAGTATTCGGACATCTGCGCTTCGAAGGCGGCCACTTTGGGGCCGCTGGTGATCCAGCCGGAACGCAGCACGTCGCTGACGGCGGCGATGGTTGCCTCATCGATCGTAGGTTTTGAAAAAGGCAAGAAAGGTAAGGCGGAGGTCATTGGATAGGTCGCTCTCGTTGTTTTTGGCTTATGGCCGCATTCTAAATTGTTCGTCAGGTCCGCGCCAGCAAGGCCACGCCCACCAGGATGATGCCGATGGCGACCAGGCGCTGCACCGTCAGCGCTTCGCCGAACAGATACCAGGCGCCGATGGCGGTGACCACGTAGCCCAGCGACAGCATCGGGTAGGCGATCGACACGTCCACCCGCGACAGCGCGATGATCCACAGCACCACCGACAGCACGTAGCAGGTCAGGCCGCCGATGATGGGCAGCTGCATCGCCACTTTGAGGCCGACCGAGAACAGGTTGTCCAGCGTCAGGTGGATCTCGCCGACGTTCTTGGCGCCGGCCTTGAGCAGCAGCTGGGCGATGGCGTTCAACAGCACGCCAAAGACGATAAAACCGAAAGTTGCGATATTCATGTATTTTTTAATAAGTTACAGGTTGGCCACGACCACGCGGCGCGTATCTTCAGCCACCACGCGCATGGCCAGGCCATCGTCCTTCAGCTCGGCATACTTCTCCGGGCTGAGGATGGCCAGCACCTTGACGTTTTGCTTGATGTGTTCATTCCATTGCACCACGAACTGATCGACCGTCGGGATGGACAGCTCCGGCTGCTGGCGCAGGCCGAAGGTGAACTCGTCCCAGTAGTCGACCAGCACCACGGTGCGCTGCAGGTAGAAGGTCATCGACTGTTCGTAGGTGCTGACCGAATAGACCTTGGTGTCGGGCTTGAGCTCCGGCAGCATCTTCAGCGCCACAGCCTTGCCGGAGCGCATTTTGCCATACGGCTCGAAGCCGGTCAGGATCAGCTGGGTGGCGATGAAGCCGGCCACGGCCATGGTGAGCACGGTCAGGTCGCGGCGCAGGTGGCGCGCATGCAGCAGCGCCAGCGCGCCGCCGGCGGCGGCGACGATGCCGGCCATCAGCACCCACGGCTGGTAGGCTTCCAGCAGCGCGGTTTCCTCGGGATGGCGCACCGCCATGCTGACCATCTGCGGCACGGCGGCCACGCCGGCCACGCCGATCAGCACCAGCAGGCCGGCGGCGATCATGCGGCTGCGGCGCGAGGCGTTTTCCAGGTTGACGGCGATCAGCAGGGCCAGCGCCGGGAAGATCGGCAGGATGTAGCCGGGCAGCTTGGAGCTGGAATAGCTGAAGAAGAAGAAAATGAACACGGCCCAGATCAACAGCAGCAGCTTGGGCTGGAACGCGCCGTTGCGTTCGCGCCGCACGGCGCCCCACAGCGCCTGCGGCAGCAGGCCCAGCCACGGCACGATGCCGGGGATCAGCATCACGAAGAAGTAGTACCACGCGCCTTCGCGGTGGTGGGTCTTCAGGAAGAAGCGTTCCCAGTGCTCGTGCACGAAGAAGAAATGGGGCTGTTCCGGATTGCGCAGCGCCACCAGCACGAACCACGGCGTGGCGACGGCGAAGAACAGCAGCAGGCCCTTGCCCAGGTGCAGGCGCTTCCAGATGGCGATGTCGCCCGACAGCGCCGAGTACAGCACCAGCACCGCGCCAGGCAGCACCAGGCCGATCAGGCCCTTGGCCAGCACCGCCAGCGCCATGCCGGCCCAGCAGACCAGCATCCAGTTGCGACGTTCGCCGTCGGCGGCGCCGTCGCGCTGGGCGATCATGACCGCGCACAGCACGATGGTCATCATGCCCGACAGGCTCATGTCCAGCGAATCGATCTGGCCGGAGGCCACCCAGAACAGGCTGGAGCCGAGCGCCAGCGCGGCGTAGAAGCCGGCGCGCGCGCCGAACACGCGGTTGCCCGCGTAGCCGGTCAGGATCACGCCGCCCAGGCCGCACAGGCCGGTCCACAGGCGCGCCTGCCATTCGCCCAGGCCGAACACGGCAAACGAGGCCGCGTTCATCCAGGTTTGCAGCGGCGGCTTCTCAAAGTACTTGATGCCGTTCAGGCGGGTGGTGATCCAGTCGCCGGTGGCGAACATTTCGCGCGCCATTTCGGCGTAGCGGCCCTCGTCGGGCGGCACCAGCGTGCGCACGCCCAGCACATACAGCCAGACGATGATGAACGCGGCCAGCAGTGACCAGACGATTTTCTTGGAGTTGTACAGGTCGTTCATCAGGCGGGGTTGCCCTCGGTGTGGTCTATGATCAGAGCGAGCGTGACCTTGCGGCCTTCGCCCATCAGGATGTTGTAGGTGCGGCACGCGGCCTGGCTGTCCATGCATTCGACGCCGATGCGGCGCATGGTCAGCGCGGCGGTCAGGCGTGGATGGATGAAGCGCTGTTTGGCGCCGGTGCCGAGAATGACCACGTCCGGGCTGTCGGCGCCTATGGTGTCGAAATGCTCTGCGGTAATAGATTCGAAGGTGGGGGCGTCCCAGGCGCGCGGCGGGATTTCCGGCAGCACGATCAGGCTGTAGTTGTAGCGCTGGGCGTTGATTTCGACGCCGGTTTCATCGTAACCGGTAACAGTCTGGTATTTTTGAGTATCGCTGGCGTGGAGCTTCATGACAGAAATCGTGTGTTTAGTCGGCAAAAGAAGCGCCATTGTAGCGTTTTTCCGGGCTGATCCTGCGCTTTCCACCCCTTACAGGTTGATTAAATGGGAGGCTTTCGGCAGAATGGTTCTTTTCGCATTGCAGCACGGGCCGCCGGGGTGTTTTGGCAGTCCTGAGCGGTTTGCCTCACCAAGACAGGATTTTATTTTGCGACCGATTCAAAAATCGAACAAATTAGCGGAAGTCTGCTACGAGATCCGCGGCCCGGTGCCGGAAAAAGCCCGGCAGATGGAGGAAGAAGGCCATAAGATCACGAAGTTGAATATCGGCAACCTCGCCGTGTTCGGTTTCGATCCGCCGGATGAAATCGTCCAGGACATGAAAATCAACCTGCACAATGCTGCGGGCTACACCGATTCCAAGGGCATGTTCGCGCCGCGCAAGGCCGTGGTGCATTACACCCAGAGCAAGAATATTCCCGGTGTGAGCATCGAGGATGTCTATCTGGGCAACGGCGCCTCCGAGCTGATCGTCATGTCGATGAACGCGCTGCTCAACACCGGCGACGAAGTGCTGGTGCCGGCGCCCGACTATCCGCTGTGGACCGCGGCGGTGTCGCTGTCGGGCGGCACGCCGGTGCACTATGTGTGCGACGAGATGCAGGACTGGTTCCCGGACATCGAGGACATGCGCCGCAAGATCAACTCCAACACGCGCGCCATCGTCGTCATCAATCCGAACAATCCGACCGGCGCGCTGTATCCGGTCGAGCTGCTGCTGCAGATCATCGAACTGGCGCGCCAGCACCAGCTGATCATCTACGCCGACGAAATCTACGACAAGGTGCTGTACGACGGCGCCGAGCACGTCTCGATCGCCTCGCTGGCGGATGACGTGCTGTTCGTCACCTTCAACGGCCTGTCGAAGAACTACCGCGCCTGCGGCTACCGCGCCGGCTGGATGGTGGTGTCGGGCCAGAAAGACCATGCGAAAGATTACATCGAGGGCCTGAACATGCTGGCCTCGATGCGCCTGTGCGCCAACGCGCCGGGCCAGTTTGCGATCCAGACCGCGCTCGGCGGCTACCAGTCGATCCACGACCTGGTGGGGCCGGGCGGGCGCCTGCTCAAGCAGCGCGACCTGGCCTACAAGCTGCTCACCGATATTCCAGGCGTAACTTGCGTCAAGCCGAAAGCTGCGCTGTACATGTTCCCACGCCTCGATCCGAAGATCTACCCGATCGCGGACGACCAGCAATTCGCCTACGAGCTGCTGGCCGAAACCAAAGTGCTGATCGTCCAGGGCAGCGGCTTCAACTGGATCGCGCCGGATCACTTCCGCGTCGTGTTCCTGCCGAATTCGGACGATATGATCGAAGCCTTCGGCCGTATCGCCAAGTTCATGGAAGGCTACCGGAAACGTCACGGCGCCAGCTTCTAACTTCGCCGTCATTCCCGCGCAGGCGGGAATCCATAGGCCGCGTCCTGTACGGCTCAGCATGGATTCCCGCCTGCGCGGGAATGACGGGTTTAAATTATAGAAACGATTTATATGAAACCCATCAAAGTAGGTTTGCTCGGCGTCGGTAACGTCGGTGGCGGCACGTTCGACGTGTTGTTGCGCAATCAGGAAGAAATCCGCCGCCGCGCCGGCCGCGGCATCGAAATCGTCGCCGTCTCGGCCCGCAACCTGGAGCGCGCCAAGCTGCGCACCGGCGACAAGGTCAAAGTGGTGGCCAGCCCGTTCGACATCGTCAACGATCCGGACATCGACATCGTCGTCGAGCTGATCGGCGGCTACGACCAGGCCAGGGAGCTGGTGCTGCAAGCCATCGCCAACGGCAAGCACGTGGTCACCGCCAACAAGGCGCTGCTGGCCGTGCACGGCAACGAGATCTTCGCCGCGGCGCAAGCCAAGGGCGTGATGGTGGCGTTCGAGGCGGCCGTGGCCGGCGGCATCCCCATCATCAAGGCGCTGCGCGAAGGCCTGACCGCCAACCGCATCGAATGGCTGGCCGGCATCATCAACGGCACCACCAACTTCATCCTGTCCGAGATGCGCGACAAGGGCCTGGACTTCGCCACCGTGCTCAAGCAGGCGCAGGAGCTGGGCTACGCCGAAGCCGACCCGACCTTCGACATCGAAGGCGTGGACGCGGCGCACAAGGCCACCATCATGTCGGCGATCGCCTTCGGCATACCGGTGCAGTTCGACAAGGCGCACGTCGAGGGCATCTCCAAGCTGAACGCCATCGACATCCGCTACGCCGAGCAACTGGGCTACCGCATCAAGCTGCTGGGCATCGCCAAGCGCGCCAAGGTCAACGGCGTGGAAGGCGTGGAACTGCGCGTGCACCCGACCTTGATCCCGTCGAAACGTTTGATCGCCAACGTCGAAGGCGCGATGAACGCCGTGCTGGTGCATGGCGACGCCGTCGGCGCCACGCTGTACTACGGCAAGGGCGCCGGTTCCGAGCCGACCGCGTCGGCCGTGATCGCCGACCTGGTCGACATCACCCGCCTAGCCACGGCCGATGCCGAGCACCGCGTGCCGCACCTGGCCTTCCAGCCGAACGCGATGACCGATATCGAGATCCTGCCGATGTCGGAAATCACCACCAGCTACTATCTGCGCATGAACGTCAGCGACCAGCCGGGCGTGCTGGCCGACCTGACCCGCATCCTGGCCGACGCCACCATCTCGATCGACGCCATGATGCAGAAGGAACCGGCGGACGGCGAAACCCGTACCGACATCATCTTCCTGACGCACCAGACGCAGGAGAAGAACGTCATGTCGGCGATCGCCAAGATCGAAGGCCTGGCCACCGTGTGCGGCAACGTCACCAAGATCCGCCTGGAAAACCTGAGCTAGTCACCCCGCAAACCGGAGCGGTGGGGGCTGACCCCGTACGGGGTCAGACCCCTGTGGCCGCATTGCGGGTTTTGCGGACGAAAAAAAACCGGGCAGCGTCTACGCACGCTGTCCGGTAAAGACTTGCTCCTATTAACTCGGGGTTGCTGCTACTGCTTACTTCGAAGCGACGGTCAGTTCGCTTTTCACTTCTTTCACGCCCGGCACGGCCGATGCGACCTGGATGGCCTTGGTGCCGATGTCGGTGCTCGCTACCGAGCCGCTCAGCACTACCACGCCGTCGGTGGTGGTCACGCCGATTTGTTTTTGATCTGCCAGGGAAGCCTTGATCTTGCTGGTGATGGCGTCGTCATTGGTGGCGGCGCCGGTCTTGGCGGCGCCTGCCATCGCGGCTTCGGTCTGGCCGGCGGCGAATGCGGTGCCGGTGGCGGCAGCGGCGGTCAGGGTGGCGGCAACCAGCAGGCGGGCGATCAGTTTGGTAGTCATCATGATTTGCTTCCTTCTTTCAAGTTTGAGGGTGAAACGTCAGTGACGTTATCCTCTCCTTTGCAAACCCCGTGCCAGCTTTAATAAACTGTTTAAAATCAAACGCTTAAATGCGGTTTTCCTGCCGAGCCCGGATCGGCCGTGGCATTTCCGGCCATATTGCCCCGGTTTTGTCGGGAGATGGCGACAAGCTTCCGCCGCCATTTGCTAAGTGATTGATGTGTAAGCGTTTATTCCTGTCGCTCCGTGGCGACAGCGGCGCCGTCTCCACGGAACAGGCTGGCGTCCAGATCGTATTTCTGCAGCAGGCGATAGAACTCCGTGCGGTTGCGCTCGGCCAGGCGGGCGGCGTCGGCCACGTTGCCATCCGTGAGTTTCAGCAGCTGCACCAGGTAGTTGCGCTCGAAGCGCTGCTTGGCTTCGGTGTAGCTCAGCACCTCCAGCGACGGCACCCGCAGCGCCCGCTGCACCAGCGACAAGGGCACCAGCGGCGCGGTCGCCAGCGCGCACACGTGCTCGACCACGTTGTACAGCTGCCGCACATTGCCCGGCCAGGCCGCCGTGGTCAGCGCCTCCAGCGCGCCGGGCGCGTAGCCGCGCACCGTCTTGCCGTATTTGGCGGCCAGCGATTGCAGGAACTGGCTGGCCATCGGCGCGATGTCCTCGCGCCGATGCGACAGCGGCGGCAAGGTCAGCGTGATGACATTCAGGCGGTAGTACAGGTCTTCGCGGAACTGGCCTTCCTGCATCGCCACGTCGAGGTCGCGGTGGGTGGCCGACAGGATGCGCACATCGACCGGCCGCGCCACGTCCGAGCCCAGCTGGCGCACCACGCGCTCTTGCAGCACGCGCAGCAGTTTCACTTGCAGCAGCAGCGGCATGTCGCCGATCTCGTCGAGGAACAGCGTGCCGCCGTCGGCCGCCTGCAGCAGGCCTTCGCGGCTGGCCACGGCGCCGGTGTAGGCGCCCTTGACGTGGCCGAACAGTTCGGACTCCAGCAAGGCTTCGGGTATCGCGCCGCAGTTGACGGCGATGAACGGCGCCTTGCTGCGCCGGCTGGCGCGGTGGATGGCGTTGGCCAGCAGCTCCTTGCCGGTGCCGCTTTCGCCGCGGATCAGGATGCTGGCGTCGGAGGCGGCCACCAGCCGCGCCTCCGCCAGCAGCTCGTCCATGCACTGGCTGCGGCTGATCAGGCCGGCGCGCCAGGCGTGGTCGCCGCTGGCGGGGCCGGCTTCGGGCGCGGACAGGCTCAGCGCCTGCACGATGCGCTCCAGCAGCGTCTTGGCGTCGAACGGCTTGGTCAGGTAGGCGTAGGCGCCCAGCGTGGTCGCCTCCACCGCGTCGGGGATGGTGCCGTGCGCGGTCAGCAGGATCACCGGCAGCGCCGGCCAGGCGCTGCGGATTTCCTGGAACAGCGACATGCCGTCGCGGTCCGGCAGGCGGATGTCGCTGATGACCAGGCGCGGCAGCTCGATCGCCATGCGCGCCAGCGCCGCCTCCGCGCTGCCGACGGCCGTCACGCGGTAGCCGTTGGCGCTCAGGCGCATGGAGAGCAGGCGCAGCAGGTCGGCGTCGTCGTCCACCAGCAGCAGATGGGCGCCCTGGCCGGCGGCGGCGCTGCGCGGTGCGCCGTTGTCGCCGGCGCGGGTCTGCGCGCCGGGTTCGCGCAAGGTTGCGGCCGGCGCGTTCATTTGATCACCGCCTGCGGCCCCGGCGCCGGACGGGCCGGCAAGGTGCGCTCGATGGTCTTCAAGCCTTCCAGCATTTCGTTGAGCTGGTCGATGCGGCGCAGGCTGTCCTTTTGCTGCACGGCCAGCTTGTCGGCATGTTCGGCCAGGCGGCGCGTCTCCGCGCAATTGCTGGACAACAGCTGCGCCAGGGCCTTGAACGGCTGCGACTCGGTGTCGGTGGCGGTAGCCACGCTGTCGAGCAGCGCCTGCGCGCGCGCCAAGTCGCCGCTGCCGCGCGTCAGCATCAGCACCATGCCCATCTGGACCGCCACGCGCGGGCTGCGCTGTTGCAGGCCCAGTCCGCTCAACTCCTTCAGCATGTCGCCCTGCGTCATCTTGCGCAGCTGCTGGTGGTAGCTCAGCAGCGGCCCGACCTCATCCGGCGGCGGTGGCGGCGGCAGTTCGACGATGGCCGGCGGCGGTGGCAGCGTCACTTCGGCCGGCGTCGGCAGTGTCGGCCGGGGCGAAGTCAGCGTGCAGGCGGCCAGCGACAGGCCGAGCGCCAGCATCAGCAGGGGGGAGGCAACGTCATATTTCATAAGGCAGTTCGATCCGGAAGTGCGCGCCCAGGTCGGAGGGCAGCAGTTGCAAGGCGCCGCCGTGGGCGGCGATGTATTCGTAGACGATGGACAGGCCGATGCCATTGCCCCGGCGCGCGCCGGCCGGCTGGCGCACGCCCTGGTAAAACGGTTCGAAGATGCGCGCCGCGTCGGCCGGCGCCACGCCCGGCCCCTGGTCTATGCAATCGAGCAGCAGCTTGCCGTCCGATTCGGCGAGGCGGAACACGATCCGTCCGCCGGGCGGGCTGAAACGCAGCGCGTTCGACAGCAGGTTGCCGACGGCGACCGCCAGCTTGTCGGCGTCGACGGCGATGGGCGCGGCCTGGCCCTCGACGGCGACGCTCAGCCCGGACGCCTGCCATTGCAGGCGCTGGCTGGCGATGGACTGCGCCAGCAGCGCCGCCATGTCGGTCGGCTCGCGTTGCAGGTGATGGGCGTCGAAGGTGGCGGCGTTGTAGCGCAGCAGCGCCTCGATCTGCGATTGCAGCGCCGCCGTGTTCTGGTTGAGGATGCCGGCGATCTCGCGCTGGTTGGGCGACAGCGCGCCGGCCACGCCATCCTCCAGCAGGGCCACGCCTTCGCGCAGCGCCGCCAGCGGCGTCTTCAGTTCATGCGAGATGTGGCGCAGGAAGCGCGCCTTGTCCGCCTCCAGGTCCGACAGCCGCTGGCGCAGCCAGTTCAGCTGCTGCCCCACGTGTTGCAGGTCGGCGGGGCCGCGCACGGCGATCGGCTGGTCGTAGCGGTTCTCGCCCAGCCGGTCGATGGCCGATTCGATCTGCGCCAGCGGGCGCGACAGCCACAGGCCGAAGCCGCCCGCCAGCAGCGCCGCCAGCACGATGGACGCCATCACTTGCCCCTTCAGCACGCCGCGCCGCTGGTCCAGTTCGCTGAGCAGCTCGCTGTTGCGGCGTTCGACTTCCTGTTTGACTTCGTCGGCCAGTTCGGCGTTCACCGACGGCAGCGGCGCCAGCACTTTTTCCAGCGCCTGCTGGCGCGCGCCGGAACGCGGCCGCGCCGGCGCTTGCAAAATGTCCCAGGCCTGCTCGCCGGCATGGCGCCAGCGCTCGAAGGTGCCGGGCGGGGTGTAGGGCAGGGCCGCCGCCACCGCGTCCAGCGCCGTGCGCGCCTCGCGCCAGGCGTCGGCGTAGCGCTTGCGGAAGGCGGGATCGTCCAGCACCAGGAATTGGCGCGCGCTGCGCGCCATCGCCACGCTGCGTTCGGCCAGTTGTTGGGTGTTTTCGGTCAGTGCCAGGGCGTGGCGTCCGCTGTCGCGGCTGTGGGCGGCGAGCCGGTCGAGGGTCCACAACGCGTGCAGCGAAGCGGCGCTCAGCAGCACGGCGATCAACAGGAAGACGCCCAGCAGCAGCTGGCGAAACGAAAGTTTCGTAAGCATCGTCGTTAAATAGTCTCTATATTGGCTGAATGATATGACTAAAGCGGCCCTACAGCCTGTTCGATTGGTTACGTTGTTGTTCGGCACGGATGCGGAATTTTAGGTTGCGCATGGCAACACTATTCGATTACGCTGATTTGCAAATATATGTGTGCCGATTTAACCTTTGGGGAGTGTCATGGCTAGTCTACTGCGCCGTTTGTCTATTCAGCAAAAACTGATGCTCAGCATGGCGGCCTGCCTGTTGCTGTTCCTGGTGGTCTCCGCCACGCTCAGCGTGGTCATGACGGGCAACAGCATCCGCGAGCGTGTGGTGAACCAGGAGCTGCCGGCCGAGGTGGGTGAAATCCGCAACGACATCCTGCGCCAGATCGGCGAGCCGCTGGCGGCCACGCTGTCGGTCAGCGCCAACACCTTCCTGCTGGACTGGGAAAAAGCCGGCTTGCCGGACAGCGGCCTGCCGGCCTGGATCGCTTATGGGGCCAGCATCCGCAAGGCCACGAAGGCGGCGGCGGTGTCGTGGGTGTCCGGCAGCACCGGCAAGTATTTCGACGAAAAGGGCTATAGCCGCACGCTGGACAAGGGCGCCGCGGCCGACCAGTGGTTCTACAGTTTCCTGGCCAGCGGCAAGCCGTATTCGCTGAACCTGGACAAGGAGCCGGGCGCCACCACTTACAACGTCTTCATCAATACCCGCTTCGACACCGGCGACGGCAAGATCGGCGTGGCCAGCCTGGGGTTGTCGGTCAACAAGCTGGCGGAGAACATCCGCAGCTACAAGGTCGGCGCCTCCGGCTTCGTGTATCTGGTACGGCCGAACGGCATGCTGATCGTGCACCGCGATACCGCGCTGGCGGACGGCCAGCACTTCATGAAGGACCTGCCGGGCTTCAACACCGAGTTGACGACCAAGCTGCTGGGCGGCCAGACCTACGCCAGCGCCAGCTATTCGCCGCCGGGCGGCAAGCGCCTGGTGGCGTCGTCGTTTGTGCCGGAGTTGAATATGTACGTGATCGCCGAAGTGCCGGAGTCCGAAGTGTTGGGCGCGGTCACCCGTTCGGTGACGGTGTCGGCGCTGGTGGGCGGCCTGGTGGGTGGCGGCCTTGGCATGTTCGTGGTGTTCCTGGTCAGCCGGGCGATCGCCGCGCCGGTGGCGCGCGCCGCCCACATGCTGGGCGAGATCGCCGACGGCAACGGCGACTTGAGCCGCCGCATGACGGTCGAGAGCGAGGACGAGGTCGGCGCGCTGGCCGATGGCTTCAACCGTTTCGTGTCGTCGCTGAACGTCACCATCCGCAAGGTGCGCGACAGTACGGAGACCATCGCCACGGCGTCCAGCGAGATCGCCAGCGGCAACCTGGATTTGTCGTCGCGCACCGAGGCGCAGGCCTCCAGCCTGCAGGAGACGGCGTCCGCGATGGAGGAGTTGACCGCGACCGTGACCCAGAACGCCGACAGCGCCAAGCAGGCCAACCAGCTGGTGCAGTCGGCCTCCGGCTATGCGACCGAGGGCGGCGAGGTGGTGGGGCGCGTGGTGCAGACCATGGTGTCGATCAAGGACAGCTCGCGCAAGATCGTCGACATCATCGGCGTGATCGACGGCATCGCTTTCCAGACCAATATCCTGGCCTTGAACGCGGCGGTGGAAGCGGCCCGTGCGGGCGAGCAGGGCCGTGGCTTCGCGGTGGTGGCGTCCGAGGTGCGCAACCTGGCGCAGCGTTCGGCCAGCGCGGCCAAGGAGATCAAGGAACTGATCGGCGATTCGGTGGCGAAGGTGGATGCCGGCAGCGTGCTGGTCGACGAAGCCGGCGTCACCATGAGCAAGATCGTATCGTCGGTGGAGCAGGTGACCAGCATCATGGGCGAGATCGTCGCCGCCAGCCACGAGCAGAGCGAAGGCATCGCCCAGGTCAACCTGGCGGTGACGGAAATCGACAGCACCACGCAGCAGAACGCGGCGTTGGTGGAGCAGGCGGCCGCCGCCGCGGGATCCTTGCAGGAGCAGGCCGCGCATCTGGCGGAAGTGGTCAGCGTGTTCAAGCTGGAAGAGGAGCCGCGCGCCGGCGCCAAGCGCCTGGCGCTGCGCTAGGTAGAGTTCCAGGCCTGATCGCGGAACGTCAGCACGCGGTCGATCAGGCCGTATTCCGCGCCCTGCTGGGCCGACATGTAGTGGTCGCGGTCCGAGTCCTTTTCGATCCGCGCCAGCGGCTGGCCGGTGCGCTCGGCGTAGATGCTGTTGAGGCGGTGGCGCTGATACAGCACTTCGCGCGCCTGGATCTCGATGTCGGCCGCCACGCCCTGCGCTCCGCCGTGTGGCTGGTGCATCATGATGCGGGCGTTGGGCAAGGCGTAGCGCTTGCCGATGGCGCCCGCCGCCAGCAGGAAAGAACCCATGCTGGCGGCGAACCCCGTGCACAGCGTCGACACGTCCGGCTTGATGAACTGCATCGTGTCGTACACCGCCATGCCGGCGTACACCGAGCCTCCCGGCGAATTGATGTACAGCGAAATATCCTTGCCGGGATCGTCTGATTCCAGGAACAGCAGCTGTGCGACGATCAGGTTGGCCGATTGCTCGGTCACTTCTCCCACCAGGAAGATCACTCGCTCCTTCAGCAGGCGTGAATAGATGTCGAACGCGCGCTCGCCGCGTGCCGTGTGTTCGATGACGGTGGGTACCAGGCCGAGCGCCTGCGGAGAATGCGAAGTCATGATGGTCCTTTTGCGATAGTGTTTGGTATCGCTTGACGTCTGTGGACCGGCGCTGTGTGACAATAAAAAAATATATCGCCGGCGTGTCACACTTGGGCCCTGCCGAGCGTCAAGTGGCACCAGCCTCATACAAGGAGATTTCCATGCCCAGCACTTCCGACACCGATGGCGCCATGTTCGAGCGCTTGCGTCCGCGCCTGAAGGCGATCAGCTGCCGCATCGTCGGCAGCGAGGCGGAGGCCGAGGACATCGTGCAGGATTGTTTTCTGAAATGGCGGGGCGCCGAGCTGGGCGCGCTGGAAACGCCTGCCGCCTGGCTGACCACCGTGGTGCAGCACCAATCGATCGACCGGCTGCGCAAGCGCGCCCGGGACGCGGCGGCCGCGCATGCCGCCATGGAGTTGGCGTCCGATGTGGCGGCCGAGACCCCGGAACAGGGCTTGCTGCGGCGCGCCGAACTGGGCGAGGCGCTGGAGCGCCTGCTGGCATGCCTGTCGCCGTCCGAGCGGCTGGCGGTGGTCCTGCATGATGTATTCGAATGCGAGCATGCGGAGATTGCGGCCAGGCTCGGTATCAAGACGGTAAGCGCCCGCCAGCATCTGGCGCGTGCACGCAGGCGCTTGCGCGAGGACGAGGTGCCGCCGGGAGAAAAACTGTGCCGCGAACTGCTGCGCCGCTTCCAGGCCGCGATCAACGGCCTGGACGTACCGGCGATGATCATGCTGCTCGGCGATGAACAGCCGGTGTCGGTGCTGGCCTCGCGCCGCTTGCGGGCATGCGCCAACGATGCGTCATACGCGCTGGCGCTGGCGGCGTAAATGTCCGTTATCGGACAGCGGCAGCCTCAGGGCGAGCCGGCTGGCGCCTGCGGTGGCGCTGCGCACTCTGTAGCTTCGCCGCGCAGCAGAAGCAGCTGGCCGATCGACAGGATGGCTGTCGCGGCCAGCAAGGCGATCGACATCGGCTGCATGAACGCTTCCGCACCGAAGGCGAAGAACGCCGAGTGGATCGCCACGGTGAGAAAACCCAGGAAGATCATCAACTGGTAGCAGCGTTGCGCGAGACTGGAATTGGCCCGGACTTGGCCTTGCGCATACAGCACCAACGCGATGATCGGCAAGTTCAGCAACAGGTTGAGCTGGTTGCCACCGGGGAGATGGAACAGTTCCCACTCGTGCCAGTAGGCGGCGTCGATCTGATGGGTGATGAGCACGGCGGCGTTCATCAGAAACACGGCTTGCATGCGCTGGCTGAGTTGCATGGAACGTTCCTCAATATGTTTCGATTGTGCACCAATGTACGGTAGACTTGTATATTAACCAAGTTTGCCAACCGCGTACAAGGAGTGTCGATTGAAACAGCTGTTTTCCGGGAAAATTGCCGCAGTGGCGTTGATGTCCGCTTGCGTGATGGCGTCCGCCGTGGCCGCCGGCCAGGATGGCGTCAATGTCGGTAGCTATCACGTGGACGCGGCCAGCGCGGGCAGCGGCCCCTACACCGTCATCTTCGAAGCGGGTTTCGCCAGCGACCTGTCGGTGTGGAGAAAAGTAGCGCCGGAAATCGCCAAGTCGGCCAAGGTGTTTGTCTATTCGCGTGCCGGCATCGGCAAATCCGATGCGCGCCCCGAAGCGCGCACGCCGCAACGCAGCAGCGCCGAGTTCGAGCAGGTGATCGAGGCCGCGCACCTGTCGCCGCCGTACATCCTGGTCGGCCATTCCTATGGCGGCTATTTGATACGCCTGTTCGCCCAGCGCCATCCGGAGCAGGTCGCTGGCATGGTGTTTGTCGATCCCAGCATGGAACGTTTCGACACCGAGCTCAAGAAGCTCGACGCTGCCAAGGTTGCGCAAGACCAGCAATACCTCGACTCGCTGACGCCCGCGCCGTTGAAGGCGGAGAGCAAGCTGGTGGATGATGCCTTCAGCGCCGCCAGCCTGCAGCCCGCGCCGCGTTTGCCGGATGTGCCGGCCGTGGTCCTGACCTCGACCATGGTGCGCGAGCAGCCGGAGTTCTTCATGCACACGGTGCCTGCGGTAGCGGTGTGGCGCTCGCTGCACGAGCAATTATTCCTGCAGTTTTCGTCCGGCAGCCATGTCGTCACGGCCAATAGCGGGCACAACATCCATCTGGAGGAACCGGCGCTGGTGGCCGGCGCCATCCAGCAGGTGATGGCCGGCGCCACGGCGCGGGAACAGCGCCGTGCCCACAAGCTGGCGCAGGAAAACCTGTTGAACGCTTTGGACCGCGCGCTCGTCCTGCTGCAGGCGCAGCGCGGCGGCGAAGCGGGGCAGCTGGTCGACGGCGCGCTGAAGGAAAGCCGCTTTGGCGAGAACGAAATCAACGGCGTCGGTTACATGATGCTGGGCAAGCGCAAGCAGCCGCAGCTCGCGGCGCTGGTCATGAAATTCAACGCCGACACCTTCCCGGCATCAGCCAATGCGCATGACAGTTACGGCGAGCTGCTGCTCGAACTGAAGCAGCCCTTGCAGGCCAAGGCGCAGTTCCAGCAGGCGGTCGCGCTGGGCGCGGCCGGTGACAAGAGTCCACAGGCCATGGAGGGCTACCGGAAAAACCTGGTGAGGGCCGAGCAGGCACTGGCTCAGTGATATATGATGCCCAGGTTTCCAATTGAGGCTTCCTGACCATGTACATCGTGAATCTGACTTATCTGAAACCGCTGGCGGAAATAGAGGTGCACCTTGCCGCACATCGCGCCTTCCTCGACGAGCAGTATGCGCGCGAGATGTTTCTGGCATCGGGTCCCAAAAATCCGCGCGACGGCGGTGTGATTATCGTGAGTGGACGCCTGTCGCGCGCGGAGCTCGACGGCTTGCTGGCGCAGGACCCGTTCGCGCAGAACGGGATCGCCAGCTATCAGGTGACGGAGTTCGAGGCCACCAAGCGCCATCCGGCGCTGGCGGCCTTGCTGTAATCAGGCGGCGGGACCGACGTCCATGCCGTCGTAGGATTCGAGCTGGTGTTCTTCGGCGAACTTGTAGAACTCCTGGTTGCGGACGTGCAGCGTATCGGCGGTGTGGTGCTCGACTTTTTCAACGTGCAGCCACCACAGCGCGGGCACGCTAGCTTCCGGCTTGGAATCGTAGATGCCGACGATCTGATAGCCCTGGGCCTTCAGCAGCGCCGAGACGCCTTCCAGTTTGGCCTTGGTCGCGTCGGCAAAAAAATAGCCCCACAACAGCGGCTTCGAAATATCCCACGGTGCGTTCTGCTTCATGTCGGCAAACAGCTCGACCATGTCTTCTTTGGTGATCATGTACTTATTCCTTGGTGTGGTGCTGGGACGCTGATGCGATAGGAGCGTATTTTACCGCAGCGGCGGTGGGCCGGGTCAGGTGCGGGGGAAGGTTACCGTGACTTTCAGGCCCTGGCCGCTGCTGGCGTCGTCCAGCGTGATGCTGGCGCCGTGCAGGGTGGCGATGTCGCGCACGATGGCCAGGCCCAGGCCGGCGCCGCCCGGATTGCGCTCCAGCGTCGCGGCGGCGCGGTAGAAGGGCGCGAATACCCGTTCACGCTCGGCGGCGGCGATGCCGTGGCCGCTGTCTTCCACTTCCAGCACCACGCCGTCCGCGCCCGTACCGGGCCGCACCCGCAGCGTCACCGTGCCGCCCTGCGGCGTGTAGCGCAAGGCGTTGTCGGCCAGGTTGGCGATCATCTCGTGCAGCAGCAAGGCCTGGCCCTGGACCACGCATTCGCTGTCCGCCTCCAGCGCCAGGTCGATCTGCTTGGCCACCGCCGCCATCGCCATCTCCAGCCCGACCTGGCGCGCGATGTCGCGCAGCGAGGCAGGTTCCGACTGGGCCGCCGCGCCATCGGCGTCGCCGCCATGTTCGATGCGCGCCAACGTCAGCAGGCGGTTGGCCAGGTTGACCGTCGAATCGGTGGTGGCGGCGATGCTGTGGACGATTTCGCGCAATGCCGTCCGCGTGGCCTGCGGATCGACGCCGGGACGGTCGCATTCGCGCAGCGCCAGTTCGGCCTGGGTCTTCAACACCGTCAGCGGTGTGCGCAGCTGGTGCGAAGCGTCGGCGATGAAGCGGCGCTGGCTGCTGATCAGGATCTGCAAGCGTGAACGCGAACTGTTCATCGCCGCCACCAGCGGCCGCACTTCCTTGTGCACCAGCGTCGGATCGACGTCGGACGAATCATTCAGGCTGCGCGTCTCCACCGCGATCTTCAACCGCATCAGCGGTTGCAGCACCAGCCGCACCGCGATCCACACCAGCAGCGCCACCGCCAGCAGCAGCAAGGCTTGCCAGATCAGCGTGTCGAGCAGGATCTGGTTGGACAGGCCGCGCCGCGCCTCCAGCGTTTCGCCGACCTGGATCAGCGCGATGCCGCGCATCGAATCGTCGTACACCGGCTGCAGCAGCGCGGCGATGCGCACCGGCTGGCCGTTGTAGTTGGCGTGATAGAAGCGCACCAGCGCCGGATAGGCCTCCGAACGCGGCACGTTGGCCGGCACCGGCGGCAGGTCGGCGTAGCCGGACACGGTCTCGCCGGTGATGCCGGTGACCTTGTAGTAGATGCGGCCCAGCGTATCGGTCTCGAAGCTGTCCAGCGCCACGTAGGGCACGTCCGCCACCACCTTGCCGTCGACGATGGAGACGCGTTCCGCCAGCGCGCGCGTGGAGGCCAGCAGCGAACGGTCGTAGGCCACGTCGGCAGCGTCCAGCGCGTTGTGGTAGACCGACAGGGTGTTCAGCGCCACCAGCACCAGCAAGGGACCCAGCAGCCAGCGCAGCAACTGGCCGCGCAGGCTGCCCAGCTGCGCGCCCGGACCGAAGCGGCGCGCCAGTCGGCCCAGCAGCGGCATGGGGCGCGGCGCCTCGTTCAACGTCAGCCGCCCTTGGCGCCGCCGGCCGGCGCAGGGGCGGGAGCGGCGGCGGGCCGTGGTTGCAGCAGGTAGCCGATGCCGCGCAGCGTGGTGATGACGGCGGCATCAGGCGCGGCGATGTCGAGTTTCTTGCGCACGCGGTGGATATACAGCTCGATCGCATCGAGGTTGGCGTCGTCCGCCAGCGCGAACACTTCGTCGAACAGCTTCTCCTTGGAGACGGCGCGGCCGGAGCGCGTGATCAGCGTCTCCAGCACCGCGTGTTCGCGCGGGGTCAGCGCCAGCGGGGCGCCGGCGTAGCTGAACATGCGGGTGACGGTGTCGAAACTGAGCGCACCGCAGCTGTGCACCAGCGCCTCGTTGCCGACGCTGCGGCGCAGCAGCGCCTTCACGCGCGCCTCCAGTTCGGCCAGTTCGAAGGGCTTGGCCAGGTAATCGTCGGCGCCCAGGTTCAGGCCCTGCACGCGGTCTTCCAGGCCACCGCGCGCGGTCAGTATCAACACGGGAGTCTGGCCGCGCGGTCCGCCGCGCGCGCGCAGGCGCTTGAGCACTTCCAGGCCGTCCATGCGCGGCAAGGTCAGGTCGAGGATCAGCAGGGCGTAGTCCTGAGTGTGCAGCAGGGCGTCAGCATCGGCGCCGTTGTCGGCACATTCCACCGTCAGGTTGGCGTCGCGCAGGGCTTTGGACAGCCAATGTGATAACTCGGTGTGGTCTTCAACTAACAGAATACGCATAAATTCTTGCCAACCATATGAAATAAGTTCAGTGTAAGGCCAGAATCATGGTCTCAGCGGCCCCAAAAGGGAAGCCCTTGCCTGATTTGTGGTGCATGGACGACAGGAATCCATACTGAAATGGCAGTGAAAGGTAATTGAAAGGAAGTGACTCCTATAGTGACAGCCTGATTGTAAAAATCAGCAGCCACAAATAACTATATCCCTCTGGAGACCTACATGAAAAAAACCTCGTTGACCCTCGCTATCATGGCACTCGCGGCAGCCGCTGGCGGCGCCGCTCACGCCCAATCTAACGTGCAGGTCTATGGTTTGCTGGACGTCGGCGTTGAAACCGCCAACAACAAGTCAGCCACTGGCGGCAGCCAGACCAGCGTTATCTCGGGCGGCATGAACACTTCGCGTTGGGGCCTGCGTGGCACCGAAGACCTCGGCGGTGGACTGAAAGCCGTCTTCAACCTGGAAGGCGGCATCCTGATGGACACCGGCGCGCAGGACGGCGTTCTGTTCAAGCGCCAGGCTACCGTCGGCCTGGAAGGCGCTTTCGGCCGCGTGGTCATCGGCCGCTCGTTCAGCAGCGTGTACGACACCGTGATCGCCTACGATCCGATGGGCTTTGCGCCTTACTACTCGTGGGCGACCTCGGGTCCGGCCACCGGTCCTAGCAAATACGGCTTCACCACCGCCTACGACAACCTGATCAAATACTCCGGCTCCACCGGCGACTTCAAGTTCGGCGCCAACTACGCCGCGGGCGAGCAGGCCACCGGCGCGCAGGACAGCGCCAAATACGGCTTCACCGGCGCCTACAAGCTTGGCGGCGCGAACCTGATGGCCACCTGGGAGCGCAACAACGGCAACACCGTTCCAGCCACCGGCGCGCGCGACAAGAACACCGTCTGGCACCTGGGCGTGAACTACGAAGACGGCCCGCTGAAACTGTGGGGCGTGATCCGCGACTACAAGCTGGTCGCCGGCAAGGCGCTCACCGCCGACGTCGACGGCACCACCACCTGGGCCGGCATCGCCTACAAGACCAATGACGTGACCACGCTGACCGGCGCGATCTACCACCTCAACGTCAAGAACGTCGCCGCCGGCAAGGACGCCGATCCAACCATGTACGTGGCGCGCTATCGCTACGCACTGTCCAAGCGCACCGACGTGCATGTGTCGGCTGCCTACGTCAAGGCCAAGAACGGCCAGCTGACCGGCCTGTCGCGCGACGACGCCGGCTTCGGCACCAGCCAGCACGGCCTGACCGTCGGCATGCAGCACCGCTTCTAAGCCAGAGAATGGACTGCGGTATTTTGTGAAAAATACCGCGGTCTGAAAGCGCTTTGAAAGCTTCACCGTTCTAAGATACCTACCAAGATGACTAAAGTTTTGCTGGCTTTGATTGCCGCGCTCACACTGTGCGCGGCAGCGCAGGCCGCAAGCCTGGAGTGCATCGTGCCGTCCAAGCCGGGCGGTGCGATGGACCTCACTTGCAAACTGGCGCAAAAGGGTTTGCAGGGCTTGAGCGGCACGCCGAAGCCGCCGCCGTCGGATATGCATATCAGCTATCTGCCGGGCGGGATCGGCGCGGTGGCCTGGCATTCGCTGGTGTCGCAGCGGCGCTCGGAGCCGAATACGCTGGTGGCTTTTTCGGGCGGCTCGCTGCTCAATCTGGCGCAGGGCAAGTTCGGCAAGGCCAAGTCTTCCGATGTACGCTGGGTGGCGGCGCTGGGCGCCGACTACGGCATGATCGCGGTGCGCGCCGATTCGCCCTACAAGACACTGGGCCAGCTGGTGGCGGCGCTGAAGGATCATCCCGAGAAGGTGCTGATCGGCGTGTCCGGCACCATCGGCAGCCAGGACTGGCTGAAGATGGCGATGGTGGTCAGGACCGCCGGCGTCGATCCGAAGGTGCTGCGTTTCGTGGCGCTGGAGGGTGGCGGCGAAGCCTTCGCCGCCATGCACGCCAACCTGGTGCAGGCGGTATCCGGCGACGCCAGCGAGGCGACGCTGTATGCGGCCGGCGGCAATACCAGGGTGCTGGCGATTCTGGCCGAGCACCGCCTGCCGGGCGTGTTGGCGAATGTGCCGACGGCGCGCGAGCAAGGCATCGACGTGGTGTGGCCGATCATCCGGGGCGTCTGGATGGGGCCACAGGTGTCGGATGCGGATTACCAGCACTGGGTCGCCAACTTCGACCGCGTGCTGGCCAGTCCGCAGTTCGCGCAAATGCGCGCGGCGTCGGGTCTGTTCCCGTTTGGGTTGACCGGCGACGCGCTGGCAGCATACGTAAAAAAGGCCGTGGATGATTACGGCAGGCGCGCCGCCGAACTCGGTCTGGTGCGCTGATGACCACTACACATAAAACGACGGAGACTATCATGATGTTGAAAACTACCTTGGCCGCTGCCTGCGCCACCCTGTTTGCCAGCGCGGCTTTCGCGCAGGTGCCGGCCGGCTATCCCGCCGACTATCAGAAGATCATCGACGGCGCCAAGAAAGAGGGCAAGCTGGTGATCTACGGCGCCACCGACAGCAAGGCCACCCAGCCGCTGATCAAGGACTTCAACGCCCAGTTCCCCGGCATCACCGTCGAATACAACGACATGAATTCAACCGAGGTCTATAACCGCTTCATCTCCGAAGTGGCGGCCGGCGGCAACACCGCCGATGCGATGTGGTCGTCCGCGATGGACCTGCAAATGCGCCTGGCCTCCGACGGCTACGCGCTCAAATACAAATCGGTCGAAACGGCCAAGATCCCCGGCTGGGCGGTATGGGACGACCAGGCCTACGGCACCACGTTCGAACCGGCCGCCATCGTCTACAACAAGCGCCTGGTGGACGCCAAGGAAGTGCCGCAGACGCACTCCGACTTCGCCAAGCTGATAACGCAGCCCAAGTTCAAGGACAAGGTCACCACCTACGACATCGAGAAATCCGGCGTGGGCTTCATGTTCATGACCCAGGACGCGCGCGAGAATCCGAAGTTCCTGGAACTGGAAAACGCCTTCGGCGAGGCCAAGGTGCGCGTGCAGTCGTCCACCGGCACCATGATGGAGCGTATCTCGTCGGGCGAGAACCTGATCGGCTACAACGTGCTGGGTTCCTATGCGCTGGTGCGCGCCAAGGCCGATCCGTCGATCGGCGTGGTGCTGCCGAAGGATTACACGCTGATCCTGTCGCGCGTACTGTTCATCAACAAGGCCGCCAAGAACGTCAACGCCGCCAAGCTGTGGCTGGACTACATGCTGTCGCACCGCGGCCAGACCATCATCGCCAACGACTCCAAGCTGTTCGCGATCCGCGCCGACGTCACCGGTGAAACCACCTCGGCGGACCTGATCAAGATGATCGGCAAGGACAACGTCAAGCCGGTGCCGGTCCATCCTATCGTGCTGCAGTTCCTGGGGCCGGCCAAGCGCATGGCTTTCCTCAAGCAGTGGAAAGAAACCGCAGGCAAGAAGTAAACGTCTCACCCGCCCGCGCACCCCGAACCGACGCGGGGTCTGACCCCGCCGGGGTCAGACCCCTGCCGCTGATCTGCGGGTTGGGCGCCCGCACGCGTACGTAGAAAACGGAATTCCTATGCAAACTCTCACTCTCCCAGGCTCCGGCCGGCGCAGCATCAACTGGACGCGCGGCGTCGTGGTGACGCTGGCGGCCATCGCCATTTTCCTGCCGCTGCTGCTGATCTTCTACCAGAGCTTCCTGAACGCGCCTTTCTTCATGCCCGTCAAGGAGTTGGGCCTGGACGCCTACCGCTTCATCTTCGACGATCCCGATTTCTCGGTGGCGTTCAAGAACGCCTTCCTGCTGGCCGCCGGCCTGACCGCCATCGCCGTGCCGCTGGGCGGCATGCTGGCCTTCCTGATGATACGCACCGACCTGCCGGGTCGCGGCTTCATCGCGCCGATGCTGCTGGTGCCGATCTTCGTGTCGCCGATGGTGATGGGTTTCGGCTACGTGGTGTCGATGGGGCCGGTGGGCTTCTACTCGCTGTGGGCCAAGGACATCCTCGGCTTCATCCCGTGGAATATCTACTCCTTCACCAGCATCGTGGTGATCGCCGGCCTGACGCACGTGCCGCACGTCTACCTGTACGCTTCGTCCGCGCTGAAAAGCCTGGGCTCCGATGTCGAGGAGGCGGCCCGCGTGGCCGGCGCCTCGCCGCTGCAGGTGATGTTCAACGTCTCGCTGCCGATGATCACGCCGGCGCTGGCGTATGCCGCCGTGCTGGTGTTCTTCCTCGGCTTCGAGGTGTTCGGCCTGGTGCTGGTGCTGGGCGATCCGGAAGGCCACCTGGTGCTGGCGACCTATCTGTACAAGCTGACCAACAAACTGGGCACGCCGTCCTACCACCTGATGGCCGCCGTCGCCGTCTGCCTGGTGATGGTGACGATGCCGCTGGTGATGATACAGCGCTGGCTGCTCAAGTCGGCCAACAAGTTCGTCTCGATCAAGGGCAAGGGCGCGCGCTCGAAGTCCATGCCGCTCGGTAAATGGAAGTGGCTGGCCTTCGCGCTGATCTTCGCCTGGCTTATGTTCACCATCATCATGCCGATGTCGGGCATCGTGTTGCGCTCCTTCGTGCAGTACTGGGGCGAGGGCGTCAACCTGCGCGACGTGCTGACCCTGCAGCACTTCCGCGAGATCATGGAGCAGCCGGCGCTGATGCGCGGCATCCTCAACACCATCCTGATCGGCGTGATCGGCGGCGCCCTGGCGGTGATCTGCTACTGCGCCATCGCGCTGGCCATGCACCGCAAGCCGGACGGCATCACCCGCTTCCTGGACTACAGCGTGCTGGTACCGCGCGCCGTGCCTGGCCTGCTGGCCGGCCTGTCCTTCCTGTGGGTGTTCCTGTTCGTGCCTAGCTGGCTCGATGGCATGTTGAAGGGCATGGACAACGGCGTGGCGTTGTGGCTGAGCGAGCATGCGATACCGCTGCTGCGATCGGTGCGCTCGACCATCTTCGCCCTGTGGCTGGCGTATTCGGTGGTGTGGCTGGCCTACGGCATGCGTTTGATTTCCACCGCGCTGCTACAAGTGGGCCCGGAGCTGGAAGAGGCGGCGCGCGCGGTTGGCGCATCGCGCGGCCAGGTGACGCGCGACGTCACCATCCCGCTGGTCAAATACGGCCTGCTTGGCGCGTGGCTGATGGTGTTCCTGATCTTCGAGCGCGAGTACTCGACCGGTGTGTACCTGCTGTCGCCGGGCACCGAGGTGATAGGCGCGATGCTGGTGTCGCTGTGGGCCACCGGCTCCACCGACCTGGTGGCGGCGCTATCGTTCATCAATATTTCGCTGGTGGCCATCGGCCTGGGCGTGGCCCTGCGCTTTGGCGTTAAGCTTCACAACTAATAAAAAATTATGAAACGAGACCTCATCATGAACGAACTGACCGTCAACGACCTGCACCTGGACTACGGCACCGGCGCCCACGCCAACCAGATTCTGAAGGGCGTGTCCATGCACCTGCAAAAAGGCGAAGTGGTGGCGCTGCTGGGCCCTTCGGGCAGCGGCAAGACCACGCTGCTGCGCGCGGTGGCCGGACTGGAAAGCCCGAAGCAGGGCACCATCGCCATCGGCGACCGCAATGTGTTCGACGGCGCGAAGAACTTTGAAATGGCGGCCGAGCACCGCAACCTGGGCCTGGTGTTCCAGTCCTACGCGCTGTGGCCGCACAAGACGGTGTTCGACAACGTCGCCTACGGCCTCAAACTGCGCAAGATGGGCAGCAGCGAGATCAAGGACAAAGTCAGCGACGTGTTGAAGAACCTGGGCCTGGGCCACCTGGCCGAACGCTTCCCGCACCAGTTGTCGGGTGGCCAGCAGCAGCGTGTGGCGATCGCGCGCGCACTGGTGTACAACCCGCCGGTGATCCTGCTGGACGAGCCGCTGTCCAACCTGGACGCCAAGCTGCGCGAAGAAGCGCGCGCCTTCCTGCGTGAGCTGATCGTGCGACTGGGCCTGTCGGCGCTGATGGTCACGCACGACCAGGCCGAGGCGATGGCGATCTCGGACCGCATCCTCTTGCTCAACAACGGCAAGATCGAGCAGCAAGGCTCGCCGCAAAGCATGTACGAAACGCCGGACACACTGTTCACCGCCGAATTCATGGGCAGTAACAACCGCCTGCCGGCCAAGGTGGTGCAGCGCGACGGCGCCCGCGTGATGCTCGATATCGGCGGCAAGCCATTGCAGGGCACCGCGCGCGGCGCCGGCGGCGGCGAGCCGTCGACCATCATCCGCGTGGAGGAAGTGAAGGTCAGCGCGACCCCGGTGGAAAACGCGATCGAACTGCCGCTGCTGACCTGCATGTACCTGGGCGACCGCTTCGAGTGCCTGTTCAAGAGCGAGAGCGGACCGGAAATGAGCTTGCGCGCCTATTCCAAGTACAAGCTGGAAGCCGGCAAATACTGGCTGCAACTGCCGGCCGACAAACTCTGGGTGTTCTAACCCCGTCAACCTCCCGGACCGCCGCCCAGGCGAGTCCGGGCCTTGCCCCGCTTTCGCGTCCTCCCGCGAGACATATCTGCAACAGTCCTGCAAGATTCCTTCATTCTGCCGTCCCCGCTCTCTTCTGCCAAAAAACGCGACCTTTGGAGAGGATTCGCGCTATTAACTGTGCAAAATGCGCAGATAAATAAGAAAGTAGTTGCACACTGTTCACTTGTTTGCCTTGACGGCAAGAACAGTCGTTTATAATTTCAAAAATACGTTGGCTGGCATTTCTGCGGCATGTGAGCATGAGGTCGCACCTTTTTTTCATCTCAATGCCCAGGATTATTTAACAACATGCGTACGAACGGTGTCAGTTTTTCTATCTCCCGCCATGCCGAATGGGCGCCGGGACTGGTCGCGCCCGAAGCCTGGGAGCAGTGGGCGCAGGCGCCATTTACGATACAGGCCGGGGCCGAGCCGGGCGTCAAGGCGATGCCTGCGATGCTGCGCCGCCGTGCCGGCTTTCTCGGTAAGATGGCGCTGGAAGTCGCCTATCAATGCCTCGACGGCCGCACCGACATCCCCACGGTCTTCTGCTCGCGCCACGGCGATGCCGAGCGTTCGCTGGAGTTGCTGGGCGATCTGGCGCGCGGCGAGCCTTTGTCGCCGACGGCGTTCAGCATGTCGGTGCATAACGCCATCGCCGGGCTGCTGAGCATCGCCCGCAGCGACCGTGCCAATCAACTGGCGCTGGCCGCCGGCGCCGCCAGCATCGAGCATGCGGTCATCGAGGCTTGCGGCTTGATGGCGGACGGCGCGCCGCAGGTGCTGCTGGTGGCCTGCGATAGCCCTCTGCCGGAATTGTTCGCGCCGTTCCAGGATTGTGAAGAACAGCCGTACGCCTGGGCGTGGCTGCTGACGCCTGCGGCGGACGATGCGATATCGTTGAACTGGACCGCGAGCGCCGAGCCGCCTTCGGCCGGCATGCCGGCCGGCCTGGAAGTGGCACGGTTCCAGCTGCGTGGCGCGCGGCGGCTGGAGCGTTGCGATGGACGCTTGCGCTGGAGCTGGAGCCGCGATGCATGACGGGTTGACGGCCACGCTGTCGCGCTACTGGCGGGTGGTCGCCACGGGCCTGAGTTTCCTGGTGTTTGGCGTAGGGGGGCTGCTGCTGGGCGGGCTGGTGTTCCCGGCGCTGAGCGTGGTCGTACGCAAGCCGGAAAGACGCGTGAAGGCGGTACGCACGCTGATACGGTGGGCGTTCCGCTTTTATGTGGATTTGATGCGCGCGCTGGGCGTGTTGCGCTACCAGATGCGCGGCATGGAGAAGCTGGACCGGGGCGGCCTGCTGATACTGGCCAACCATCCGACGCTGATCGACACCGTGTTCCTGATGGCATTCGTGAAGAACGCCGATTGCATCGTCAAGGGGGAGTTGTGGCATAACCCCTTTACGCGCGGGGCGCTGCGCGCGGCGGGCTATATCAGCAACCAGGGCGGGGCGGAACTGGTGGACGATTGCATCGCCTCTCTGCGGTGCGGCAACAACCTGATCGTGTTCCCGGAAGGGACGCGCACGCCGGGTAATGGCGTGATCAGCATGAAGCGCGGCGCGGCCAATATCGCGGTGCGTGGCGCGCGCGACATGACGCCGGTGCTGATCCGCTGCGAGCCGGCCACGCTGGGCAAGGGTGATAAATGGTGGCGCGTGCCTTCGCGCCGGGTGCTGATACGGATCGACGTCCAGGACGACCTGGCGATCGCCGCCTTTAACGAGGAAGCCGCCAGCAACGTGATGGCGGCGCGTCAGTTGACTGAATTTTTACAGAATTATTTTACCGGGAAGTGCAAAAGCCATGCTTGAACTGGAAGTGAAACAACTGATCATCGATGTGCTGCAACTGGAGGACATCACGCCGGCCGATATCGATAGTGCGGCGCCGCTGTTCGTCGAAGGCCTGGGCCTGGACTCGATCGACGCGCTGGAACTGGGCGTGGCCTTGCAGAAGAAGTACGGGATTTCGCTGTCCGCCGATTCGGAAGACACCCGTCGCCATTTCGCCTCGGTGCAGGCGCTGGCAGCGATGATCGATAGCCACAGAAAGAAATAAAGGGGCAGGACATGATAGCTTTGAACGAGATGAGTAAAGACCAGCTGCAGATCTGCGTCATCGATCTGCTGGTCGAGATGTTTGAACTCGATAAGGCAAACCTGAGCGCGGATTCGAACCTTTACGCCGATCTGGATATCGACAGCATCGACGCGGTCGACCTGGCGGTGAAGCTCAAGCAGCTGACCGGCAAGCGCTTGCAGCCGGAGGTGTTCAAGACCATCCGCACCATCGGCGACGTGGTCGATGCGCTGGCCGGCATGACGGAGCCGGCGGCGTAAGTACGATGCCGATGACCATACTGACGGTGGCGGTGACGCTGCTGTATCCGCTGGCGATCTGGCTCGGACATGGACAAGTGCAGCCGCGTTGGCTGGCCGGCCTGCTGCTGCTGGCCGTGGCCACGCGCCTGCCCGCGCTGAAGCTGAGCGGGGTTGCGCGCTGGTCGGCGGCGGGTGCGCTGGTGCTGATGGCGTGCGCGATCTGGAGCAATCTGCTGCTGCCGTTGAAGCTGTATCCGGTGCTGGTCAACGCTGCGCTGCTGGCGGGCTTCGGCTACAGCCTGGCGACGCCGATGTCGGCGGTCGAGCGCATGGCGCGCCTGCGCGGCGAGGACTTTCCGCCGCCGGCGCAAGCCTATATGCGCAAGGTGACGCAGGTGTGGTGCGTTTTCTTCGTCATCAACGGCATGATCGCCTTCGCCACCGCGCTGTGGATGTCGGAGGCCGCATGGTCGCTGTACACCGGCGTGATCTCATACGGATTGATGGCATTGCTGTTCGGCGCCGAGTATCTGGTGCGCCTGCGTTTCAAGCGTCTGCATCATGTCTGACCGGATCGAAAACCTGTACGCGGCGATCGCGGCGCGGCCCGTCGACGGCGTGGCCGGATGGCGTGATGGCGCCGCCATCGGCAATGGCCGCCTGCTGGCGCGCGCGCGCGCCTGGCATGCGCTGCTGCGCGGCCAGGCGGGCCGCAATTTCGCCCTGTACCTGGACGATAGCGTGGAATTCGGCGCGGCCTTGCTGGGCGCCTGGCATGCCGGCAAAACCATCTGGCTGAGCGCCGATACGCTGGAGGCCAGCTGCGCCGCCCTGCGCGCTTCGGTGGACGGTTTCCTCGGCCAGTTCCCGGCGGAGCTGCGGCCGATGCAGCCCGCCGAAGCGGGCGACGAGTCCTCCGCTACACAGATGGCCAAGATGGGCGGCGCCTTGTCGCCCGACCTGCCGGCGCTGGTCGTGTTCACGTCCGGCAGCACCGGCGCGGCGCAAGCCATTCCTAAAAAATTGTCGCAGCTGGCGAGCGAGGTCGAAACCCTGGACGTGCTGTTCGGCGCCACCGCCGGCGACGCCGCCGTGCTGGCGACCGTCTCGCACCAGCACATCTACGGCCTGCTGTTCAAGGTCCTGTGGCCGCTCAGTAGCGGCCGCGCGATCCATGCGCTGAGCATCGCCTATCCGGAACAACTGGCGGCGTGCATGGCCGCCGGTCCGTGCGTGCTGGTGGCCAGCCCGGCCCACCTGAAGCGCTTGCCGGAGCATCTGGACTGGCGCGGCGCGGTGCGCATGCTGCGGGCGGTGTTTTCGTCCGGCGGTCCGCTGGCGGCGGAAACCGCGCTGGCCGCCGGCGCTCTGCTGGGCCGCGTGCCGGTGGAAGTCTATGGCAGCTCGGAGACCGGCGGCGTCGCATGGCGCCAGCGCGGCGGCATGGCCGACGATGCCTGGCTGCCTTTCCCCACCGTGGCATGGCGCCTTGGCGCGGCGGACGACACGCTGGAAGTGCGGTCGCCGCATCTGGCCGACGACAACTGGCTGGCGCTGGCCGACCGCGCCACGCGCATCGGCGAACAACGCTTCCTGCTGCTGGGCCGCAGCGACCGCATCGTCAAGATCGAGGAAAAACGCATCTCGCTGAGCGCGATGGAGGCGGCGCTGCTGGCCAGCGGCATGGCGGCCGAAGCGCGCGTGGTCCTGTGCGAGCCGGATGCCGGTGAACGCCAGCGGTTGGCGGCGTTCGTCGTGCCGACGCCGGCGGGCCGCGAACTGCTGGAGGCCGAAGGCAAGGCCGCGCTCAACGCTCGTCTGCGCGCGGTGCTGGCTACTGTGGTGGATTCGGTGGCGCTGCCGCGCCGCTGGCGCTACCTGGACCAGATGCCGGTCAACTCCCAGGGCAAGACCACGCTGGCCGCCTTGCTGGCGTTGCTCGGCGACGACGACGGCGCGATCGGCCGTCGTCCGCGCCTGCCGCAATTGCGCGAGTTGGAACGCGAACCGCAGCGCGTGCTGTTGGAAGTAAGCGCGCCGGCCAACCTGCTGTATTTCGACGGCCACTTCGACGTTGCGCCCATACTGCCCGGCGTGGTGCAGGTCGACTGGGCGATCCATTACGGTCGCCACTATTTCAACTTGCCGCCGCAGTTCAAGGGCATCAATGCGCTCAAGTTCCAGCAGGTGATCCAGCCGGAGACCCCGGTGCAGCTGGAGCTGCTGCACGACGCAGCCAAGAGCTGCCTGCAATTCCGCTATGTATCCGATGCGGGGCAGCATGCCAGCGGCCGCGTCATACTGGGAGAGGCGGATGCCTGATTTCAAACCCTGCATCGTGGTGCCGGTCTATGACCACGAACACGCGATCGGCGCAGTGCTGGACGGGCTGCTGCGCCACGGCGCGCCATGCATCCTGGTCGACGACGGCAGCGGCGCCGCCTGCGCCGCCGTGCTGGACGCGCTGGCACAACAACATGCCGGCTCCGTAACGCTGGTGCGCCTGCCTCGGAACCAGGGCAAAGGCGTCGCTGTGCTGAGCGGCTTCCGCCGCGCGGCGGAACTGGGCTACACCCATGTACTGCAAATCGACGCCGACGGCCAGCACGAGACCGGCGACGTGCCGAAGTTCCTTGCGCAAGCCGCCGCCCGCCCAGACGCCATCGTCGCCGGCCATCCGGTCTATGACGAGTCGGTGCCTAAGGTGCGCCTGTACGGCCGCTACGCCACCCACATCTGGGTCTGGATCAATACCCTGTCGTTCGACATCAAGGATTCGATGTGCGGCTTCCGCGTCTATCCGGTGGCGGCGGTCAATGCGCTGGCGGCGCGCACCCCCATCGGTGCGCGCATGAACTTCGATACCGACATCCTGGTGCGCTTGTTCTGGGATGGCCTGCAAGTGGTGAACCTGCCGACCCGCGTCCGCTATCCGACGGACGGCGTATCGCACTTCCGCATGTGGCGCGACAACGTGCTGATCACGTGGATGCACGCCAAACTGTTTTTCGGCATGTTGCCGCGCATTCCCCGCCTGCTGGCGCGAAAAAGGCAGGTCCGATGACCGCGCGTAATCCGCACTGGGCCTCCATCAACGAGATCAGTTTCGTGGCGGGCATGCGCCTGATGTTCTGGATCTGCCGGGTATTCGGCCGCTGGCCGTTTCGCGTGGTGCTGTATCCGGTGCTCGGTTGGTACATACTGAGCAAGCCGCGGCCGCGCCGCGCTTCGCAGGCGTATTTGCGCCGCGTGGCCAGCTACACCTCAACCGCCGCGCCGGGCGTGCTGCGCCACTTCGCCGCTTTCGGCGAGAGTATCCTCGACAAGATGCTGCTGTGGAGCGGCTTGTTCAAACTCGATACGGTCGATGTGCATGGCGGCGACCTGATTGTCGAAGCGGCGGCGGCGGGACGCGGTGGCCTGGTGATCTGCGCCCACCTGGGGAACCTTGAGCTGTGCCGCGTGCTGTCGCGCCGGCGCCATGACATCAAACTGACGGTGCTGGTACACACCAAGCACGCGCAGGCCTTCAACGGCATGCTGGCCCGCCTGAACCCGGCGAGCCAGCTGAATTTGTTGCAGGTGACGGAGATGTCGCCTGCCACCGCGATGCTGTTGTCCGAGCGCGTGGCGCGCGGCGAGTTCGTGGTGATCGCCGGCGACCGCATCCCGGTCTCGCACAATCCGCGCGTGGCGCTGGCCGACTTCATGGGCGCGCCGGCGCCGTTCCCGGTCGGCCCGTATGTGCTGGCCAACCTCCTGCAATGCCCGGTGTTCCTGCTGTTTTCGATCCGCCAGGGGCGCCGCTCGGCGCTGTATTTTGAAGCCTTCCGCGATGCCGTGCGCATTCCGCGCCAGGACCGCGACGCCGCATTTCAGCAACTGGCCGGCGATTACGCACGGCGGCTGGAGCACTACTGCCTGCGCGCGCCGCTACAGTGGTTTAACTTTTACGATTTCTGGCACTTAGCCCAACTGGAACAATCCGATGCACCTCGCTGACCTAGCCCAACTCAACTCCGCGCCGCGTACCGTGCGCTTCGACCGGGATCGCCTGACGATCGAAGACATCGTCGACATCGCGCAAGGCCGGGCCGTGGCCGCGCTGTCGGACGATCCGGACTTCCGCGCCGCCATCGCGCGCGGCGCCGACTTCCTCGACCGCCTGCTGCGCGAGGACGGCACCGTCTACGGCGTCACCACCGGCTACGGCGACTCCTGCACCGTGGTGGTGCCGCCGGAACTGATTGCGGAGCTGCCGCATCACCTGTACACCTATCACGGCGTCGGCCTGGGCGAGTACTTCACGCCGGCGCAGACGCGCGCCATCCTGGCTTCTCGCCTGGCGTCGCTGAGCAAGGGCTATTCCGGCGTCAGCGTCGAGCTGCTGCTGCAAATCACGCGCCTGCTGGACGCCGGCTTGCTGCCGCTGATTCCATCCGAGGGCTCGGTCGGCGCCAGCGGCGACCTGACGCCGCTGTCCTACCTGGCGGCGGTGCTGTGCGGCGAACGCGAAGTGTGGCGCGACGGCGTACAGGTGCCGGCCGCGCAGGCCTTGCAGGAAGCCGGCATCACGCCGCTGCGCCTGCGTCCGAAGGAAGGGCTGGCGATCATGAACGGCACCGCCGTCATGACCGCGCTGGCCTGCATGGCCTACGACCGCGCCGAATACCTGGTCCGGCTGAGCACCCGCATCACGGCGATGGCCTCGTTCGCGATGGACGGCAACGCCCACCACTTCGACCAGGTGCTGTTCTCGGTCAAGCCGCACGGCGGCATGCAGCAGGTGGCGGCGTGGCTGCGCAGCGACCTGCCGACCGACCAGTGGGAACGCAACGGCAAGCGCCTGCAGGACCGCTACTCGATCCGCTGCGCGCCGCACGTGATCGGCGTGCTGGCCGACGCGATGCCGTTCTTCCGTTCTTCGATCGAGAACGAACTCAATAGCGCCAACGACAATCCGCTGATCGACGCCGACAACGAGCGCGTGCTGCACGGCGGCCATTTCTACGGCGGCCATATCGCTTTCGCTATGGACGGCATGAAGAACGCGGTCGCCAACCTGGCCGACCTGCTGGACCGCCAGATGGCGCTGCTGGTCGACAGCCGCTACAACCACGGCCTGCCGGCCAACCTGTCCGGCGCCACCGGCGCGCGCGCGCCGATCAACCACGGGCTGAAGGCCTTGCAGATCAGCGCGTCGGCGTGGACGGCGGAAGCGCTCAAGCTGACCATGCCGGCTTCGGTGTTCTCGCGTTCGACCGAGTGCCACAACCAGGACAAGGTCAGCATGGGCACCATCGCCGCGCGCGACTGCCTGCGCGTGCTGGAACTGACGGAGCAGGTCGTGGCCGCGCTGCTGATCACCGTGCGCCAAGGCGTATGGCTGCGTTGCCAGGTCAACCCGGAACTGCAGCCACAGGCAGCGCTGGCGGCGATGCAGGAAGCGTTGGGCGCCGACATCAAGCCGGTCGAGGAAGACCGCCGGCTGGAACCGGACCTGCGCCTGCTGCTGGAACGCATCCGCGCCAAGGCATGGGATCTGTATGCGCCGAGCTAACAAGGAAAGCCGCTGGTTCGCGGAGGTCGAGATGCAGGTGCAGTTCTTCGACCTGGATCCGATGGAGATCGTCTGGCATGGCCGCTACGTCAAGTACCTGGAAGTGGTGCGCTGCGCGTTGCTGGACAAGATAGGCTATAACTATCCGCAGATGAAGGAATCCGGCTACTCGTGGCCGGTGATCGACATGCAGCTGCGCTATGTGGGCTCGGCCACTTTCGGCCAGACGCTCAAGCTGCGCGCAGATATCGTCGAATGGGAAAACCGCCTGAAGATCGACTACCTGATCACCGACGCCGTCACCGGCAAGCGTTTGAACCGCGCCAGCACCACCATGGTCGCCGTCGATATCGCCACCAAGGAGATGTGCTACGTGTCGCCTCCCGTGCTGTTTGAAAAATTAGGGATAGAACCTGTATGAAGCCGATGATTAAACCGATAATGAAATCGATATTGCTGGCGGCCGCGCTGGCTGCCCTGGGCCAGGCCCACGCCGCTGCGCCGGTGGCGAAGATCCAGGCCATGCTTGCCAAGCCGCCGGTGATGTGCGGCCGCTTCGACCAGAGCAAGCAACTGGCCGGCATGAAGAAGCCGCTGGCCGCCAACGGCCGCTTCTGCGTCGTCGCCGGCAAGGGCGTGTTGTGGCGCACCTTGCAGCCTTTCCCCAGCACGCTGCGCCTGACGCGCGACGAAATCGTCAACTACCAGGGCGACCGCGTGGCGATGCGCCTGGACGCCAAGACCGAGCCGACCGTCCGCATGATCAACAACGTGCTGTTCTCGCTGCTGTCCGGCGACCTGGGACAGCTGGAGACGCTGTTCGAGGTGGACGGCACGGTTGACGCCAGCAGCTGGAACGTCATGCTCAAGCCGCGCCAGCCAGGGTTGGAGAAGGCGATCGGCACCATCAAGCTCGATGGCGGCGCCTACGTCAAGACCATCGTCATGGGCGACGCCGCCGGCGACCGTACGACCATTGTGTTCTCGGCGATCCAGGCCGGTGAAGCCGCGATGACCAAGGAAGAGGCGGCGCTGTTTTGAGCCGTACCCGCCAACTTGCGCTGCTGTGGGCCCTGGTGGTCTGCCTGCTGCTGGGGCATAACGCCTATCTGTGGCTGGTGCAGCGCATCGCGCCGGATACCGACATCATGGCACTGCTGCCGGTGCAGGAGCGCGATCCCGTGTTGCAGCAATCGTTCAGCCATATGGTCGATGCGGCGCAGCAGCGGGTGGTGGTGCTGGTCGGCGCGGACGACTGGCAGGACGCCCGGCGCGCGGCGGATGCCTACAGCGCGGTGCTGGCCGCCCGCAAGGATATTTTCGAGGCGACGCCGATCAACGAACAGACGCAGAACGACTGGCTGTCCCTGTTCCAGCGCCATCGATTGACGCTGATGACGGCGCAGCAGGAGGCGCAGTTGCGCGCGCAGCCGTCGCAGTTCTGGCTCGAAGCGGCGCTGGCAAAACTGTATGCCCCGTTCGGCGGCCCGAACCTGGGTTCGTGGCGGGACGATCCGTTCGGCCTGTTCTCCGGCTGGCTGCAGGAGCGCGCGCAGGAAACGCCGGTGCGCCCGCGCGATGGCCACCTGTACGTCGCCGACGGGCAGCGCCAGTACGTGCTGCTGCCGTTGACGCTGAAAGTGCCGGCGTTGTCGATGACGGCGCAGGAAACCGTGCTGCCGTTGCTGAAGCAGGCCGGCGACGCCGCCCGCAAGGCGATGCCGCAAGTTGAACTGATACAGGCCGGCGTGATCCTGCACGCGGCAAACGCCAGCGCCCAGGCCAGCGGCGAGGTGTCGACCATCGGCATCGGCTCGCTGCTGGGCATCGTGCTGCTGATGTGGTTTGCCTTCCACTCGTTCAAGCCGATTTCGCTGATCCTGCTGTCGATCGGCATCGGCTGCCTCGGCGCGCTGTCGGTGTGCTGGCTGCTGTTCGGCCGGGTCCACCTGATGACATTGGTGTTCGGCGCGAGCCTGATCGGCGTGGCGCAGGACTACGGCATCTATTTCCTGTGTAACCGCCTCGCGGCCGACGAAAAACTGGCGTCGCCGGCATTGTTGAAACGCCTGCTGCCGGGCCTGGGCCTGACCTTGCTGGCGGCGGTGATCGGCTACATGGGACTGGCGCTGACGCCGTTCCCCGGCCTGCGCCAGATGGCGGTGTTTTCCGCGCTCGGCCTGGTGTTCGCCTGGCTGACGGTGGTGTGCTGGTTCCCGGCGCTGATCGGCGGCCGCACGCTGAAGAGCGGGGCGCTGGTACGTGTCTACGGCGCGGCCTTGCAGCGTTGGCCGCTGCTGCGCATGAACCGCGCCACGCTGCTGGCCGCCGTGGCGTTCGCGCTGGCGGCTGGCTATGGCGTCAGCCGACTGGGCGCCAACGACGACATCCGCCTGCTGCAAAATCCACCCAAGCACCTGATCGCCGACCAGATCAAGTTGAGCAAGCTGCTGGACGCGCCGACGCCGGTGCAGTACTTCCTGGTGCGCGGCGATTCCGCCGAGACGGTGCTGCAACGCGAGGAGGCGCTGAAGGCGCGGCTGGACCCGATGGTGGCGGCGCACCGCATCTCCGGCTACCAGGCGATGTCCAACTGGGTGCCGTCCGCACGCACGCAGGCCGCGCGCCGCCAGCTGATCGAAGACAAACTGCTGGCGGCGGACGGTCCGCTGCACGCGATCGCCGCGCAAACCGGCGAGGACGCGCAATGGGTCGCCGCCACCACCGCCGGCTTGCGCAGCGCCGCAGCGCCGCTGACGCTGGACGATTTCCTGAAGACTCCCGCCAGCGAGCCGTGGCGCCATCTATGGCTGGGCGACGTCAAGGGCGTGTACGCCAGCATCGTCGCCTTGCGCGGCCTGTCCGGCGCCGCCGTGCCGCAGGTGCTGCAGGCCGCCGACGGATTGCAGGGCGTGCAGTGGGTCGACAAAGTGGCCGAGATTTCGTCGGTGCTGGGCCGCTATCGCGAGTATATGAGCTGGGTGGTGCTGGGCGCCTACGCGGTGGTGTTTGCTCTGCTGCTCCCGCGCTACCGCCGTCGGACCTGGCGCGTGCTGGCGCCGACCGCGCTGGCCAGCATCGCCACGCTGGCCTTGCTCGGCATGGCGTCGCAGAACCTGCAACTGTTCCACGTGCTGGCGCTGATGCTGCTGCTGGGCGTTGGCGTCGACTACGGCATCTTCATGCAAGAGCATCCCGACCGCAGCGACCGCACGCCGTGGCTGGCGGTCGGCATGTCTGCGGCGAATACGATTTTGTCCTTCGGTCTGCTGGGACTGAGTTCTACACCGGCATTGCAGGCGTTCGGCCTGACGATGCTGCTGGGGACCGCCCTGGTCTGGTTGATTGTTCCCTGTTTTGGCTACGCCAACGAAAGCAACTATGACTGACGCAATGAATATCGAAACCGTTGAAATCCTGATTGTCGGCGCCGGCCCCGCGGGAGCGGTGGCCGCCGCGCTGCTGCGCCAGCAGGGGCGCCAGGTGTTGGTGCTCGAACGCGAACAGTTCCCGCGGTTCTCCATCGGTGAGAGCCTGCTACCGCAAAGCATGGCCTATCTGGAGCAGGCGGGCATGCTGCAGGCCGTGGTCGAAGCGGGCTTTCAGTTCAAGAACGGCGCGGCGTTCATGCGCAACGGCCGCTATACCGATTTCGATTTCCGCGACAAGCATTCGGCCGGATGGGGCACCACCTACCAGGTGCAGCGCGCCGACTTCGATCATATTCTGGCCAGGGAAGCGGAGCGTTTCGGCGCCGAGGTGCGTTATCGTCATGAAGTGCTGAATATCGAACTGGGCACGAAAGGAGTCCCCGCCCTGGTCACGGTCAAGCGGGCGGATGGCGAGCAGTATCAGGTTCGCGCCGGTTTCATACTGGACGCCAGCGGTTTTGGCCGCGTCCTGCCGCGCCTCCTGAAATTGGAAACCCCGTCCAACTTCCCGGTGCGCGGCGCGATCTTCACGCACATTGAAGACGGTATCCAGGTCGGCGATTTCGACCGCACCAAGATACGCGTCACCGTGCATCCCCAGCATTGCGACGTCTGGTTCTGGACCATTCCGTTTGCCGGCGGCCGCTGTTCGCTGGGCGTGGTTGCGGAGACCAGCTTCCTCGACCGCTACCAGGGCAGCGCCACCGAGCGCCTGCAAGCGATCGTGGCGGAGGAGCCGTCGCTGTCTGCGTTGCTGGCCCATGCCAAGTGGGACACGCCGGCGCGCCAGATCGTCGGCTACTCGGCCAACGTCGACAAGCTGTGGGGCGAGGGCTATGCCTTGCTGGGCAATGCAGGCGAGTTCCTCGACCCGGTATTCTCGTCGGGCGTGACCATCGCCTTCAAGTCGGCCAGCCTGGCCGCCGCGGTGCTGGAACGCCAGTTCGCCGGCGAGCAGGTCGACTGGCAGGCAGACTTCGGCGCGCCGCTGCGCAAGGGTGTGGATACGTTCCGCGCCTTTGTCGAGTCATGGTATGCCGGCGGCTTCCAGACCATCATCTTCCATGAGAATCAACAGCCGGGGGTGAAACGCATGATTTCAGCCATCCTGGCCGGCTACGCCTGGGACTTGAGCAATCCGTTCGTCAAGGAGACGTCGCGCCGCCTGGCGGCACTGGAGGCGGTATGCGCGCAGGGTTGATGCGAGGTTGCGCGCCGTTGCTGGCGGGGCTGCTGCTGGCCGCCTGCGCCACCACGCCGCCGCCACAGGCCCGCCTGGGTTTGAAGCTGGCGCCGGCGGCGCTGGGTACTTCGATCAGCGTGCAACAGCACTTGAAGGTCGAGCGCAACGGCCGCACCGATGATCTGGACGTCGCGCTGCAGGTGGAGCCGGACGCGATCGACGTCGTCGGCCTGGCTTTCAGCCAGCGCGTGCTGACGCTGCATTACGACGGCAAGGAGCTGACCTCGTGGCGGCACGTGATGCTGCCGTCGCAGGTGCGCCCCGAGGACGTGCTGGAGGACATGCAGCTGACCCTGTGGCCGGCCGAGGCGATCGCCGCCGCGCTGCCGCCGGGCTGGCGCGTCGCCGAGCAGGGCGCGCACCGCACGCTATTCCTGGACGATCAACCCATCATGCAGATCTCCTACAGCGGCACGCCGCGCTGGAGCGGCACCGTGGTGCTGGACAATTTACGATATCACTATAAGCTGACAATACAGTTTGCGGCGCCTACCGACTGAGACCGACGTATGTTGAAATTTTATCTGAACGCTTGCGGCATTATCTGCGCAATGGGCGACAGCCCGGCGCAGGTGAAGGCGCGCCTGTACGCGGGCGAAACCGGGCTGGCGGCCACCGATAGCTGTTCGCCGGGCCGCCAGCTGCCGCTGGGCCGCGTGCAGGCGGAACTGCCGTCCATGGCGCATCTGCCGCAGCGCCAGCGCAGCCGCAACAACGCGCTGGCTTTGGCGGCGTTGGCGCAGATCCGTCCCCAAGTGGATGCCGCGATCGCGCGTTACGGCGCCGGTCGTGTCGGCGTGGTGCTCGGCACCAGCACCTCCGGCATAGGCGAGGCGGAGCGGGCCTTGGCCGGCCATGCGGCCGTCGGCGCGCTGCCGTCGGACTTCGACTACGGCCAGCAGGAGATGGGATCGCTCGCCGAGATGCTGGCGTGGGAGCTGGGCCTGGCCGGTCCGGCCTATGTGCATTCCAGCGCCTGCTCGTCGAGCGCCAAGGCCATGGCCGGTGCCGCGCGCCTGATCAAAATGGGCTTGTGCGACGCGGTGGTGACCGGCGGTGTCGATTCGTTGTGCGCCTTCACGGTGGCCGGCTTCGCCGCGCTGGAGTCGGTCAGCGCGGCGCAGTGCAATCCGATGAGCGCCAACCGCGACGGCATCAACATCGGCGAGGGCGCTGCCTTGTTCCTGATGAGCGGCGATGCCGCCGGGCCGGCCACGGTTGCCTTGCTGGGCTGGGGCGAATCGTCGGACGGCCATCACATGTCGGCCCCCGATCCCGCCGGCGTGGGCGCGCGGCTGGCGATGACGCAGGCGCTGGAAAGGGCCGGCGTGGCGGCGGCGCAGATCGACTACATCAACATGCACGGCACGGCGACGCGTCAGAACGACGCGATGGAGTCGGGCGCGATCGCGGCCTTGTTCGGCCACGAGGTGGCGGTCAGTTCCACCAAGCCCTTCACCGGCCACACGCTGGGCGCGGCGGCCGCGATCGAGGCGGCCTTGTGCTGGCTCGCCATGCAGGACGATAACCCGCAAGGCCGCTTGCCGCCGCACCTGTGGGACGGCGCGGCCGATCCGGCGCTGCCGGCGCTGAACCTGGTGGCGCCCGGCGCGGCGCTGGGCCGTCCCTTGCGTCATGTGTTGAGCAGCTCATTCGCGTTCGGCGGCTCCAATGCGGCGCTGCTGCTGGGGAGGACCGCATGACGATGCCGGACGTGCGCGAACTGGTGCCGCATTCCGGCACGATGCTGCTGCTCGACCGGGTGCTGAGCGCGGACAGCGACAACCTGTGCGCCGAGGTGACCATCCACGCAGGCAGCACGCTGGCGGGGGAGGGCGGCGTCGGCGCCTGGGTCGGCATCGAATACATGGCGCAGGCGATCGCCGCGCACGCCGGCTGGGTGGCCTGGCAGCGCAGCGAGGCGGTCAAGGTGGGTTTGCTGCTCGGATCGCGCAAGTATGCCTGCGGCGTGCCGCTGTTCGCCACGGGCAGCGTGCTGCGGGTGCATGTGCACCGGGTGCTGCAAGGTGAAAACGGCCTGGGTGCGTTCGACTGCCGCATCGATGTCGCCGACGGTGCAAGTGGCGTGGCGACGGCCACGGTGACGGTGTACCAGCCCGCTAATGTCAAACAATTTCTCGAAGATGGAAACGTAGTATGAATCAGAATAAGTCCATGAGCGTGCTGGTGACGGGATCGTCGCGCGGCATCGGTAAGGCGATTGCGCTGCGCCTCGCGCGCGACGGCTACGACCTGGTGCTGCATTGCCGCAGCCAGCGCGCCGAGGCCGACGCGGTCGCGCAGCAGATCGCCGAAATGGGCCGCGCGGTGCGCGTGCTGCAGTTCGATATCGGCGACCGCGCCGCCACCGCCGCCGCATTGGAAGCGGACATCGGGCAGCATGGCTGCTACTACGGCGTGGTGTGCAATGCCGGCGTCGCGCGCGACAACGCCTTCCCGGCGATGTCCGGCGAGGACTGGGACATCGTGCTGAAGACAAACCTGGACGGCTTCTACAACGTGCTCAATCCGCTGGTGATGCCGCTGGTCCAGCGCCGCAAGCCGGGCCGCATCGTCACGCTGGCGTCGGTATCGGGATTGATCGGCAATCGCGGCCAGGTCAACTACAGCGCGGCCAAGGCCGGCATCATCGGCGCCACCAAGGCGCTGGCACTGGAACTGGCCAAGCGCGCCATCACCGTCAACTGCGTGGCGCCGGGCTTGATCGAAACCGACATGACCAGCGAGGTGCCGATGGAGGAAGCGCTGAAGATGATACCGGCGCGCCGCGTCGGCAAGCCGGAGGAGGTGGCCGCTGCCGTCAGCTTCCTGATCGGCGAAGAGGCGGGCTACATCACGCGCCAGGTCATCTCCGTCAACGGCGGCCTGGCATGAGCCGCCGCGTCGCCGTCACCGGCATGGCTGGCATTACTCCGATCGGCAACGACTGGGCCACGATACGCGAGCGTCTGGGCCAGTACCGCAACGCCGTGGTGCGCATGGCGGACTGGGAAGACTACGAAGGCCTGAACACGCGCCTGGGCGCGCCGGCCGCGCCGTTCGAACTGAACGAACGCTATCACCGCAAGGCGATCCGCAGCATGGGCCGGGTCGCCCTGATGGCCACGCGCGCCAGCGAACTGGCGCTGGCCGACGCCGGCCTGCTGGAGCACCCGCTGCTCAAGAGCGGCGACATGGGCGTGTCCTTCGGCTCGTCGGCCGGCACGCCGAGCGCCATCGGCGACTTCGGCCGCATGATGGAGGAGCGCACCACCAAGGGCATCAATGCCACCACGTACATCAAGATGATGGCGCATACGGCGCCGGTGAATATCGGCGTCTTCTTCGGCATCACCGGCCGCGTGATCACCACGTCCAGCGCCTGTACCTCCGGCAGCCAGGGCATCGGTTACGCCTACGAGGCTATCCGCGGCGGCAAGCAGCTGGCGATGGTGGCCGGCGGCGCCGAGGAGCTGTGCGCCACCGAGGCGGCGGTGTTCGACACCCTGTTCGCCACCAGCACCCGCAACGACGCCGGCCACACCACGCCAAGGCCGTTCGATGGAGGCCGCGATGGGCTGGTGATCGGCGAGGGTGCCGGCTGCCTGATCCTGGAGGACCTGGCGCATGCGCAGGCGCGCGGCGCGGTGATTCACGCGGAGCTGGTCGGCTTCGGCACCAACAGCGATGGCTGCCATGTCACCCAGCCGAATGCGGCCACCATGCAGAAGGCGATGCAGCTGGCCTTGCAGGACGCCGGGTTGCAGCCGTCGGACATCGGCTACATCAATGCGCACGGCACCGGCACGCACCAGGGCGATATCGCCGAGTCGCAGGCGACGCTGGCGGTGTTCGGCGGCGCCACGCCTATCAGTTCCCTCAAGAGCTACATGGGCCACACGCTGGGCGCCTGCGGCGCGCTGGAAGCCTGGATCAGCATCGAGATGATGCGCGAGGGCTGGTTTGCGCCGACCATCAACCTGGATGCGATCGATCCGGCGTGCGCGCCGCTGGACTACATCGCCGGCGAAGGGCGCCGGTTGGAATGCGAGTACGTGATGTCGAATAACTTCGCTTTCGGCGGCATCAACACGTCACTGATTTTCAAGCGGTACGCCAGGTAGCATGGGCGTCGCGGCCACCCTCTGGATGACCGACGCCGACGCCATGGCGGACGGGGATGTGCTGGAATGGCTGTCGGCGAGCGAGATGGCGCGCTACCGGCGCTTCGTCCGCGCGCAGCGGCAGCGCCAGTTCGTTGCGGGGCGGGTGTTGTTGCGCATGGCGCTGGGCTCCTTGCTGGGCGTGGCGCCGCGCGATATCGAGCTGGAAGACATTCCCGGCGGGGCGCCGGTGCTGAAGGCGCCCAAGGTACGCGGCCGCGTGCCCGGCTTCAGCATCGCGCACAGCGGCCGCTGGGTGGCGTGCGCCGTGAGCGCACAGACGGCGCTAGGACTGGATATCGAAATGCGCGATCCGCGGCGCGATCTGGCGGCATTGGCGGCGCAGGCTTTCGATGCGGACGAGATGGCGCAGTGGGCGCGTTTGCAGGCGTTGGACGAGGCGCAGCGCGTGGCCGGCTTTTACAGTTTGTGGAGCGGTAAGGAAGCGCGCTTCAAGCTGGGCGGGACGGCACATGGGCATCGCCGCGATGTGCCGCACGATGAATTGTCGGTGGTGTTGTACAGCGCCTTGCCGCTGGCGGCGGCGCCACGGATGGAGCTCGTTACGCTGCCGTCATCGCCACAGCCAATTCCATAGACCCGGCAGGGGTTGATCTGTGCCGGCATCGTCGACGGTGCGGGCCAGCGCCGCGCGTTCCAGCTCCGCGCGCTCGTCGTAGAACGGCTTGGCGGCCAGCGGCACGTCGAGTTCACGGGCGACGTCGAGCAGGATCTCCAGATACTCCTGGATGTGGCGCGAGGTGTAGGTGTTCACGTCGTGGAAGGTGACCACCACCGGCGTGCTGCCGTCGACCGAGGGCATGGCGCCGGCGGCCCAGCGTTTGCGGGTTTCGGCCAGATGCGTGAGCATATTGGAGCGTTTGTGCCAGCTGAAGTTGACTCCGTAGATCTTGCCGTCGTTGGCACTCAGGTCGGTCAGCAGCATGCGCATGCCGTGCTGGTGGTAGGACTCCAGCGTACCCGCATCGTAGGCCCAGAACGGCGGCCGCACCAGCTTGGGCGCGACGCCGGTGGTGGCGATCAGGTCGTCGACGCCGCGCTGCATCGATTCGTCCAGCGCCGCGCGGTTCATGAGGCGGTGGTTCGAATGGAAGGTGGTGGCGCTGTGCAGCGCGACCACATGGCCTTCGTCGTATTCGCGCCGTATCAGGGTGCGGCCGACCGCCGTGCCACCGCCATGCCAGGCGCGGGTCTGGGTGAAGAAGACCGCCTTGATGTTGTCCTGCAGCGGGTTGCTGGCCAGCGTTTCGAGGATATGCACGGTCGGATTGTTGCTGTCGGCGGCGGCCGGGCCATCGTCGAAGGTCAGCAGGAAGCGTATCGGGGCAGGCGGTGCATCCTGGGCCGCGGCGCAAGGACCCGGCAGCATCAGGCAGAGGACCAGCAGCAGGCGGGAAAAATGGTTGGACACGGGTAGTCGGCATGGCGCGTGGAGCGGGACCGTTATTGTACGTGGTTCTTCCGGGGTGGTCGCACTCTGGAGAAGGCAATAAAAAAAGCCGGCATCAGCCGGCTTTTCTGCTTGGTACAGGGCGTTGGTTTAGAAGCTGTAGCGCACGCCGACCGAGAACATGTCAGCCTTGATGTTGGCCGAACCGTCTTTGGCGATCTTGCCGAAGTTTTCGTATTCAGCAACGAAGCTCACCTGCTGGTTCAGCAAGAACGCTGCGCCAACGCTGATGTATGGGGTGGTGCGGTTTTCGGTGGCGGACTCGCTGACCTTGGTGTAGGTGGCGCTCAGTTTTTCGTGGGCGCGTGCAACGCCCAGTTTGCCGAATACCGAGAACTGCTCGTTCAGCGGCAGGGTGCCGGTGGCGGCGACGTAGAAAGCCGATGGCTTCGAGCTGACCTTTGCGCCATTGCCGGATACCGACACTTCGCGCAGGTCCGCGTAGCCGATTTCGGCGCCGACGTTTTTGTTGTAGTTGTAGCCGCCAACCAGTTTGTAAGCGGTCGTGCTTTCTTTGAACGATGCCGAGCCGACGTCTGCTTTTTGTTCTGCACGGCCGATGTTGCCGCCGACGTAGTAGCCTTCAGCCTGAACTGCCAGTGGAGCGGCCAGCGCTGCGATCATTGCAAAGATGGTGATTTGTTTCATTGTTTTTATTCCTGAAGTGACTAAAAGCGCGAAACGGAACCATCGGCCCTTGCCAGATGTTCCGTTTCGCGGGAGCAATATTATACGCTTTGATACTTATTTAAGCAAGTTGTCTTAAACCAGCTTACTCATCCAGGCTCCACACGTACTGCATTCTGGTCCAGGATTGCTGCGGCACGCCGTCCACGGTGCCGGGCTTGAATTTGCACAGGCCCAGGCCGGTCTGGGCCGCGCGGTCCAGTTCCCGGAAGCCGCTGGATTTCTCCACCTTCGAATCGGCCACCCGGCCGTCTGTGCCGATCAGCAGTGCCAGCGTGACGATGCCGGTATCGCCGTTGCGCAGCGCGGACTTGGGATAGTCCGGCTTGGCGCAGGCCTTGGCGTCCACCACCGCCGCCACCAGCTGCGGCGCCGCTTTCACCACCGTCTTCGCGCCCGGTTCGGCGATCCCCGGCTGGGCCGGCTGGGACGGCGGCTGGTCCGTCAGCGGCCGCGCCGTCACCGGCGGCGGGTTGGACGGCAGCACCGGCGTTTCCACCTGCGGCACGAAGATGTCCGGCGGCGCCAGCTTGGGCAGCGGCACGTCGGGCGGCATCACTTTCGGTGGCGGCGGCACGGGCGCGGCCGGCGTCAGGTCGATCACCGATTCCTTCACCCTGAACACCGTCAGCTTGGAGCCGTGCAGAAAGGCCGCCAGCAGCGCCACGTGCAACAGGGCCACGACGGTGAGACCGGTGAGATTCTTTTTCTGATGCATAGTTGCTCCTTGGTGGTGGTGGGTTTTGCTATGTGTTGGAAGTATACTATTCCATGTAATAGCAAAATAAAAGGAAATTTGCGGAATATTTTGCGTTGTCGTGGTGTGGTATGCTTCCATCATCGGGTAGCAAATATTCCAGGAGGTGGTAGTGAAGAAGATACAGGTCTTGCTGGCGGACGATCATCCCATCGTGATGACAGGCTTCGCGATGTCGCTCGAAGGGCAGGGGTTGCACGTGGTGGGACAGGCGCGCACGCCGGAAGAGGCGCTGGAGCAGTACCGGCAGCTCAAGCCGGATGTGGCGGTGCTGGATATCCGCTTCGGCGAGCAGTTGACCGGACTGGACGTGGCCAAGCAGATCCTGGCGCAGGCGCCGGACGCCGCCATCGTCTTCCTCAGCCAGTTCGACCAGGACAGCCTGATCAAGGAAACCTACCGTCTCGGCGGCCGCGCCTTCATGACCAAGGACTGCGATCCGGCCGACCTGGCGGCGGCGGTGCGGCGCGCGCATGACGGCGAGTTGTACTTCCTGCCGCAGATCGCCGAGCGGCTGGCCAACCTGTCGGTGCGCGGCGACGCTTCGCCGCAGTCGCAGCTGGACGAGCGCGCGCTGGAGATCTTCACGCTGATGGCCGAAGGCCTGACCAACGCGGAGATCGCCGAGAAGCTCGACGTCTCCACCAAAACCATCAGCAACATCAGCCAGGCGGTGAAGGAAAAGCTGGGCGTGCACCGGCCGGCCTACATCACGCGGCTGGCCGTCAAGCACGGCCTGATCGAGCCGTAGGCGGATGCGCCTTGCGATGAGGCTCGATTTCTGGCGCCACTGGAGCGTGCGCGCGCGGCTGCTGTGCGTTACCGTCATCCCGCTGGCCTATATGTTCAGCACCTTCGTCTGGTACGCCTACCATTCGCGGCTGTCCGAAGTGCGCGAGGAGATGGCCGAGCGCGGCCCGCTGGTGGCCAAGGTGCTGGCCGAGAGCAGCGAATTCAGCCTGCTGTCGGGCCGCTATGATGACCTGCGGCTGACCATCAACGGCCTGCTGCGCTCGGATGCCAGCATCTACCGCATCGAAGTGCTGGACGCGCAACGGCATGAGCTGGTGCAGGCCTCCGCGCACGCGCCGGGCCAGCCGGACGCCCGCTACTACGAGGCGCCGGTGCTCAAGCGGCTGATGTTTGTGACCATGCTGGCCGCCGACGGCAAGCCCTACCTGAAGGACAAGCCGGCCGGCGCCAGCAGCGTGGCGGTCGAGACGATGGGTTATGTGCGGGTGACGATGTCGCCGTCGGCGCTGCTGGTCAAGCAGACGCACCGTTTTTATGTCGAGCTGCTGGTGGCCAGCCTGGGCCTGATGGCCTGCGCGCTGCTGGCGTGGCAGCTGTCGACCGGCTTGAACGCATCGTTGCAGGCGTCGATGCAGGCGCTGCGCGCGGCCGACGCTGAAAAGCGCCGCCTGATCCGCAAGGTCAACACCGCCGTCGAGGATGAGCGCAAGAGCATCGCGCTGGAGATCCATGATGAACTCAACGCCACGCTAATCGCCGCGCGCTTGGAAGCGCAGCGCATCGTCGACGTCAGCGAACCGGGCGAGGTGCGCGAGCGCGCGCAGTCCATCATCAAGCTGGCGCTGGGCCTCTACAACAGCGGCCGCACGCTGGTGCGGCGCCTGCGTCCCGAAGTGCTGGACATGCTGGGCCTGGACGGCGCAGTGGAGGAGATGGTGCGCCATTACGATCGTGCGCATGCCGGCTGCCGCTACGCCTTCCGCGCGGACGGCCAGTTCGCGCAGCTGGAAAGCGGCATCGGCATCTCGGCCTACCGCATCATGCAGGAAGCCTTGTCCAACATCGCCAAGCACGCGCGCGCCACGCAGGTGACGGTGAGCCTGTCGCTGAACGGGACAGGGCTGCGCATGGAGATCGCCGACAACGGCAGCGGCTACGACGCGGCGCTGGCCTCGCCCGGCATCGGCATCGTCGGCATGCGCGAGCGGGTGGCCGCCTTCGACGGCCGCATCGACATCAGCACCGCCATCGGCGCCGGCACGCGCATCGCCATCTTCATTCCGCAGGCATAAACCCATTCGGTGTATAGTCAAGCCGTGACTTCAACGCGAGATTCATCATGGAAACCGCAGTCGTTGCTGATGCTGTCCGCCCGCAACTAGAGCAGTTGCTGGCTGCCTATTCGGAAGGCCGGATAAGTCGCCGCGAACTGGAGCAGTCCAGCGGGCTTTGGTTCGGCGAGATACTGGATGAGCTGGCCCGTCATGGCTTGCCATTGCCGCGCGTCGATACGAGCGAGCACTTCAACGAAGCGCAGCGCAATCTGTTTGAACGGGTGTTCGGATGAACATCGCCTTAATCGTGACGGATGCCGGTCCGCTCATTACGCTGGCGGTGGCCGATGCGCTCGACACGCTGACCTTGTTGGGAGTACGTGTCGTCATCCCTGACATGGTGCGGTTCGAGGTCACGCGCCACGTCGCCAAGCCGGGCGCGCAGGAGCTTCTTGCGTGGCTGGATCTCAATCGCGACACCGTGGAAATCGGCGACACAGAGGAGTATGCCGAGTTTTCTGCTTTGCTGGCGCTGAACCCGGCCCTGCGCACGCGCAATCGCGGCGAGATGGCGGCGGCCGAAATTTTGGCCCGTGAGCTGGCGGCCGGCATCGATGCCGGTCTGCTGCTGTTTGAAGACTCGGATGTCCGCAAAACAAATTTCTTGGTACGCATTCCCGATAACGTCCTGATCCTGTCGACATCGACTTTCCTGCACGGCCTTCAGCGCCGACACCTGATTCCTGATGCTGAGGAGATCCTTGACCGCGCCACCGTGATCCGAGGCCCGACTGCGCGTGCCGCCGGCGCGCTGGCCAGCAGCGGGGCGGAAGACATCCTGAGCGCATGGCTGGATTGATCTGGCGCTAGCTTGTTGCTTTCTGGCATGTTTGGATAGCACGGCATGGGGTTATAATCCGTTCAACCTTTCCGTAACACCCATCAGAACGGATGCCGCAGACATGAGCCAGCCCAATCAGTTTTCCCTGTTGTCGCAACGCCGCTTCGCGCCGTTTTTCTGGACCCAGTTCCTCGGCGCGTTCAATGACAATCTGTTCAAGACCGCGCTGGTGGTGATGCTGACCTTCGACGCGCTCAGCTGGACCACGCTGTCGCCATCGCTGGTCACCAACCTGATTCCCGGCCTGTTCATCCTGCCCTACGTGCTGTTCTCGGCCACCGCCGGCCAACTGGCCGACAAGTTCGAAAAGTCCGGCCTGACCCGCTTCGTCAAATGGCTGGAGGTGGCCATCATGTGTATCGCCGGCCTCGGCTGGATGACGCACACCCTGTGGCTGCTGGTCACCGCCGTGGTCGGCATGGGCGTCCACTCGACCCTGTTCGGCCCGGTCAAATACGCCTACCTGCCGCAGCAGCTCAAGCCCGAGGAACTGATCGGCGGCAACGGCGTGACCGAGATGGGCACGTTCGTCGGCATCCTGCTGGGCGAGATCCTGGGCGCGGTGCTGGTGGTGCAAAAGCCCAACGGCATCGCCTTCGAAGCGATCGCCACCATCGCCGTGGCGCTGCTCGGTCTGATCGCCAGCTACCGCATCCCGCTGGCTCCGGCCCCGGCGCCGGAGCTGAAGGTGAGCTGGAACTTCATCGGCGAATCGTTCCGCAACATCAATTTCTCGCGCAAGAACCGGGTGGTGTTCCTGTCCATGCTGGGCAACTCGTGGTTCTGGTTCTACGGCGCGCTGGTGCTGGCGCAGTTCCCGGTGTACGCCAAGGATTACCTGCACGGCGACCACAGCGTGTTCGTGCTGCTGCTGACGGTGTTCTCGCTGGGCGTGGGCAGCGGCTCGCTGCTGTGTGAGCGCCTGTCCGGCCGCAAGGTGGAGATCGGCCTGGTGCCGTTCGGCTCGATCGGCCTGTCGGTGTTCGGCGCCGACCTGTATTTTTCCAGCCAGGGCTTCAGCGCCGGCGCCGCCGCGCTGGCCGCCGGCCCGCACCTGGACGCCTTCGCCATCATGGTGCAGCATGGCATGTGGCGCATCCTGTGCGACGTGCTGTTGATCGGCATGTTCGGCGGCTTCTTCATCGTGCCGCTGTTCGCGCTGATCCAGACCCGCTGCGACCCCGAGCACATGTCGCGCACCATCGCCGGCATGAACATCCTCAACGCGCTGTTCATGGTGGCCGCCGCCGGCCTGGCCATCGTGCTGCTGGGGCAGGGCTTCACCATTCCGCAGCTGTTCCTGGTGACGGCCGCGCTGAACGCGGTGGTGGCGGTCTACATCTTCTCGCTGGTGCCGGAATTCCTGATGCGCTTCCTGGCCTGGATGCTGATCCACACCGTGCACCGCGTGCGCCTGATCGACGCCGAGCGCATCCCGGCCGAAGGCGCGGCGGTGCTGGTGTGTAACCACGTCAGCTATGTCGACGCCATCGTCATCGGCGCGGCCAGCCCGCGGCCGATTCGTTTCGTGATGGACCACCGCATCTTCAAGCTGCCGCTGCTGGGCTGGATCTTCCGCACCGCGCGCGCGATTCCGATCGCGCCGGCCAAGGAAGACCCGTGGCTGATGGAGAAGGCCTATGTCGACATCGCCCAGGCGCTGCACGAGGGCGACCTGGTATGCATCTTCCCGGAAGGCCGCCTGACCAGCACCGGCGAGATCAATGAGTTCAAGGGCGGCGTGTCCAAGATCGTCGAGCGCACCAAGGTGCCGGTGATCCCGATGGCGCTGCGCGGGCTGTGGGGCCATCTGCTGAGCCGCAGCGGCGCCAACGTGTTCGAGCGCGCCTTCCGCACCGGCCTGCGTTCGCGGCTGGCGCTGGCGGTCGGCGTGCCGGTGCCGCCGCAGGACGTGACACCGGAAGGCTTGCAGGAGCGCGTGCTGGCGCTGCGTGGCGATTGGAAGTAAATGCCACTTACTGGTTGTTACAAAGTTATTGCAAAAAAATACAGGTTTTCTTTAAACTAAGTGTCGACGCCTTACCAAGGCGTCGCACACTCTAGGGAAAACCATGACCATACAAAAATATCTGATTGCCGTGCTGTCCGCCACCGGCGTCCTGACGCTGGCCGCTTGCGGCGGTGGCGGCGAAATCTTTCCCAACCCCTACAAGCTGCCGGACAAGGGCACGCCGGTGGCGTCCACGGTGACGATCGATTTCAACACCGGTATCGACGGCTGGCGGGCCGACGTCGCCGACTACACCGACAAGGACCGGCCGACCGAGGTGGCTTCCGGCTGGAAGGACTTGCCGGCGCCGCTGAGCGGCAAGGGCTACTACCTGGTTTCGCACAACAACAGCGACGACGTACTGACCTACGCCACGCGCCAGCTGGAAGGCTTCATCCCGACCACCAAGTATGCGGTGACCTTCGAGATGCGCTACGCCACCGATGCGGCCACCGGCTGCATGGGCGTCGGCGGCTCGCGCGGCGAGAGCGTATGGATGGTGGTGGCGGCCAACTACTACAACATCAATACGGTGGAACAGCCGGGCGGCCATTTCCGCATGAACCTGGACCGTGGCAACCAGGCGGTCTCCGGCACGCAGGGTAAGGTGCTCGGCACGCAGGGCGTCGCGGGCCTGGACTGCGCCGGCGGCAAGTGGGTCAGCACCACCCGCAAGTCGAGCGAGGCGATCGAAGTGACCACCGACAAGGACGGCCGCTTCTGGATCGCGCTGGGCGCCGATTCCGGCTTCGAAGGCACCAACGCCTTCTACCTGCAAGGCGCGACCATCAACATCAAGCCGCTGTGAGCGGACTCCCTGCTTGGCGCGCAGTTCAACGAGCCGCCTGCACCTGCTCGCGGTTCTGGCGCGCGCCGGCCAGGCGCACGATCTGGTCCAGCTCCACCGGCTTGACCAGGTGATGATCGAAGCCCGCCTCGCCGGAGCGGCGGCGGGCGTCGCCCTGGCCCCAGCCGGTCAGCGCGATCATCAGGATGTTGTCGGCTCCCGGGCGCTGGCGGATCGCGCGCGCGGTTTCGTAGCCGTCCATGCCGGGCATGCCGAGGTCGAGGATGATCAGGTCCGGCGGATGCTCGGCGCTGGCGGCGATGGCGCTGGCGCCGTCGTACACGGCGTGCGCGTCGAAGCCGTCGATCTCCAGCAGCGCCGCCAGCGAATCGGCGGCGTCCTGGTTGTCGTCCACCACCAGCACCTGCAACCTGCGGCCGTCAAGCTCGCAGGCGGCCGACGGCAGGGCCGGGTCGCGCTCGGCGCCGCCCAGCACCGGCAGGCGGATCGCGAATTCGCTGCCCTGGCCGGGCCCGCCGCTGCTCGCTTCCACCGAGCCGCCGTGCATCTCGGCGAAGCGGCGGGCCAGGCTCAGGCCGATGCCCAGGCCGCTGGAGAACTGGCCGGCCACGGTCTTGCTCTGCTCGAACATGCGGAAGATGCGGGCGATCGATTCGGCGTCGAGGCCGATGCCGTTGTCGCGCACCGTCACCAGCAGCTCGTCGTCATGGCAGGCCGCGCTGACCGCCACCTGGCCGCCCTGCGGCGTGAACTTGACCGCGTTCGACAGGATGTTGGCGACGATTTGCACCAGGCGCGCATAGTCGGCGTCCAGCATGACGTCCTCGGCCGGCAGCTGCCAGGCGATGGCGATGCGCTTGGCGTCCGCCGCTTGCAGGCACAGCTCGCCGACGTGGTTCATCACGGCGGCCAGGCTCACCTGCTGGCGCTGCAGCGTGACCTTGCCGCTGGTGATGCGGGCCACGTCCAGCAGGTCGTCGACCAGCCGCGTCAACAGCCGCACCTGGCGCTCCACCATGTCGCGGATGCGCGCCACCGGCTGCGCGTCCGGATACATATGGGTGAGCAGCGAGACCGAGGTGCGGATCGGCGCCAGCGGGTTGCGCAGCTCGTGGCCCAGGCTGGCCAGGAATTCGTCCTTGCGGCGCGCCGCCTCGCGCACCTGGTACTGCTTGCTGCGCGCGCGCAGCGTGGCGTGCAGGGCGGTGATCAGCGTCAGCGTGCGCACCGGCCGCTCGATCAGGTTCAGGTTGCCCAGGCCGGCCACGGCCTGGCGCACCGTCGGCGAATCGGCGCCGCGATGGGTCAGCAGGATGATGGGCAGGTCGGACCAGTCGGGCTGGCGCGCCACGTATTCCTGCAGCAGCTTGTAGCCGCCCGGCGCCAGCGCTTCCTCCACCGTCAGCACCGCGCCCGCGCCGCGCTCCAGCTGCGCCGCCAGCTCCGCCAGCGTGCGGCAGACGTGGCTGTTGATGGACGCCACCGCCATCACCTTGGCCGCCAGCGTGGCGTCCTGGCCGGTTGGCGCGTAGATCAGGATGCGCGTTTCCATCGGCGTCAGACGGCCGGCGGAGCGCCGCCGGCGGCCAGCGTTCCATTGTAGGTGGGCACGCCGGTCAGGATGCCGTGGAAGTCGTTCAGCACCGGACCGACGTGGATGCCGTCCCGGCCGATCTGGAAGCGGCGGATGGTGCGCTCGTGCGCGCTGCCGCGTTTCTTGAACACGGAGATCGCCTGCCGCACCTCGCCCATGGCTTCGAAGTAGCGCAGCATGATGACGTTGTCGGCGATATAGCTGGCGTCGATCGTGGTGGTCATGCCGCTGCCCAACATGCCCTGCTGGACGCCGACCACGATGCTGACCACGCCGCGCTGGCCCAGGTAGGTGAGCAGCTCGTGCAGGTAGACGGTGAGGAAGCGCTCGTCCGGCACCGCGTTCAGGTAGCCGTTCAGGCTGTCGATGACGACCACCCGCGCGCCGCGCTCGACCGCCTGCATCACCGCGTGCGAGAACTGGCCGGGCGCCAGTTCGGCCGGGTCGATCTGCTGGATCGTCAGCAGCTTGCGGTCGATCGCGTCGGCCAGCTGCATGCCGATCCCGGCCGCGCGGTTGAGCATATTGTTGCGCGCCTCTTCGAACAGGAACATCGCGCACGGCTCGCCGCGCTGGGTGGCGGCGTGCACGAACTGCGCCGCCAGCGTCGACTTGCCGGTGCCCGGCGGACCGGAGATCAGCGTGCTCATGCCTTCTTCGAGGCCGCCGCCGAGCAGCTGGTCCAGCGCCGGCAGGCCGCTCGACAGCTGGCGCCGTTCGCTGACCACGCGGGTGCTGGCCGCCTCCAGGCGCGGGAAGATGTGCAGCCCGCCGCTGATGATCTTGTAGTCGTGGGCGCCGCCTCGGAAGGCGATGCCGCGGTACTTGACCACGCGCAGGCGGCGCCGCTCGGCGCCGTAGGCCTGGTCGGCCAGCTCCAAGGTCAGCACCGCGTGCGCCACGCTGCGCACTTGCAGGTCGCTGCTGAAGGCGGTGCGGTCGTCGAGGAAGATGGTGGTGCAGCTTCGGCTGCTCAGGTACTGCTTGAGCGCGAGCACCTGGCGCCGGTAGCGCAGCGGGCTCTCCGCCAGCAGCTGCAGCTCCGACAGCGAATCGAGCACCACGCGGCGCGGCTGGTGGCGCTCGATGGCGGCGACGATGCGCTGGATGGTGCTGCCCAGTTCGATTTCGGACGGATGGAAGATGGTGTACTGCTGCGCGGGATCGAGCACGTCCTCGTTGGGCAGGATTTCTTCGACGTGGATGCCGTTCATGGTCCAGCCGTGCGACTGCGCCACGCTCAGCAGCTCAACGGCGGTTTCGGCCAGCGTGATGTAGAGCACCGGTTCGCCCTGGCGCGCGCCCTCGTTGAGGAACTGCAGCGCCAGCGTGGTCTTGCCGGTGCCCGGTTCGCCTTCGACCAGATAGAGCCGGTCGCGCGTCAGGCCACCAGCCAGCACTTCGTCCAGGCCGGGCACGCCGGTCGAAAGAAACAGATGAGTGACGCTGTTTTGTGCTTGCATGGGCGCTGTCCGAAAAGTTGGAGCCGCGGTCGCAGGGGCGCGGCTGATGTTTCGGCTGATACTACCTGAAATGGATAAAGCGGGATTTTCGATAGCAAACGTGCGCGGCCGGTTCAGCCCTGCAGGCGCTGCTGCGCGCTGCGCTGCTTGTCGAGGTACATCGCACGGTCCGCGCGGCCGAGCAGCATCTCGATATCCTGCGGGTCGTCCGGATGGTGGATGGCGATGCCGATGCTGGCGCTCAGCGAGACGGTGGCGGTCTTCAGGCGGAACGGCTGCTGCAGCGCCGGCCGCAGCTTGTCGGCGGTTTCCTGCGCGGCGCCGTCGCTGTGCAGGTTCTCCAGGATGACGATGAACTCGTCGCCCGCCAGCCGGCCCACGGTGTCGGTCTTGCGCACGATGTGCTGCACGCGCGCGGCGAACTGGCGCAGCAGTTCGTCGCCTTCCTCGTGGCCGAAGCGGTCGTTGACCTGCTTGAAGCGGTCGAGGTCGAGGAAGAACACGGCGCAGCTGTGGCGCAGGCGGTTGGCGCGCTGGATCGCCTCGTTCAATGCGGCCATCAGCGCGCGCCGGTTGGGCAGGCCGGTCAGCGTGTCGCGCAGCGCCATCGCCGCCATCGATTCGAACAGCGACTTGCGCTCGCTGATGTCGTGCAGGAAGGCGATGAACAGGTGGCCGCTGCTGCGCGGCACATAGGCCAGCGACACCTCCACCGGCAACTCCTGGCCGGCGCGGTTGCACAGGGTCAGTTCGATGCGGCGGTTGAGCACGGTGTCGGCGCCGCTGTCGGCCAGCTGGCGCATGTCGCGTTCGTAGGCGCGGCGCAGCAGCGGCGGCAGCACCATCGCCGCCAGCGGCTGGCCGATCACTTCGGCGCGGCTCCAGCCGAACAGTTTTTCGGCCTGGCGGTTCCAGTCCAGCACCACGCCGCCCGGATCGAGGGCGATGAAGGCGTCGTGCGCGTTGTCCAGGATGGCGCGCAGTTCGGCCGCGCGCTCCTGCAGCAGCCGCTGCGTGCTTTGCTCCTGCGCCAGCGCGCGTTCCAGCAGCAGCGCCTTGCGGGCGATCTCGCGGGTGCGCTCGGCCACGGTCGATTCCAGCTTCTCGTTCATGCCGCGCAGCGTGCCCAGGTGGCCCTGCTCGTTGTGCACCAGCTCGGCCAGCGCCTGCGACAGCACTTGCGCCTCGTGGAAGCTGTCGACCAGCGGGATCGGCGGCAGCGCGCCGGGCGGCGTGTCGGCCGGCGCGGCCGAGCGCTGTTCGATGTTCTTGCTGAGCGCGTTGAGCGGACTGGTGAGCCGGCGCGCCGCCGCCGACGCCGCCAGCGCCATGGCCACGCCGAGGATCGCGCCCAGCAGCAGGATCTGGCGTTCCAGCGCGCGCGCGCCGGCCAGCGCCACGTCCTCCGGCTGGCGCACCAGCACCGACCAGGTCAGCGTGGCGGGATCGTCGAGCTTGCCGGTGCGGGAGAAGCCGGTCAGGTAGCTGTGGCCGTCGGCCCAGGTTTCCTTCAGCGATCCCGGCACGCCCGATTGCGACAGCGCCAGGCTGGTGCTGTCGATGGTTTTTTCCTCGGTGCCCTTGGGGCCGAGCATCACGGTGCCGTCGCCGCGCACCACGAAGATATCGGCCGAATATTGCTGGTCGGCCGGCGCCAGGATGGTCTGCACCATGCGCCGCGCCCAGCTCCAGCTCATGTGCACGCACAGCACGCCGCGGTAGCTGCCGTCCGAACGCCGCACCGGGCCGGCCGCGTCGACGAAGCGCCACGGGTCGGCGTTGTACGGCAGCTTTTTGCCGAGCAGGGTGGCGGGGTGGAAGTCGCCGGCGTAGAGCTTGTCGCGGCCGCCCTTGAACCAGGCGCGCATGCTGACGTCCTGGCCTTCGAGCAAGCCTTGGGTGGCGGCGTAGACGCTGCCGTCGGGATTGGCCAGGCCGATCCAGGCGTAGTCGGGGAAGGTTTTTTGCAGGCTTTCCAGCACCTGGCGGATTTCGGCGGGGGACTTGGCGTCGCGGATCTGCGGCAGTTCGGTCAGCAGCTGGACGTCGCCGGTGGCCTTCTGCACCACGCGGTTGAGCGAATCGCGCATCTGCCAGGACAGCTGCTGCAAACGCTGGCCCGCTTCGCGCTCGGCGTAGTCGATGGCGAAGTGATCGACCAGCACCAGCAGCGACAACACCGACATCAGCACCGTCGCGGCCACACCCACTGTCACCAGCGTGGTGAGGCGCGGCCGGGCCGTGCGGTGGGTGGGCTGCGATGTCATGGCGCGGGCCGAAAAAGATGACTTAAAGAAATTAAATTCATTGTAGCACCGGGCGCCGCGCGCGCCTCTTTCCCCCAGAGAAATTCACCGCCGCGCGCCACGCTTTGTCGTGCCATGGACAAAAAGCGCGCTTGACTTAATTAGAATGATCGTTCATTCTACGCACTTGTGCACATTTTTTATACAGAAAGTCCCCTCATGGAAGCTCTTTTCTGCAGGACCGCAGCCCTGATCACCGCAGCCGTGCTCGTCGCCGGCTGCTCCAAAACCACGACCGAAGCACCTCATATGCAGGTGGCGGAAGTGGGCGTTTTTAAAGTGGCGCCGGAAGCGCTGCACATCACGACCGAACTGCCGGGCCGCACCGCCGCCTTCCAGGTGGCCGAAGTGCGCCCGCAGGTCAGCGGACTGATACAAAAACGCCTGTTTGTCGAAGGCGCCGACGTCAAGGCCGGCGTGGCGCTGTACCAGATCGACGCGGCCAGCTACCAGGCGGCCTACAACTCGGCCAAGGCGGCGCTGGCCAAGGCCAAAGCCAACCTGATGACCAGCGGCCCGAAAGTGGCGCGCTACAAGGACCTGGTGGCGATCGAAGGCGTGAGCCGCCAGGACTACGACGACGCCGTCGCCGCCAACGAGCAGGCCAAGGCCGACGTGGAATCGGCCGCCGCCGCGTTGGAGCAGGCGTCCATCAACCTCAAATACACCCATGTCGACGCGCCGATCAGCGGCCGCATCAGCCGCTCGGCCGTCACGCCGGGCGCGTTGGTGACCGCCAACCAGACCGGCGCGCTGACCACCGTGCAGCAGCTGGATCCGATCTATGTCGACGTCACGCAATCGAGCGAAGACCTGCTGCGCCTGAAGCGCGAGCTGGAAAACGGCGGTTTGAAGCAGGCCGGCGGCCAGGCCAAAGTCACGCTGCTGCTGTCGGACGGCAGCAAGTACGCGGAAAGCGGCAAGTTGCAGTTCTCCGACGTGACGGTCGATCCGGGCACCGGCAACGTCACCTTGCGCGCGCTGTTCCCCAACCCCAAGCACGATCTGCTGCCTGGCATGTTCGTGCGCGCGGTGGTGGAGTCGGGCGTCAACGAGCAGGCCATCGCCGTGCCACAGCAAGGCGTAACCCGCAACGCCAAAGGCGAAGCGACCGCGCTGGTGCTGAACAAGGAAGGCAAGGTTGAGCAGCGCGTGCTGGTCACCGGCGGCACCATGGGCGACAAGTGGCTGGTCAAGTCCGGCCTGAACGCGGGCGACCTGCTGATCGTCGAAGGCGTGCAGAAGGTGAAGCCGGGTGCAGCGGCCAATGCGGCCAAGCCTGCCACCGCCGTGGCGGCTGGCGGCGCCATGCCGCCTAGCGCCAAGAGCGCCCAGTAAAGGAGCATCGCCATGTCACGTTTCTTTATTGACCGCCCGATCTTCGCGTGGGTCGTCGCCATCGTCATCATGCTTTCGGGCGTGATCGCGATTCTCGGCCTGCCGGTCGCGCAGTATCCAAGCATCGCACCGCCGTCGATTTCGATCAGCGGCTCGTATCCGGGCGCCTCCGCCAAGACGGTGGAAGACGCCGTCACCCAGGTCATCGAACAGAAAATGAAGGGCATCGACGGCTTGCGCTATATGTCCTCGTCGAGCGACGGCACCGGCGGCATCGGCATCACGCTGACCTTCAAGAGCGGCACCAACCCGGACATCGCCCAGGTGCAGGTGCAGAACAAGCTGCAGCTGGCGACGCCGCTGCTGCCGGCCATCGTCACGCAGCAAGGCCTGGTGGTGGCCAAGGCCACCAAGAACTTCATGATGGTGCTGGGCTTCGTGTCCGAAGACGGCAGCATGAAGCAGGCCGACCTGGGCGACTACGTGGCCGCCAACGTCATCGATCCGCTCAGCCGCGTGGAAGGCGTGGGCGACGTCACGCTGTTCGGCGCCCAGTACGCGATGCGCATCTGGCTCGACCCGGCCAAGCTGCAAAGCTATCAACTGACGCCGGCCGACGTCACCGCCGCCATCACCGCGCAGAACACCGAAGTCTCGGCCGGTGAACTGGGCGGCGCGCCCGCCATGCCGGGCCAGCAGCTCAACGCCACCGTATCCGCGCAGAGCCGCCTGCAGACCGCTGAGCAGTTCGGCGCGATCCTGCTGAAGACCGCCGCCAGCGGCGCCACCGTGCACCTGCGCGACGTGGCCCGCATGGAGCTGGGCAGTGAGAACTACAACGTGCTGGCCCGCTACAACGGCAAGGCCGCCACCGGCGTCGCCATCAAGCTGGCCACCGGCGCCAACGCGCTCGATACCGCCAACGCCGTCAAGGCCCGGGTCGCATCGCTGGAGAAGCAGTTCCCGGCCGGGATGAAGGCGGTGATCGCCTTCGACACCACGCCGTTCGTCAAGCTGTCGATCGAGGAAGTGGTCAAGACGCTGGTGGAAGCGGTGATCCTGGTGTTCCTGGTGATGTACCTGTTCCTGCAAAACTTCCGCGCCACGCTGATCCCGACGATGGCGGTGCCGGTGGTGCTGCTGGGGACCTTCGCGATCCTGTCGGCGCTGGGCTATTCGATCAATACGCTGACCATGTTCGCGGTGGTGCTGGCGATCGGCCTGCTGGTCGATGACGCCATCGTGGTGGTGGAAAACGTCGAGCGCGTGATGACGGAAGAGGGCTTGTCCCCGATCGAAGCGACGCGCAAATCGATGGGCCAGATCAGCGGCGCGCTGGTGGGTATCGCGATGGTGCTGTCGGCGGTGTTCGTGCCGATGGCCTTCTTCAGCGGCTCCACCGGCGTGATCTACCGCCAGTTCTCGGTCACCATCGTTTCGGCGATGGTGCTGTCGGTGCTGGTGGCGATGATCTTCACGCCGGCGCTGTGCGCGACCCTGCTCAAGCCTGTGGCCAAGGGCCATACGGCGATCAACACCGGCTTCTTCGGCTGGTTCAACCGCAGCTTCGACCGCAGCAGCTTGAAGTACCAGGGCTGGGTGGGCGCGCTGCTGAATCGCAGCGGACGTTCGCTGATCATGTACGCGTTGCTGCTGGCGGTGCTGGCCTTCGTGTTCGTGCGCTTGCCGACTTCCTTCCTGCCGGAAGAAGACCAGGGCGTGCTGTTCTCGCAAATCCAGCTGCCGACCGGCGCGACCCAGCAGCGCACGCTGAAGGTGATCGAAAAAGTCGAGCAGCACTTCCTGAACGAAGAGAAGGATTCGGTGGCGTCGGTGTTCGCGGTGGCTGGCTTCAGCTTCAGCGGCAACGGCCAGAACACCGGTATCGCCTTTGTGCGCATGAAGGACTGGTCGGAGCGCAAGAGCGCCGATCAGCGCGTGAAGGCGATCGTCGGCCGCGCCATGGGCAGCTTCTCGCAGATCAAGGATGCGATGGTGTTCGCCTTCGCGCCGCCTGCGGTGCTGGAACTGGGTAACGCCAGCGGCTTCGACTTGCAGCTGCAGGACCAGGGCGGCGTCGGCCACGAAGCGCTGATGGCGGCGCGTAACCAGATGCTGGGCATGGCGTCCAAGAATCCGGTGCTGATGGCGGTGCGTCCGAACGGACAGGAAGATACGCCGCAGTACAAGATCACCGTCGACCAGCAGAAGGCGACCGCGCTGGGCTTGTCCATCGCCGACGTGAACAAGGTGCTGAGCACCGCCTGGGGTAGTGCCTACGTCAACGACTTCGTCGACCGTGGCCGCGTGAAGAAGGTGTACATGCAGGGCCAACCGGATTCGCGCATGTCGCCGGAAGACCTGGGTAAATGGTTTGTCCGTAATGCAGACGGCGAGATGGTGCCTTTTTCGGCTTTCTCGACCGGCAAGTGGATTTATGCGTCGCCGCGCCTTGAGCGCTACAACGGCCTGCCGTCGACCGAGATCCTTGGCATGCCGGCGCCTGGCCAGAGCTCGGGCGCCGCGATGGCGGAAATCGAAAAGATGGCGGCCAAGCTGCCGCCCGGTATCGGCTTCGAGTGGACCGGCCTGTCGACGGAAGAACGCGACTCCGGCTCGCAGACCACGCAGCTGTATGCGATCTCGATCCTGATCGTGTTCCTGTGCCTGGCCGCGTTGTATGAAAGCTGGTCGATCCCGTTCTCGGTGCTGTTGGTGGTGCCGCTGGGTGTGATCGGCACGGTGCTGGCGACGTATGTGTTCAAGCTGTCGAACGACGTGTACTTCCAGGTCGGCTTGCTGACCGTGGTGGGCCTGGCGGCGAAGAACGCGATCCTGATCGTGGAGTTTGCGAAGGAGCTGCAGGAGCAGGGCGTGGAGCTGAAGCAGGCGACCTTGCAGGCCGTGCGTCTGCGACTGCGTCCGATTCTGATGACGTCCATCGCCTTCGGCCTCGGCGTGCTGCCGCTGGCGATCAGCAGCGGCGCCGGTTCCGGCAGCCAGAACGCGATTGGCGTTGGCGTGTTGGGCGGGATGCTGTCGGCTACCTTCCTGGGCATCTTCTTTGTGCCGGTGTTCTTTGTACTGGTGCGCGGTTACTTCAGCAAGAAGGCCGCCGCTCCTGTTGCGGCTTTGGAGGCGCACTGATTGTGGATAAAATCATGAAAAAATCTTTACTCACCATGGCTGCTCTGGCGATGTTGGCCGGTTGCAGTCTGGCGCCGGTGTATGAACGTCCGGCGCAACCGGTGGCGCAAGCCTGGCCTTCCGGCGATGCCTACAAAGGTGTGCCGGCAGCGGCGGCCGACGCCAAGCCGGTATCCGAAATCCAGTGGCGCGAATACTTTGCCGACGAGCGTCTGCGCAAGGTGATCGCGCTGGCGCTGGCCAACAACCGCGACCTGCGCGTATCGGTGCTCAACATCGAGAAGGCCAAGGCGCAGTACAACATCGACAGCGCGGCCTTGTTGCCGAAGCTGTCGGCCAACGCCAGCCAGAGCGCATCACGCACGCCGTCGACCATGACCGGCACCGGCGAGGCGGCCATCAACCGCCAGTACAGCGGCGGGTTGGCGATGGCGTCGTATGAGCTGGACTTCTTCGGCAAGGTGCGCAACCTGTCGAAGGCCGGCTTGCAGACCTACCTCGGCACCGAGGAAGCGCGCCGCGCGCAGCAGATCACGCTGGTGGCCGAGGTGGCCAACGCCTACCTGACGCTGATCGCCGACCAGCAGCGCCTGAAGCTGGCGGCGGAAACGCTGCGCAGCCAGCAGACCTCCTATGACCTGAGCAAGAAGCGCTTCAATTCCGGCGTCACCTCCGGCGTCGATATGTACGAAGCGCAGACCAGCGTGGAATCGGCGCGCAGCGACATGGCGGTCTACACCGCGCAAGTGGCGCTGGACCAGAATGCGCTGACGCTGCTGGTTGGCAGCGGCGTGCCTGCGGACTTGCTGCCCACCGGCGAGCAGGCTGCGGTAACGCAGCTGGCGGCGATACCGGCCGGCTTGCCGTCGGACCTGCTGCAATCCCGTCCCGACGTGCAGGAAGCTGAACGCGCGCTGCGCGCCGCCAACGCCAACATTGGCGTGGCGCGTGCCGCCTTCTTCCCCAGCATATCGCTGACGGCGTCGGGCGGCAGCGCGAGCAGCACCTTGTCCGGCCTGTTCAAGGCGGGATCGTCGACGTGGAGCTTCATCCCTCAGATCAATTTGCCGATCTTCGACGGCGGCGTCAATCGCGCCAACCTGAATATCGCCAAGGCCAATCGCGACATCTCGGTGGCGCAGTACGAGAAGGCGATCCAAGTGGCGTTCCGCGAAGTGGCCGACGCGCTGGCCCAGCGGGGCACGCTGGACGAGCGCATCGCCTCGCAGCAGGCGCTGGTCGATGCGGCCGACAAGAGCTTCCGCATCCACGAGGCGCGCTACCGCAAGGGCGCGGACTCGTACCTGAACGCGCTGGTGTCGCAGCGCGCGCTGTATGCGGCGCAGCAGGGCCTGATCTCGGCGCGGCTGGGCAAATCCAGCAACGCCGTCACCCTGTACAAGGTGCTGGGCGGCGGCTGGCAGCCGGAAGTCGCGCAGCAGCGCGGCTAAGGTGGCCGGGGCGGCAGGCGCAGAGTGTTGCGCGCCAGCCGCCTTCGACTGCTGATAAATTGACAAAAATGGTCCGCTTCGCCACAGTACCGCCTCAGGCAAGTTCGTTACCCAAGGAAGACCCCATGACCGCACCCATCGTAAAACGACGCACCGACCCGGAACGCGCGCAGAACCGGCGCAACCAGGTGCTGGAGGCGGCCGCCGTCTGCTTTGCGCGCAGCGGCTTCCATGGTGCGAGCATGTCCGAGATATCCAAGCAGGCCGGCATGAGCGCTGGCCATATCTACAACTACTTCGACGGCAAGGATGCGATCATCCTGGCCTTTGTCGACCGCGAGGCCGAGTATGTAACGAGCCTGTTGCGCGACCTGGCGACGCGCGACGATCCGTTGGAAGCGATGCTGGAAGATGCGCCCATCCACATCGACGAGTCGCTCGACCCGCAGCCATGGAGTGTGCCGCTGGAGATGTTTGCCGAAGCATCTCGCAATCCGGTCATCGCCGCAAGGCTGCGCGAAAATGAAGAAGTCTCGCGCGTGCAGTTGCGCGCACTGGTCAAGCGTGGGCGCGAACAGCGCAATCTGCCGGTGGACGACGTGCTGCTGGATGGCCGTCTCGATACGCTGATCTCCTATTTCCATGGTCTGACGATACGCGCGCTGTATCGGCCCAATATGAACCGCGCCAGCCTGGTGGACTCCTTCCGTGTCGCCATGCGCGCGCTGCTGATGACCTGATTTGTCTCGTATTGTTTCCGTCCGCTGCACGCGGGCGGAGGCTGTTGTACCATGATCGATCTCCCATTCCAGCCTATCGGAGCATCATGACATCCTACGTAATTCCCGCCCATGACATCGTCGGCCTGCCGGTCGCCGGCACCGCCGATCTGTTCCCTGTACGCCGCGTCTACTGCGTCGGCCGCAACTACGCGGCGCACGCGCGCGAGATGGGCTTCGACCCGGACCGCGAGCCGCCGTTCTTCTTCTGCAAACCGAATGACGCGCAAGCGGTCATTCCGGTGGCGCCGGGTGCGGTGCTGGACCTGCCGTATCCGCAGGTGACGAACAACCTGCACTATGAGTGCGAACTGGTGGTCGCCATCGGCAAGGGCGGCAGCAATATCGCTGTGGAGGACGCGGCCGGGCATATCTTCGGCTACGCGGTAGGGCTGGACATGACGCGCCGCGATCTGCAATTCAAAATGCGCGACGCCGGTCGTCCTTGGGAAATCGGCAAGGCCTTCGACTACTCGGCGCCGGTGGGCTTGATTCATCGCGCGGCCGAAGCGGGCGACATCAACCGCGCTACGATCCAGCTGGAGGTGGATGGCGTGACCAAGCAATCGGCCACCATCGATCATCTGATCTGGTCGATCAGCGAGACCATCGCCAATTTGTCCACACTGTTCGCGCTGGCGCCGGGCGATCTGATTTTCAGCGGCACGCCTGAAGGTGTGGGCGCCGTGGTGCGCGGACAGACGCTGGTGGGCAAGGTGGACGGCCTGTCCGGCATCGCCGTCAAATTGGTGTAAATCGTTTATAGCAGGGCGTCGATCGCCGTCAAGGCGGCGAGGGCGCCCATCGCCAGGCCCACATCGAGCGGGCTGGCGACATCCGGTTCGCGCGGATTGATCCGTATCATGCGGCCGTTGTGATTTCGAAGCACGCGCTCACCGAAGTGGCGCACCGACGGGATCACCGCGCCCGCGCCCAACTCGATCACCAGCGGGCGCTGCGCCGTTTGCAGCAGGCTTTGAAGGCGCGCCTCCTGCATCACCGTGCGGCGTTCGTTCCATCCCCAGTCGCCGAACATCAGGATATTCGGCCGCGCCATGCCACCGCAGTGCGGGCAAAGCGGCGCAGCGTTCAGCAGGCGGCAAGCTTCGATATCGACTTCGGGCACGAAGGCGTCGGCGCTCCAGATATCCGGGCCGCAGGGCTCCATGCATTGCAGGTGATGGATGGAGCCGTGGTATTCGTGGACGGGGTGCGCGTCGAAGCCGGCGCGTTGGAAGTGGCCGTCCACGTTGCTGGTGAATACGCCGTAGCCGGCCGCCATGCCTTCGCCCCAGGCCTTGAGCAGGGCGAAGCCTGCGTGCGGCGTGGTGTTGCGGTAGAGCTGGAGGCGATGGCCGTAGAAGCCCCATGCCAGCGTCGGATCGGAGCGGAAGGTGTAGGGCGTGGCGATGCTGGAAAACTCCATGCGCGCGCGGCCGAGGGCGGGGTAGACCTGCCAGAAGCCTTCGTTGCCACGAAAATCGGGCAGGCCGGAATCGACGCCCATGCCGGCGCCGGCGGCAATGATCAGGGCGTCGGCCTGTTTGACGAGGTCGGCGGCTTGGCTGAGGGCGGTGAGTTCGGCTGGGGAGGGCATGCAGGTATCTTACTCCTGCGCAGGGAAGAGGATGTTGCATCGAAGGTGAAAGCAAACATGACAAATACTTAAAGCCGCTGCTATAATTCCAAATTCGTCGGGGCGTAGCGCAGCCTGGTAGCGTACTTGCATGGGGTGCAAGGGGTCGGAAGTTCGAATCTTCTCGCCCCGACCAATAGAATCAACAGCTTAGGCCAGTCTTCGGACTGGCCTTTGTTGTTTTTGCAAGTCTGTACTGTTGACGCCGACCGAAAACTGACCCACCTATAGGCCTTCTGCCGACTGAAAATTGACCCAGGTGTTCTACTACTCCCGCCTAATTTTTGGGCAGGAGATAAAAAGGTGATCACCATGGAAATGTTAGGCAAAGTTCGACGGATGTACTTGCGCGATAAGCTATCGCTGCACGAAATTTCGAGGCGCACGGGGTTGTCCCGCAATACGCTGCGCAAGTGGGTCAGAGTCCCCGAAGAGAGTGTGGCGCCGCCGCTCTATCAGCGGGAGCAGAAGCCGACCAGGTTGAGTCCCTATCACGCCGTGCTGGAGCAAGCCCTCAAGGCCGACGCGCACCGCATCAAACAGAACCGGCGTAGCGCCAAGGCTTTGTTTGCGCAAATCACGACCAGCGGCTACGCGGGCAGCTATAGCCGCGTCACCGATTTCATCCGCGACTGGCGCGCCACCGAGGGTAAAGCGCCGCATGCATTCCTGCCGCTGTCCTTCGAGCTGGGCGAGACATTCCAGTTCGACTGGAGCGAGGAAGGCCTGGTTATCGGCGGCATCTACCGGCGCATTCAGGTGTCGCACCTCAAGCTATGCGCCAGCCGGGCATTCTGGCTCGCCGCTTACCCGAGCCAGGGCCATGAGATGCTGTTCGACGCGCACACCCGCTCCTTCGCAGCGCTGGGCGGGGTCAGCCGGCGCGGAATCTACGACAACATGAAGACGGCGGTCGACAAGGTCAACAAGGGCAAGGGACGCATCGTCAATGCGCGCTTTGCCTCGATGTGTTCGCACTACCTGTTCGACTCTGACTTCTGCAATCGCGCTTCGGGTTGGGAAAAAGGCGTGGTCGAGAAGAACGTACAGGACAGCCGCCGCCGGATCTGGCTCGATGCGCAGAGTCGCCAATTCTGCTCGTTTGCGGAACTCAATGCCTGGCTGGGCGAGCGCTGCAAGGCGCTATGGAGTGAATTGCGTCACCCGGAATATCCAACCTTGAGCGTAGCCGATATGCTCGAACAGGAGCAAGCGCAGATGATGCCCATGCCCACTCCGTTCGACGGCTATGTTGAGAAGCCGGCGCGCGTGTCGAGCACCTGTCCGGTCACCGTGCACCGCAATCGCTATTCGGTGCCTTGCGAACTGGCCGGGCACATGGTCAGTGTGCGCCTGTATCCAGCGCGTGTGAGCATCATCGCCAGCCATGAGCGGCTGGCCGACCGAGGCTGTGTGCGCTACGACTGGCAGCACTACATCCCGCTGGTCGAACGCAAGCCAGGAGCGCTGCGCAACGGTGGGCCGTTCGCCGACCTGCCGGCGCCACTGATGCAACTCAAGCATGGCCTTATGCGGCATGCAGGCGGCGATCGCCTGATGGCACAGGTGCTGGCCGCCGTACCCACGGCAGGCTTGCCAGCGGTGCTGGTGGCGGTGGAGCTGGTGAACGAGTCCGGCGTACTCAGCGTTGAGCATGTCGAGAACGTGCTGGCGCGGCTCAACGCAACACCGCCGCCGGCGAGCGTAGAAACAAGTCTGCAACTGAAGGAGGCGCCGGTGGCCAATACCAGCCGTTACGACAGCCTGCGCGCCATCGACGACAAAGCGGCGAACAGCGCGCAGGAGGTCGACCATGCATGACGTCGCGAAGGAACTGAAGGACCTGCGCCTGCATGGCATGGTCAGCGCCTGGACGGACTTGCTGGCGCAAGGAGAGGACTCGGTGGCGTCTTCCAAGTGGCTCATCGAACATCTGCTGCGCGCCGAGTATACGGATCGTGCCATGCGTTCGGTCAGCCATCAAATGACGGCGGCGAAGTTCCCTGTCCACCGGGATCTGGCCAGCTTCGACTTCGATTCATCGGAAGTCGATCAGGCACTGGTGCGGCAGCTAGCCACGCTGACATTTACCGATACGGCGCAGAACGCCGTGCTGATTGGCGGACCCGGAACCGGCAAAACCCACCTTGCCACTGCCATCGCGGTATCGGGCATCGCTTCGAAGGGCAAGCGGGTCCGGTTCTACTCGACAGTCGACCTGGTCAACCTGCTGGAGCGGGAAAAGCGTGAAGGCAAGGCGGGACGTATCGCTTTGTCTCTGATGCGCATGGACCTCGTGATCCTCGACGAGCTCGGCTATCTTCCGTTCAGTCAAGCCGGTGGCGCCTTGCTGTTCCACCTGCTGTCGAAGCTCTACGAGCACACCAGCGTCATCATCACAACCAACCTTAGCTTCGCCGAATGGTCGAGCGTGTTCGGCGATGCAAAGATGACCACGGCGCTGCTGGACCGACTGACTCACCACTGTCATATCGTCGAAACAGGGAACGAATCTTTCCGTTTCCAGCAAAGCAGCATGGATGCCAAAGGGCGCATCAAGGCCAGGGAGCAAAGGTGCAAGGGTGGGAAAGGAGCATCCCCGGAGGGGCCGTTCTAAAAATTGCGCTGCAGTTGATGTGAGTAATGGTATAAATCGTTTAAATAAATAATTGCGGCGCAGTAAAGAGAGGGCAATTCGCTATTTTGTACACTTATCCACAACTGCTGTTTCAAAACTCGGCGACTGTCCTGCTGACCAGCCCTTAAGATGGTCAATAAACCACCGTCCAGCAGGCCCTGGAGGAGCAGCTGCTTGATGCACAGCGGACATTGCCAATGGATAGCCGGAACGTGGCATGTCGTCTACTTCCAACACGATCAATGCCCCGATATCTATGTCTTGCTCTACTAAGTGAAGCGGCATGCTGCCCCACCCCACTGAGTCCTTCAGAAAAGCGTATTTGGTCGAAAGGTCGGCCAATCTCCACGTGGATGGCGACATCACACCATAGTCTCGCCCCGCCGATAGCTCTGACCTGTCCGTCAAAACTAATTGCACGTACTTTGCAAGCTCGGACTTAGGAATTCGTCCACTGAACTGTGCAAGAGGATGCTCTTTCGAGGCGACGACTACTAGAGGTATTTCCCCTAATCGTTCACTGACAAGTGAGGGGAATACGCCAGGAAGTGCGCCCAAAATACCGAGACTGCAGCGTCCGTCCAGGATAGGCTGATAGCCGGCTCCAAGTCCTTCTACAAAAAGCCGCAGCGGCGTGAATGGAAACTTTTCCGCAAATGCTTTCACGGTCGCACTGACGGCATGGGTCGGAAAGAAGACGTCCACAACAACAGAGAGCTCAGCTTCAAGCCCAGCCGCCATCAATTTAGCCCTGGCCTTTAGTGTATTCACTCCCGAAACGATGTGGCGAGCATCGGCCAATAACAGAACGCCTTCGGCGGTTAGTTTCGGGAACCGACCAGTGCGATCGAACAGCACCACTCCGATCTGCTCCTCCAGAGAGCTGACCCAGCCGCTAACCGCAGACTGGACCCGGTTTAGCTTTCTGGCTGCCGCCGAAAAACTGCCTTCATCCACAGCAGCGATAAAGGTTCTAAGTTGGTCTAACGACACACCGTCCAGCATAGTCACTCCCAATCCATCCCAAAAATAGATGGTTCACATCTCAATATATCATCTTTTCTAATCTTCCAATGCCGCGCATCATGAGTCTCATTGCAAACCCCGTTCCCTATCATTTTCTAAAGGAGATTTTCATGCGTACTACTCTTATCGCTGCCGCTCTGGCCAGCTCGGCTCTACTCAGCACCGCTCATGCCGAGGTGGCGACCTACACCATTGACCCAACACATACCTTCGTGACTTTCGAAGTACCGCACTTTGGGACATCGACAAATCGAGGTCGTTTCGACAAGAAGCAGGGGACCATCGTCCTCGACAAGGCAGCAAAAACGGGCAAGGTCGAGTTGACACTCGAGACCGCATCCATCAACACCGGCACGGTGCCATTCGATAAGCATCTGCAAAGCGACAACTTCTTCGATTCCGCCAAGTTCCCAGAGGCGAAGTTTGTTGCAAACAATTTCAGCTTCTCAGGCGATAAAGTCAGCGAAGTCGTCGGGCAACTTACCCTCTTGGGAAAAACGCGTCCGGTGATGCTGAAGTCGAGCAACTTCAACTGCTACATAAACCCCATGCTCAAGCGCGAAGTGTGCGGTGGCGATTTCGAAACCACTATCCAGCGCAGCCAATGGGGCATGGGTTGGGGTGTAGACATGGGCATCCCCGACAGTGTGAAGCTCGCAGTGCAAGTCGAAGCGGTCAAACAGTAATCCATTCGATAAATTATTTACCTAAAGCCGAGGCAAACTATGCATATCCTTCATCTTGATTCCAGCGTACTTGGCGCCGCTTCCGTGAGCCGCCAACTCTCCGCCGGTATCGTCGCCCGCTATCATGCGCAGTATCCGGACCTCACCATCGTTTCGAGAGACCTCGCATCCGACCCGGCCTTGCACCTTTCCGGGGCGCACATGGCTGCTTTCCAGGGAGCCGTTGTGGATGACGCTACCATGATGGCAGACCTTATTAAAGGCAATTCCTACATGGATGAACTGTTCGCGGCGGACGTCATCGTAATCGGCGCACCGATGTACAACCTGTCGATTCCTACATCGCTGAAGGCGTGGATCGACCGCATCGCAATCGCCGGCAAGACCTTTCAATACACGGCGACAGGCCCTGAGGGTTTGTTGAAGAACAAGCGTGCTTTCATCGCGTCGGCGCGTGGAGGTGTCTATTCGGCTGGTAGTCCCGCCGCAGCGTTGGAACACCAAGAGAGTTACCTCATCGGGCTGTTGGCCTTCTTGGGGATCACGGACGTGACAGTTGTACGCGCAGAAGGCATCGCCTTTGGTCCAGAGGCCAAAGAAGCTGCCGTATCCCAAGCATTGAAAGATATCGCAGCAATCCCTGCATAAAAATCTCATAACTCTTTAGGAAATTATCATGACCTATTCCATCATCGGTTCCGGCAACGTTGGTACAGCATTGGCCCGTCAATTCGCCCGCAATGGCATCCCAGTTGGCATCGCCAACACCCGTGGCCCGGACTCTCTGGCCGAGCTCGCAAGCGAACTTGGAAGCAACGTAACGGCATTAAGCCTGCAAGATGCAATCAAGGCTGATTTCATCATTCTGGCCGTGCCATTTCTCGCACACACATCAGTAGCGTCTGCAGCCTTGAATTGGGCTGGCAAGACCATTGTCGATGCTATGAACACCTATGGTGTGCCACCAGAAGTGCTTGCGGGCAGAGCCTCAAGCGATATCGTTGCAGCGGCATTCCCTGGCGCCAACGTAGTCAAAACGCTGAATCAATTGCCGGCAAAACTCCTTGCTTCACCGCCTGCCGAAGGTAGTGGTCGTCGCGTTATGTTTGTCGCAGGCAACGATGCCAACGCTACCGCAGCAGCTGTCCAGTTGGTAGCGGACCTCGGCTTCGCGCCCATCATGCTGGGAAAGCTTAACGAAGGCGGTGTTTTGCTCGAGAAAGGCGGCCCGTTGGTCCTTCAGAACCTGGTCAAATTGGGGTAAGGCTACTCAACAGGAGCCTTGGGGCATCGAGGCTCCTGTCCACCGAGTTAAATGCGGCATTGACGATTCGGTTGGCGCGGGAGAGCGCTTTTTGCGATTCCGCGAGCGCCTAATGCCTATAGACTTCGCCAAGCGGAACCTCTATGGGACGCCTACAAAGGCAAGCGCCGAGCTCCACTTCTTCAAATTAACTTGCGGCCAATTCTCTGCGCAGCGCCCTTCGAATGCTCAAAATGACTTCCACAATCCTAAAAATTGAACCCCTTGGGTCGCCATGGAAAACGATTGACCCCTTCCTAATCTGCGCGTACCACGTGGACAACTACCCATCCGGGAACGACGACCTCGGGCCTGATACGGCTCACCCCAATAGCTCCATGGACGGGGATTCAGACGGTACGGCCAATTGGAGTATGTACTACGGCCGTAAAGTTCCAGGTTTTCCGGCGCATCCACACCGGGGCTTCGAGACAATCACCATTCTGCGCAAGGGCGTGGTGGACCACGCTGACTCGAGGGGCAATAGCGCACGCTATGCAGCGGGCGATGTCCAGTGGCTAACTGCCGGAAGAGGTATCAATCATTCTGAAATGTTTCCGCTACTGAACCGCGAAGCGCCGAATCCTCTTGAGCTTTTTCAGATATGGCTCAATCTGCCCGCCCGCAGCAAGATGGTGGCGCCGGACTTCAAGATGCTCTGGGCCGAGAATATTCCGGTCTACCAAATTCAGGACAAAATTGGCTGTGTTGAAATTCGGTGCATTGTTGGGAGTCCTGGCGAAGAGTTCCCTAAGTCTCCCCCAACGCCACCCAACGATTCCTGGGCATGCGCGCCAGACTCTGACTTGGCAATTTGGACCATCAAACTGTCTCCTCACGCAAAATGGACGCTGCCGCCGGCGTCGGGGAGTGGCACACGTAGGCAGCTGTTTTACTTCATGGGCGAGGGCATGTTGATGGGCGGGCATCAGGTTGACGCGTTGACCTCAGTCGAGGTGTCTTGCGACGAACCGATGGAATTAATCAATGGTTCAGAGGTAAGCGAGCTTCTCATGTTGCAGGGAAGGCCCATTGGCGAACTGGTTATCCAAGATGGTCCCTTTGTGATGAATTCGGCCTACGAAATTAGTCAGGCATATGAAGATTATCGGCAAACGCAATTCGGTGGATGGGGCTGGCCAAGCAAAGACCCTGTTCATGATAAAGACAGGTCCCGGTTTGAGTCTCGCTAGTCGCAATATTTGGTACACCTATCCACAGCTGCTACTCAAAAATGTAGCGTCCCGCCCTGGGTCATATTTGGATCGGCGCCTTGGGTCAATATTAGATCGGCGCCAACACGCCTTCGACAAGCCCGGTTTTAAGTTCTTTCGCCGGGTGTCTTGGCAGAAAGCTGGTCTTGCCGTTCAGTGTGACTTTCACGTGGTTGGTCCCATCATCGAAAGTCGCGCCGCACTGCTTGAGCCATCTGACAAACTCGCTCTGTTTCACCGCACCTCCGGTGGTCGATTTAGTGAGTGAAGTGTAAGCATAATTGATTACATCTGTGTCGCCCGGATAAAAGTTGTCGCTATAAAGTGGATTTTTGAGTCTGTAGTGCGAGGCCCGGGGAAGCCTTGCCACCGTGCGTGGCGAGCCACCGAATCTCGCCCCCGGCGTCGCCCGGCAGTCGACTATCGCCCTCCCACCTCTCTTGTTTCCTAAACAACGCTAAACTTCGTGCAAACTTTGAAAGTTTGTAGAGCCACCATCGCTTCTTCTGTATAAATCTTTCTGGTTGGAATGCGGTCCCCATCGATATGCAAGCGGCTTTTGAGCCGTTTAGGAAATCATCAGGGCTCGTGTTGCAATGCGGTAGCCTGCTGCCGCCAAATAATAAATACAGCCCCTCGTAGGGCACACGACCAGGAGACAGCACATGACGTTAAAAACCCCTCACGCTGCGCGCCAGCGCCGCTGGACCAAGACGCCGATCGCCACGGCCTTGAGCCTCGGCCTGATGACCCTATCCAGCGCCCACGCGCAAACCGCGTCCGCCGATAAACCGGCCGAAAAAACCGCCGACGGCAAGCCGATCGACTCCGTGGTCGTCACCGGCTACCGCTACGCGATCGAGAAAAGCCTCGACCAGAAGCGCAACGCCAACGCCATCGTCGATGTGGTCACCGCCGAAGACATCGGCAAGTTCCCCGACAAGAACGTGGCCGACGCGCTGCAGCGCGTGCCTGGCGTGATCATCGACCGCAGCGGCGGCGAGGGCAAGAACGTCAGCGTCCGCGGCCTGTCGTCGGAACTGACCCTGACCCAGTTGAACGGCAACTACATCGCCACGGCCGAGTCCAACGGCGATCCGACCCGCTCCTTCAACTACATGCTGATGCCGGCCAACATGCTGTCCAGCGCCGAACTGTTCAAGACGCCGGAAGCGCGCATCGACGAAGGCGGCATCGGCGGCACGGTGATCCTGCACACCCGCCGTCCGCTGGAAGTGAAGTCGGGCACCGGCTTCGTTTCCGCCGAAGGCACCTGGGCCGACACCAGCAAGAAGACCGACGGCCAGTTCTCCGGCCAGTACGCCTGGCACGATGAGAGCAACCGTTTCGGCGTGCTGGTCGGCTACACGCAACAGAAACGCACCACCCGCACCATGGGCGCCAGCACCGAAAACTGGCAATGGTATGGCGACGATTACGACGCCCATCCGGCCACCGACGTCAACGGCAAGCCGTCCAATATGAACAGCTACTGGTGGGGCCAGTCCGGCTTCAAGGACCAGAGCGGCAAGAAATACACCAATTTCATGATGCCGACCTCGGTCAACTTCGACGTCAAGACCGAGGACCGCGAGCGCAAGGGCGGCCAGTTGACCCTGCAAGCCAAGCCGGTCCGCAACCTGACCGTGACCGGTAACTACTTCCGCTTCGACCTGTCGCAGAACTCGCAGACCAACACGCTGAAGATTCCTGAGTGGAATCTGGCCCGCTACGACGGCGACGGCAACTGGGCCGGCGGCCGCATGCTCGACGGCCTGACCTTCGACCGCAGCGGCACCATCGTCACCGGCGCGCAATACAGCGCGCATGCCGGCAAGACCTACTACTGCAGCGGCGACCAGGCCAAGGCTGGCGGCCTGACCAACACCGGCGGCTTCGGTCCGGACGATTGCACCATTCCAACGCCGCAGATCACCGGCAGCTACAACCGCGAAAAAGCGCTGTCGCAAACCGCCGACATCGAAGTCGAATGGCACGGCACGTCGCTGGACGCCACCTTCAAGGGCGGCCGTACCTGGGCCGGCGGCGGCCCGGAGCTGCAATTCGGCATGCCGATCAAGCCGCGCCTGCAAAACGCGGACGGCAGCTGGACCCTCGGCAACTACGCCAGCGCCTGGAGCACGGCCGGCAAGCCGACCATGACCTTCTCGCCGGAACTGATGGCCAACCTGCAGAAGGGCATAGGCGAGATCGACCTCGGTTCGACCAGCTCGTCGTGGACCCACAACAGCACCGAGCAGAAATATGCCCAGGCCGATTTCACCTGGCACACCGACACCACCTGGCTGGACTCGCTGCAATTCGGCGGCAAGTACCGTGACGGCGGCACCCACCGCAGCACCGGCAACAACTATTGGGTGTGCAAGGGTGCCGATCCGACCAACTACGACAAGCGCTACCAGGCCGGCTGCGATTCCACCGCCAACAAGTTCCAGCCGCAGTTCCTGTACAGCCAGTCGCTGGACAACCTGGCGGGCGGCATCAGCGCCAGCGCTTTCCCGGCGATTAACTATCCGGCCTACATCGCCTATCTGAACCAGACCTACGGCGCTATGCAGACCCGCAACGAAGACAACTTCGTCTACAACGTCAACGAGAAGATCGCCTCGACGTACTTGCAGGCCAACATCAAGACCGACCGTCTGCGTGGTAACGTCGGCTTGCGCGTGGTGCGCACCAAGCAGCATGCCGATTCGACCGACCGCGTCGACAACTACAACGACTACTTCTTCAACGGCGCCAATGGCAGCCCGGCGCCTTGCCAGGCGGGCGGCGCTCCAGCCGTCGGCGCACCTGCCGGCTCCGGTTGCACCAGCGGCTTCACCAGGCTGCCGGACAGCACCGCGCGCAACTCGTCGTTCGTGCTCAGTTCGCTCGACCGCAGCTACACCGACGTGCTGCCTAGCCTCAACCTGGCCTACGATGTGCGCAAGGACTTGCTGCTGCGCGTGGCGGCGTCCAAGGTGGTGTCGCGGCCGAGCTATGGCGACATCGCGTCGCCGGGCGGCTTGCAGTACTACAGCCAGGAATACGTCAACGACCGCCGTTTGATCGGTGGCGGCGACAAGCAGGGCTGGTTCGGCGAAGGCAGCAACAAGCAGCTGGATCCGTACAAGGCTACCCAGCTCGATATCGGCCTGGAGTGGTACTTCCACCGCGGTTCCGTGGTTGGCGCCGACCTGTTCCGCAAGAACGTCAGCAACTTCTCGGTGCCGGTGGTGCGCGACGTGACCATGAATGTCGGCGGCCAGACCGTGACGGTGCAGAACTACTCGACCACGGCCGGTGGCCGTAACGGGGTGTCGCAGGGTATCGAGACGTACGTGCAGCACACGCTCGATTCCGGCCTCGGCTTCCAGGTCAACTACACGTACAACAAGACCAACCAGGCGGCCATCACCCTTGGCGACGGCACCGAAATCGGCAAGTCGCCGCTGGTCGGCAGCGCAAAGAACCAGGCCAATGTCACTGTGTTCTACGAAACCGACAAGTATCTGCTGCGCGCTTCGTACAACCGTCGCGGCGAAGTTGTGAACGGCCTGGTCAACGGCTTGAACGTGTATTCGGATCCTTACAGCCAGATCGACGTGAACGTGGCCTACAACCTGACCAAGGAACTGAGCCTGACCGCTTCGGTGCTGAACCTGACCAAGGAAGAGACCAGTTCCCACCTGGGTAGCGACACCAAGGATCGCTTCTACTCCAACGGTTACACCGGCCGCATCGCGTACTTTGGCTTGAACTACAAGTTCTGATATCTTCCTCCCGCCCCCTTGCGCCCGCTGGCGTGAGGGGAGGTTCCCGTCGGCGTTGCCTGTTTTGGCAACCGCCGACTTTTTTGCTTCTGCAAGGGATAGCGAAAAATGATAAACAACCGTATCAAGCGCGTGGTGGTGGTCGGCGGCGGCAGCGCCGGCTGGATGGCGGCTGCGGCGCTGGCCACCTATTTGGGCAAGCAGGCTTCGGTACGCCTGATCGAGTCCGAGGAAATCGGCATCGTCGGCGTCGGTGAAGCCAGCGTTCCGCACATCCGCATGTTCAACAGTCAGATGCTGGGCATCGATGAAACCGAGTTCGTCAAACGGACCCAAGGCACGGTCAAGCTCGGCATCGAGTTCAAGGACTGGTCGCGCATCGGCGACAGCTACATCCACGGCTTTGGCGTCATCGGCCGTTCGCTGGGGCCGCTGCCGTTCCACCAGTTCTGGCTGAAGCTGTTCCAGTCCGGCCGCGCGGCGGAGATCGGCGATTACTCGTTGCAGACCGTGATGGCGCCACAGGGCAAGTTCGTGCCCGGCGATGGGAATGCGCCGCCTAATTCGCCGCTGGCTGACATCGCCTACGCCTACCACTTCGACGCCAGCCTGTACGCGCGCTTCCTGCGCGAGCTGTCGGAGCAGCGTGGCGTGCAGCGCATCGAAGGCAAGATCGTCGGCGTGAATCAGCGCGCCGATGACGGCTTTGTCGAATCGGTGAGGATGGAAAATGGCGAAGTGGTCGAAGGCGAATTGTTCATCGATTGCTCGGGTTTCCGTGGACTGCTAATCGAGCAGACGCTCAAGACCGGCTACGTGGACTGGACGCACTGGCTGCCGTGCGACCGCGCGATGGCGGTGCCCAGCGAGCGCGTCGATCCGATCACGCCGTACACGCGCGCCACCGCGCGCGAGGCGGGCTGGCAGTGGCGCATTCCGCTGCAGCACCGCACTGGCAATGGCTATGTGTATTCGAGCCGTTACCTCGGCGACGACGAGGCCGCCGCGACGCTGTTGGCCAACCTGGACAGCAAGCCGCTGGGCGAGCCGCGCCCGCTGCGCTTCACGCCGGGCATGCGCAAGAAATTCTGGAACAAGAATGTGGTGGCGCTGGGATTGGCCAGTGGTTTTTTGGAACCGCTGGAGTCGACCAGCATCTATATGGTCCAGTCGGGCATTAGCCGCTTGTTGGCGTTGTTCCCTGGCCGCGATTTCAATCCCTTGCTGGCAGAGCGGTTCAACCGCGAATCAGCGTTTGAGTACGAGCGGGTTCGCGATTTCCTGATCCTGCATTATCACGCGACCGAGCGTAACGACACGCCGTTCTGGGATTACTGCCGCACCATGTCCGTTCCGGACAGTTTGAAGGAGGCGATGGAGTTGTTCCGCAGTGACGGGCGCTACTTCCGCAACGGCGAGGATTTCTTCGCGCTGCCTAGTTGGGTGCAGGTGATGCTGGGGCAGCGCATCATACCGCAGAGTTACCACCCGATCGTGGACGATATGCCGGAAGAGAAGTTGGTGCAATACGTCGAGGGCATGCGCGCGACGTTAGCGCAGGCTGTTGCGGCTATGCCGACGCATGGGGAGTGGATCAACCGGTATTGGAAGGCGCCGGCGCCGTAACTCGTCATTCCCGCGCAGGCGGGAATCCATACTTCGCCTATGACCACGCGACGTATGGGTTCCCGCCTACGCGGGAACGACGGTTACGGTCGCTGCGGCTCGCGCAGATCGGCGGGCAGGGCATCCGCTTGTGTGCCCCAGGTTTGGGCGGCGGCATCGCTGCCCAGCTTCATCTGGATCTGACCACCGGCATTGAGCTGCTCCCAGTCCAGCCAAACCTGCGGCCGTGGCTGGCCGTTCCAGCGCACCTGCTCGATCGCCATCGGCGCCTTGCCGCTGGCCGCGTTGCTGTTGATGCGCAGGGTCTTGCCGTTGCCTACATCAATCTCGGCGCTGGCAAATTTCGGCGCGTGCAGCAGGAAGTGTCCGCTGCCCGGCATCGACGGATACAGACCCAGCACGCTGAATACATACCAAGCCGACATGGTGCCCAGGTCGTCGTTGCCTGTTACGCCGTTCGGCGCGTTGGTGAACAGCGTTTCGGCCGCGCGCAACACGGTGCTGGTCTTCCACGGCTGGCCGACCAGCGTGTACATCCACGGCGCGTGCAGGTCAGGCTCGTTGTTCGGGTTGTAGCGATACTGGCTGTAGTAGTTGTACGGCCCCATCACCCAATCCTTGCGCACCGCCTCGTAGGGGTTCTTGCGCAAGGCGTCGTAGGCGAAGAAGGCGTCGAGCCGGCGCGCGGTTTGCGCGCGTCCGCCCATGGCCGCCACCATGCCGCCCACGTCCTGCTGCACCAGCCATTGATACTGCCACGCCGTGCCTTCGTGGAAGCCGTGCTCGGAACGCGGGCTGTAGCTGCCGTCAAGTTCTGCAAACCATTTGCCATCGGTCATACGCGCGCGTGGGAAGCCCTTGAAGCCGAGTTCCTTGTCGTTCGCCGCTTCGTCCCACACCTTGTGCCAGTTGCCGGCGCGCTTGCGCAACAACGCTGCGTCGTCGTGCTTGCCCAGCGCTTCGGCCATGTAGGCCAGCGCGCCATCGGCCTGCGCATATTCCAGCGTGGCGGAGCCGCCGTGGTGTGGATCGACATCCATGCCCTTGGCGCGGAAGGCGCGGTCGTACTGCACGTAGCCGTTATCCAGGTAGCTCGGATTGCCGGCCCGGCCTTCACTGCGGCTGCCGAATGGCGGCGTGCCGAAGGCGTTCTCGCGCAGCGCCGTGTAGGCGCGCTGCTCCTGGCCTTTCAGCGCGCCGAAGCGCCACAGGTCGACCAGGAAAGGCGTCACCGGGTCGCCCGTCATCACGTTCGATTCGAAGTTGGCGTAGCCCCAGCGTGGCAGCCAGCCGCCTTGCTCGCGGGTCTTCAGCACCGAATCGGCGATATCGCGCGCGCGTTCTGGGCGCAGCAACGCCAGCAACTGGTTGTGGGCGCGGTAGGTGTCCCACAGCGAGAAGAACTCGTAGTAGGTGGCGCCGTTGGCGTTGTGCAGGGCGTCGTCGTAGCCACGATAGCGGCCGTCGGCGTCATTGCCGGTCAAGGGCTGCAGCAGCGCGTGATAGAGGGCGGTGTAGAACACCGTGCGCTGGTCCTTGTCGGCGCCGCCGATGCGCACCGTGTTCAGTTCCTGCTGCCAGGCGCGCTGCGAGGCCTCGCGCATCGCATCGAAGCTGCGCGGCTGCGTGCCTGCGTAGGCGTCGGCATGCAGGTTGCGGCGCGCGCCTTCGGCATCGACGTGGGAGATGGCGCTGATGGCTGTAACGGCCTTGCCGTCTTTCAGGTCGAAGGTGAACCATGCGCCGTGCGGACGGCTGTCGCCTTGTTGGCTCAGGCCGCGCGTGCCGGCTGCGCCGCCGGCATCGCTCCACACGCCGTGCGTGCTGAAGGGACGGTCGAACTCCATGCGGAACCAGGTGGCGTATTGGGCGCCGCCGCAAAAACTCTTGGTGACGATCTTGCCTTCGATGGCGCGGTCGCCCACCACCTGCAAGGTGCTGCCGACCACCGAATGGCGTTCGTTGGCCTGGCCGACGTTGACCAGCACATGGCCTTGGCGGACGTTGTCCGCGAACGTGTAGCGCTCGGCGCCGGCGCGCGTGAGCGCCGTGGTTTCGGCGACGATGCCGTCGTAGTCGGTGAGCTTGATCTTGAAGTAGCCGGCCGTGCCGACTTCGCCGTCATGGGTGTAGCTGGACGCGTACTTCTTCTGGTCGAAGCTGGCCGGCTTGGTGGTGTCGAACTTGGCGCCGGGGCCGATGTCGCCGGTCACCGGCAGCACCGACAACTGGCCGCCCTGTTCCCAGCAGCCCGCGCCGGACAGGAAGAAGTGGCCGAAGCCGCGGATCTTCGGGTCTAGGTAGCGCCAGCCGGCGTAATGCTCGCCGATCGGGCTCAGTTGCAGCATGCCGAAAGGGGCGGAGGCGCCGGGGAAGGTGTTGCCGTCGTCCTGGGTGCCGATGAAGGTATTGACCGGGAAGCCCGGTTCCGGTGCGGGCGCGGGTGCGGCGGCGGTGGCCCAGATGCTGGTCATGGCCAGCGCGATGCTGAGCGCGAGCTGGCCGGTGGTGCGGTGTTGCGTCATTGAGCGTCTCCAGTTGGTATTGTTGTTCTGTTGTTTATAGCATTTGAAGCCTGCGGCGGCGAGGCAAGGGCGGCGCGGGCCGCAGAGTTTAGTGCGGTTTTAGTAAACACCGCTTTAGTCGAACAACTTAGTCGAGCGCCTTGAAGCGGATCGCGGCGCCGCCGCCGGCCGCCAGCCATAGCGTCATCGTCTGGTCGCGCTGCGCGGCCTTCTTTTCGATGACGATGGCGTAGGGATTGGTTTCCCAGTGCGCGTCCGGGCCGTCGCGGTAGATCTCGGCCTGGTAGCGCTGGCCCGGCGCCAGGAAGTCGAGCTTGAGATCGAGCTTGCGCGCCGTTTCGTTGGTCAGCGCGCCGAGGAACCAGTCGCGCCCACCGCGCTGCTGGCGGGCGATGGCCACGAACTGTCCCACTTCGCCGGCGATGGCGCGGCTCTCTTCCCAGTCGGCCGGAACGTCGACGATGAACTGGAAGGCGTCGCGGCGCGCCTCGTAGTTTTCGGGCAGGTCGGCCGCCATCTGGATCGGGCTATACAGCACCACGTACAGCGACAGTTCCTTGGCCAACGTGGAGCGCACGCGGTTCTCCGATTGCTCGCCGTTCGGCTTGAGGTTGAAGATGCCGGGCGTGTAGTCGAACGGGCCGGACAGCATGCGGGTAAAGGGCAGCAGCGCCGTGTGCTCGGGCGGATTGGGCGGATAGCCCCAGGCGTTGTACTCCTGGCCGCGCGCGCCTTCGCGCGTGAGCCAGTTGGGATAGGTGCGGCGCAGGCCGGTGTCCTTGATCGGCTCGTGGGTGTCGATGCTGATGTGGCGCTTGGCCGCCGCCACCACGGAATGCAGGTATTCGCCGGCCATGTACTGGCCGTCGTGCCATTCGTAGCGGGTGACGCCTTCCGCATCCACGCGCTTGATGCGCGCGTTGTCGGTGACGTAGCCGGTCTTTACCTGCGTGACGTTGTGGTCGCGGTAGTAGTCGAGAGCGCCGTCCATCTGGCCGGCGTAGTGCGATACCGCGCCGGAGGTCTCGTGATGGCCGATCAGGCCGACGCCCAGCTTCTTGCCGTAGGCGGCGATCTGGCGCATGTCGAAATCCGGGTAGGGTTCGGTGAAGCTGAAGCGGTCGCCGTTGTCCTGCCATTCGCCGTCCCAACCGACGTTCCAGCCTTCCACCAGCACGCCGGAGAAACCGTACTTGGCGGCGAAGTCCATATAGCGCTTGGTCTCCGCCGTCGTCGCGCCGTGCTTGGGACCCGAGGCCCAGGTCTTCTGCCACAGGTGCATGGCCCACCAGATGCCGACATATTTGCCCGGCTTGACCCAGGAGACGTCGCCCAGTTTGTTCGGCTCATTGAGGTTGAGGATCAGGTCCGAGTTCAGCAAGCCTTTGGCGTCGGGCGATACCTGCACGGTGCGCCACGGTGTCTTGAACGCGCCACGGGTCTTGACGCGGCTGCCGTCGTACCACGGCGTGAGGTCGGCCTTGAACACGCCGTCATGTTGCTGGTTCAGCGTCATCGATGCGTAGTCGGTCAGCGCGGCTTCGTGGATGGACAGGTGCACGCCGGACGGCAAGCGCAGTGTGAACGGCGTTTCCACGTGCGGCGCGTCTTTCAGCAGCGTGGAGCGGTACAGGTATTCCAGGCCGCGCCAGGCGCGCGCCGGGATCCACCAGGCGCGTGTCTTGTCGGCCTCGGGAATCTGGAACTCGGTGGTTTCGTCGACGATCTCGATCTCGCCCGGCATGCCTGGCTGCTCGGGCACTTCGTAGCGGAAGCCTATGCCGTCATTGAACACCCGGAAGCGCACCGTGAATTTGCTGCGCGCGTCGAGCGCGCGCGCAAAGTCGACGCGCAGCTCGTTGTGCTGGTCGCGCACCAGCTTGCGCTCGCCCCAGGGCTGGGTCCAGGTGGTGTCGGCCTCGTCGCTGGCCGTGGCGGTGATGGTGTAGCCTTCGCCAAACGACGCGCCGCGCTTGAACACCATGCCCAGGTGGGAGGGCGTGATGACCGGCACGCCGCGATAGCTGACGCGATAGGTCGGGGTGGCGCGGTCGTCGCTGACGCTGACCACCAGCGCGCCATCGGGCGAACTGACGCTGGTGTCGCGAGCTTGGGCGAGGGGGGCGGCCAAGGCCAGTAGCAGGAGATGGGCAGGTTTCATTGTTGGGTTTTGAGAGCCGTTGGTTGGCTATTCTCACCCACCCGGGCGACAAAACTCGAGAAACGCATGCCGGTATGGCGCAGTTTAGGAAAGATTACTAAAAACGGCCCGGTCGCGTCTGCGAGCGGGCCGTTCTGGGACTCTGTTTGGAGTCGACTACCTTTTCCATGCGTCGGCGGGTATTTCAATGGAGGTCAGCTTCCAGTTCCATAGCCCGAACCGGCGCAGCGTCAGCGCGCCTTCGGAACCATCGGTGTCGGCGCGCTGCAGGATCACCTTGCTCCAGCCTTTGAACGACAATTTATAGTTCGGCTTTTCGCTGGCAGCGGACGGGCCGGCGGCGGTATCGGACGCCGTCGAAGAGCGTTGCATCAGCGCGATCAGCCCGGCGGGCGAGACCAGCGTATCGATCATCGGTCCGACCATGGCCGCGCCCAGCGCCTGGCCGACGCCGGCGAACGGGTTGGACTTCAATTCCGGCGTATCCATCGCCGCCATCATGCCGCCCATGACCTGGCCTTTCAGGTTTTCCCGCAGGGCAGGGAAGTCGACATGATCGGAGATGGCGTCCGCGTCGCGTTCGGCGACGGCGGTTCGAATTTGATACAGGGCGATGTAGGGCGAGCCGAAGGTGATGACCAGGGCGATCGTGACAACCGCAACGGCGCTGAGCGTTAGTTTTTTCAAGTGGGTTCCGGGTTTCGGCAGGGGCGTGCCGTGGCGCGGCTTGATTATATGTTGATGTTGGTAACTTTACAAATCTTCACGCGGCGGAGATAAAGCGGCAATCCCCCGTCGATTTAATGGCTGCTGTGCTATTCAACCGACGGGAACCAACCATGACAGCATCCGCAGCGGCGCGACCCTTGATGGTCTTGCGCGATTTGAGCAAGCGTTACGACAGCAGCGCCGGCAGCCTGATGGCGCTGGACGGCATCAACCTGGAGGTGCAGGCCGGCGAGTTCGTCGCCGTGGTCGGCAAATCCGGCAGCGGCAAATCGACTTTGCTGAACCTGGCCAGCGGCATCGACACGCCGTCTTCCGGCGAAGTCTGTATAGACGGCGCCGCCGTGCACGGCATGCGGCAATCGGAGCTGGCGCGCTGGCGCGGCCGCCACCTCGGCATCGTGTTCCAGTTCTTCCAGCTGCTGCCGACGCTGACCGTGGCCGAAAACGTGATGCTGCCGATGGACTTTTGCGCCACCTATCCCGCGCGCCAGCGGCGTGCGCGCGCGCTGGCCTTGCTGGAGCAGCTCGATATCGGCGCGCAGGCCGACAAGCTGCCGTCGGCGCTGTCCGGCGGCCAGCAGCAGCGCGCCGCGATCGCCCGCGCGCTGGCCAACGACGCGCCCATCCTGGTGGCCGACGAACCGACCGGCAATCTCGATAGCGACACCACGCGCCAGATCATGCAGCTGTTCGCCGGCCTGGTCGAACAGGGCAAGACGGTGCTGATGGTGACGCACGAACGCGACTTCAGCGAGTACTTCACGCGCGTCGTCACGCTGGCCGACGGCAGGATCTGCGCGCCGCGCGACGGCGTTGTGGGCATCGACCATACCGCCAACCGGGTGCGGCATGCTTAGCCCGCGCTGGCGCAAGCTGTTGCGCGACGTCGCGCTCACGCCGGGCCGCGTGGCCCTGACGGTGCTGGCGATGGCGGCCGGGGTGTGCGGGCTGGCCACCATGTTGAGCAGCTACACCATCCTCAGTCGCGAGACCACCCGCAACTACCTCGACACCAATCCGCCGTCGGCCACGCTGCAACTGGAACGCATCGACGCGCCGCTGCTGGCGGCGATACGCGCCTTCCCCGGCATCGCGCAGGCGCAGGCCAGCGGCACGGTCGGCGTCACCCTGGCGGGCGAGGGCCAGGGCGCGGCGCTGCCGTTGACCATCTTCGTGGTGGACGACTTCAACCAGCTGCGCATCAACACCGTGTATCGGGAGCAGGGCGCATGGCCGCCGCCGGATGGATCGCTGCTGCTGGAGCGCGAGGCGCTGCGCCTGATCGGTGCGCGCATCGGCCAGCGCATCGCCGTCGGCACCGGCCACGGCGCGCCGCAAACGCTGCAGATCTCCGGCACCGTGCACGACCCGTCCTTGCCGCCGGCCAGCCGTGGCCAGACCGTGTACGCCTATGCCACGCCGGCCACCGTGGCCGCGCTGGGACTGGACGGAAGCCTGCGGCAGCTGAAGCTGACCGTCAGCGAGCAGCCCATGAATGTCGACGCCATCGAGGCGACCGTGGCGCGGCTGGCGGTCTGGCTGCGGCAGAACGGGCATGCGGTGGAGCGCATCCGGATTCCGCCGCCGGGCGAGCATCCGCATCAAAAGGTCATGAGTTCCATCCTGGCGATGCTGCTGGTGTTCAGCGGCGTGGCGTTGCTGCTGTCGGCGGTGCTGGCGGCCACGGTGGTGGGCGGCATGCTGCAACAGCAGCGGCGCCAGATCGGCGTGATGAAGACCATCGGCGCGCGGCGCTCGCAGATCGCCGGCCTGTATCTGACGCTGGTGCTGGCATTGGCCGGCGTCGCCACGGCGCTCGGCATGGCGGCCGGGCTGGCGGCGGGGCGCGCGTTCTCGCGCGTGGTGCTGAACCAGCTCCTCAACTTCATCATGCATAGCGGCGCGGTGCCGCACTGGTGCTATCTGCTGATGATCGCGGCCGGCGTGCTGCTGCCGCTGGCGATCGCTGCGGTGCCGATCGCGCAAGCCAGCGCGGCGACGGTGCAGGCGACGATCAGCGACAGCGGCAGCCATGGCCAGCGCTTTGCCGCGCCGGCGGCGTGGCTGGACCGGTTGCCGCTGGTCGACCGCAGCCTGCTGCTGGCGCTGCGCAACAGCCTGCGCCGGCGCGGCCGCCTGCTGCTGACCTTGGGCTTGCTGGCGCTGGCCGGCGCCATGTTCATGAGCAGCCTGAATATACGGGCCGCATCCGCGCGGCACCTGGTGGTCGCGGCGGCGGAGCGCCACTACGACATCGAAACCACGCTGGCCCGTCCGGCGCCGGTCGCGCAGGTCAGCCAGTTGCTGGCGGCGCTGCCGTCGGTCGCGCGGGTCGAGGCGTGGGAGCGCAGCAGCGTGGCCCGCCAGCGCGCCGACGGCCTGGAGATCGAGCGTGTCTACCCGGACGGCGCGCACGGCACGCTGGCGGTGCAGGCGGTGCCGGAGCAGAACGCCACGCTGAAGCTGGAGATGCTGGCCGGCCAGTGGCTGGGCGCAGGCCAGCCGGACGAGGTGGTGTTGAACAGCGCCGCGCTGGAGTTCTTCCCGCAGGCGCGGGTCGGCGGCAGCGTCGGCATCGCCGGCCATGGCCGCGCGCTGACGCTGCGGGTGGCTGGTATCGCGCGCCAGGACATGACGGCGGCCACGGTGTTCGTCTCGGCGCCGACCTATGCGCGCATGGCGGGACGCCCGGGGCAGGCATCGAGCTATCGCATCGTGCTGCGCGCGCACGACGAAGCGGCGATCGATGCGGCGGCGCGCGAGATCGGCCGCACGCTGGCCGCCGCCGGCATCGACGTCCGCATGAACCTGACGGAGACCATGCTGCGCAAGGAGGTCGATGGCCATTTCGATTTGCTGATCGCGGCCATGCTGTTCATCGCCTTGCTGATGGCGGCGGTCGGCCTGTTCGGGCTGGGTTCGGCGATGGGCAGCAACGTGGCCGAGCGCGGGCGCGAGTTCGGCATCATGCGCAGCATCGGCGCCAGTTCCGCCGTGGTGCTGCGCAATGTGTTGTGCGAGGGTGTGCTGGTGGCGGCGATGAGCGTGCCGCTGGCCTTCGCGCTGTCGCTGCCGCTGTCGGCGGCGATCGGCGCCTATCTGGGCGAACTGCTGTTCGGGTTGGCGTTTCCGTTGACGGTGTCGAGCGCCGGCGCCCTGGCCTGGACGGCGCTGGTGCTGCTGGGCGCCTTGCTGGCGAGCGGTTTGCCGGCATGGGCGGCATCGCGTCTCAGCATTCAGCTTTCTCTTGCCAGTCTTTGAAAGGAAATGTGATGAAAAAATCCACGGTGGTTGCGGCGCTGCTGGTCGCCGCTTGCGTCGGCCTGTATGTCGGCGCGCAGTATCTCGATCTGGTCGGCCTGTTCAAGCGCATGCACGGCATGTGAGCGCGGCCTCAGGCCGGCCTTGTCGGCAGCGCCTGCCGGCGCGCGATCAGGTGGCGGTCCATCAATAACTGGAAACGGGGGGCGCCGAGATGGATCAGGCGCTGGTCGGTATATTCCTGATGCTTCAAGAAATAGTCCGATTCCAGTACCGTCAGGCCGATGAGTGTTTCGTTGCCGAACTCGTCGACGGCGAGGGCGCCGACGATGACGAGGAAGGCGCGGCCACGGCTGGACAGATTGAGCATAGCGCGCTCTCCTATTGTTCTTGATCAAAAGAAGAGTGTAAGCGGCGGCGGCCGGTATTCGGTTCGGACTTGGCTTGCAAGCTTGTAGGACCAGGCCTTCCCTACGATCCGGCCGCGACCCGCTGCTGTATGTTTTCGATAACCTTGTCGGCGCGCATCTGGCGCAGCACGGCGGCCAGCTGCGGCACCAGCGCTTCGTGGCTCTTGTGCAGGTAGTGGTAGACCGGGAAGGCGGCCAGCGGTGGCGCCAGCACCGCCACGTCGTCCAGCTTCAGTTGCTTGATCACCGCCATGCCGGACAGGCGGTTGCCGACCACCAGGTCGGTGCGTCCCACCATCATTTTCTGGAAGGCCTGGGTCATGGTCGGCACGGCCTCGGTCTTCATGCCGATGGTGTTCTCCTGCACGATCTTGATGCCGCGCACGTGGCCGATGGTGTAGGGCTTGAGGCTGTCCCAGCCGTTGAGGATGAAACTGGTGCCGTGCGTGAAGACCACGATCTCGTAGGTCAGCAGCGGCACCGGCACGATGACCAGGTTGCCGTAGGTGCGGTCCATGCCCAGCTTGCGATACAGCTCGCCGTCCATGCGGCCTTCGTTGGCGTAGATCAGGGTGCGCTCGCCCGGCAGGCGGTGCACTTCGAGCTTGTAGCCCAGCCGGGTGTAGGCTTCGCGCAGCACCAGCTCGGCGATGTCCGTGGCGGGATCGTCGCCGACCAGGGTGGAGACGTTGATCACGGGCTTCGCGGGCGCCGCCATGGCGGGCAGCCAGGGCAACAATGCCAGTCGTATCAAGGAGCGGCGCTTCATTTGCGGGTGCTTTCTGCGTGGATCGTCATGAAGCCATCTCATCAGCATATACGCTGGCGAGTCGCTATGCCAATACTATCGTGTCGTTCAAAGTTTTGCGGAAAAGCAACACTCTGGGCGCCCGCCATCGACAGGCTGGCGTGCTCAAGCGTAGGATCGAAGTGCGCGCGGCGGCGATCCCGTCGCTGGCGGCAACCAGGGTTCATCCCGTCACCCACCATAAGGAACACCCATGAAACGTTATGCCATTGCTGCGCTCAGTCTGTTGTCGGTCACGTTGCCGGCGCTTGCCGCCGACAAGATGGCGACGCTCGACTCCAAGGTTCCCTGCGTGATCGAGTATCCCAAGGCCTCGCTGATGAACGAAGAGAAGGGCACGGTCGTGCTGAGCCTGAAGCTGTCGGCCGACGGCAAGGTGCAGGAGTCGAAGGTGAGCAAGTCGAGCGGCTTCAAGAACCTCGACAAGGCGGCCTCGACCAGCATCACCAAGTGCAAATTCCTGTCGCCGGGCGGGGATCAATGGCAAACCCTCGAGTACGTGTGGAAGCTGGAATAAGCCGCTAGGGACACATCGGGCTGCCGGCCTGCAGGCCCAGCGACTCGGCGCGGGCGATCGCGGTCGCGGTCGGCAGCGTGGCGGACAGGCTGAACAAGGGCATGATGGTCTGGTAGCTCACCGGGTCGCAGCTGTTGCCGTTCGGCGCGCACAGCCGCGCGCGCACGAAGCGGATGCAGCCGGCGCCGTTCGGGTCGGCGATGCAGTTCAGGCGCGCGCGCGCCACGCAGGCCGGCAGGCTGCCGGTCGGGATGGGCGTGAGCGTCAGGTCGCCGTTGCCGGCGCGCGCCAGCGACAGGTAGTCGATGCGGATGTGGGCGTCGGTGACCGGCTGGCCCAGCGTCAGCATGCCGGGGCCGTCGCGCAGCAGCGCGGTCTGGCGCACCTGGTCCATCACGGCCGGGTTGCTGAAGTCGCTCACGGCGGCCAGCGCCGCGGCGCGCCGCGTCACCTCCTGCAGGGTATTCAACAAGTACATCGCGCGCGCCACTTCCATGACGGCGAACAGCAGCGTGAAAAACAGCAGCGACAGCAGGCTGAATTCGATCGTGATCGCGCCGCGCGCGCCTGGGGGCTTAGTTGCCGACATAATGCATCGATACCGGCACCACCAGCGGCATGCCGCTGGTTCCCACCAGATTGTAGGAGTAGTAGGGAAACACGTCGTCCTCCAGCACGGTGCTGATTTGCACCGTGATGACCGTGGGCAGGAGCAGGCCGGTGCACTGGGCGCCGTCGCAGCTGATGCTGACGGCCGGCGCGCTGCTGCCGGCGTGGGTCCCCTCCAGCTCGGCCGCGGCGATGGCGCGCGCGGCGGCCACCACGGCGGCGGTGCGCGCCGGCGTGCGCAGCTCGAGCGCGGTGCAGGACGACAGGTAGCGCGCGGCGTCGTGGGCGGCGCGGTGCATGATCTGGTAGTGGTATAGCGCGCGCCCGAGAAACAGCGGCAGCGCCAGCAGCAGCACAAAGGTCGGCAGGATCAGCGCCATTTCCACGGCGGCGATGCCGCGCGGCCGGCGGGGCGCGTTGGGACGGCTCATGGCAGCAGCTCGACGGCGCCGCCCAGCGCCTGGTCCGGCAGCGCGCCGGCGAACTCGGCGTGCAAGCTGGTGGCGGTGGCGGGCGTCGTCATGAAGAAGCGTCCCACCGCCAGCACGGTGGCGCTGACGGTGCCGCCGGCCGCCACCGGGCAGGCCAGCAGCGCCACGTGCAGCACGCGGCGCTGGCGCCAGCCGGGCTGGTTGGCGGCGGACGGCGCCTGGAAGTTGGCGCCCACCACCGCCTGGTACGGCGTGCTGGCCGGGTAGCCGCTGGCGACCGGCACGCCGGGCGCATACAGCGCGGCCCAGTTGGCGGCGCTGAAGGTGGCGTAGCCGCCGGCCGGCTCGGCCGCGCCGGGCACGTAGGACGCGTACTGCGCCGCCTTGGCGTAGGACCACAGCGGGCCGTAGTCGGCGCTCAGCGTGCCGGCCGGCGAGGGCAGCGGATCGGCCACGGTCCACAGCTTGCCGCTGGCGGCGTCGGCGAACTGCTTGGCGCCCTGGCCGTTGCGCGCCGTGCTCATCCACGGGATCGTCGTGTAGACATAGGACTTGACGTTGGTGTCGGGCGGCGCGCCGTTGGGCGAGCAGGCGCCGCCGGCGTACTGGTCGAAGCGCGAATTGAGCTGCGGGTACTGGGTGGCCAGCGGGAAGTTGCGGCTGACCGTGATGGCGCCGCCCTGCAGGCGCGGGATCTGCAGCGTGCCGGCGCACACATACGGCGCGAGCACGCTGTCGGCGGTGTTGCCGGCGCTGCCGACGCTGCCGGGCGGCGACAGCGGGTCGATGGCGTAGTGCTGCGGCGCCAGGCCGTTCGGATTCAGTTGCATCAGGTCGTAGCCGACGCCGCGCCGGTAGCCGTACTCCACCAGCTCGTTGAGCGCCGGCGGGCCGGGATTGAGGCGGGCCGCGGCCGGCGTGTTGGACAGCGCGCACACCGCCAGCGGCGTGGCGGCGATGGTCAGGCGGCCGGCCACCGCCTGCGCCGAGGTGCTGACCGAGTTCAAGCCGCTCGACAGCAGACGGATGAACACGGTTTGCACCTGGCCGTAGGCGGCGTTGAGCGGGTCGCTTTTGACGCGCGCGTACAGCAGGCCGTCCGGCGCGGCCTGGGCGGCGGCGGCGCCGAGCCAGACGCCGGCCGCGTCCGGCGTGGCGCTGAAGCTGAGGGCGGCGCTGGACCAGGCGATCGGCGACTGGCCGAACTGGTAGCGCACGCCGGCGGCGGCGTCGGCGGCTTTGCCCAGCGCGCTGGCGACGCCGGCGGCAGTGCCGTTCAGCTCGCGCGCGGCGGCCAGCGCGGTGGTGTCGGCCAGCAGTTGCAGCTCGGCCTTGCGGGTGTACAGCTGGCCGAGGTCGAGCGCCATGCCCACCAGCAGCAGCATGCCGACCACGGCCGCGCCAAACATCAGGGCGAGGGCGCCGCGCTGCCGGCGCGGCCAACGGCTTAGGGTGTCCATGCGCGGCCTCCTGGGTGTCGATACCGCTACAGTCTATCCACTCGGAAACATTCGCCTTTGATCGACGACAAGCGCGATGCTCCTGACAGAAACTGTCACAGCCTGCCGTTAGCATTCTGTTCATGCGGCGCCGGCACAGCGCGCCGCGACCACCCTTATCAACCACCAGGAGAACCACCATGATCAGCCCTAACTTTGTCCTGCTGTACGTCGACGATCCGGTCGCCAGCGCCACCTACTACGCCGATCTGCTGGGCCAGCAGCCGGTGGACGTCGCCCCGACCTTCGCGCTGTTCGCGCTGGCGTCCGGCCTGAAGCTGGGCCTGTGGGCGCGCGACGGGGTCGAGCCGAAGGCGCTGGCGTCCGGCGGCGGCGGCGAGCTGTGCATCAGCGTCGGCGACCGCACCGTGGTCAACGACATGCACGCCGACTGGTCGGCGCGCGGCGTGACCATCGCCCAGCGCCCGGTGGCGCTGGACTTCGGCTACACCTTCGTCGCCGTCGACCGCGACGGCCACCGCCTGCGCGTGTTCGTGCCGGAAGGCGCGTAAGCGCGGCGGCAGCCGGCCCGGCGCCGGCTGCCGCAATTGTCGGTTGACACCCAAAAACAATGGGTGATATATTCGTCCGCATCAATTGGTAACGTTTCCAAAGCTTGTTGCATGTACCGTGTCTCTTCGGTCGCGAAGTTGCCGGCGCCCCGGATGGCGCCGGTTTTTTTGCCCGGGACGGCGGCAACGGCTAAGATCGCACACCAGACCAACACCGCGCCGGGGCACATCGGCGGACAAGGAGACAGGATGACTAAGCACCGTAGGGGCGGCATGGCCATGTCGCTGCTGGCCGCGCTGGCAGGGGCCCTGGCCGCCGGCGGCGCCAGCCACGCGGCCGCGCCGGCCGCCGCGCCGCGCGCCGAAGTGATGCACTGGTGGACCTCCAGCAGCGAGTCGGCCGCCGTGCGCAAATTCGCCGAAGCCTACCGCGCCGCCGGCGGCGTCTGGGTCGACACCGCCGTGGCCGGCGCCGACCAGGCCAAGGCGGTGGCGATCAACCGCATCGTCGGCGGCAACCCGCCCACCGCCGCCCAGTTCAACACCACCAAGCAGTTCCGCGACCTGATCGACCAGGGCTCGCTCAACAACGTCGACGACATCGCCGCGCGCGACCACTGGGACCAGCTGATGCCGGCGCCGATGCTGGACGTGATCCGCGTCAAGGGCCATTACTACGCGCTGCCGGTCGACATCCACATGTCGACCTGGATCTGGTATTCCAAGGCGGCGTTCAGGAAGGCCGGCATCGTCAAGGAGCCGGCCACGCCGGACGAGCTGTTCGCCGCGCTCGACAAGCTGAAGGCGGCCGGCGTAGTCGGCCTGGCGCACGGCGGCCAGCCGTGGCAGGAAAACATCCTGTTCCAGGCCATGCTGGCCAATGTCGGCGGCAAGCAGTTGTACCTGCAGGTGCTGCGTGACCGCGATCCCAAGGCGCTCAACTCGGAAGCGTTCAAGCAGGTGCTGGTGGCCTTCAAGCGCCTGCAAGGCTACGTCGACGCCGGCTCGCCCAACCGCAACTGGAACGACGCCACCGCCATGCTGATCAGCGGCAAGGCCGGGGTGCAGATCATGGGCGACTGGGCCAAGGGCGAGTTCGCCGCCGCCAAACAGACCGCCGGCAAGGACTACGGCTGCATCGCCGGCCTGGGGCCGGCCGTGCCCTACCTGATCCAGGGCGACGCCTTCGTGTTCCCGAAAACGTCCAACGCCGACGCCGTCAAGGCGCAGAAGCTGCTGGCCACCACCATGCTGGCGCCGGCCGCGCAGCTGGAGTTCAGCAAGCTCAAGGGCTCGCTGCCGGTGCGCAGCGATATCGACGTGTCGTCGATGGACGCCTGCGCCCAGGCCGGCATGGCGATCATGAAGGACAAGGCGCGCCCGCTGGGCATGATCGAGGTCTACCTGACGCCCGACCAGAACGGCGCGCTGCAGGACGTGCTGACGGCGTTCTGGAACACCCGCATGCCGGTGGAGAAGGCGCAGAAGAGCATCGCCGCGGCGCTGCGCGATTAGCCGGATAAGGACCAATGCAATACCGGGCGCAGGCGGCCCGGCAAGCCGGTGCCGGCGTGCTTGTCACCGCCGGGCGCGATGGGGTATGCTTGCCGCCGACTGAACGGATAAGGGAAGCTGTGGCAACCATCAAAGACGTAGCCCGCCTGGCGGGAGTAGGGCTGGGCACAGCGTCGCGCGTGATCAGCGGCAAGGGTTCGGTATCGCAGGCGACGCTGGAAAAAGTGCGCAAGGCGATCGAGGAGCTGGAGTTCCGGCCGTCGCACGCGGCGCGCTCGCTGTTGTCGGGCAGTTCGCAGATGATAGGGGTGTACATCCCCTACCTGAGCGGGACGTTCTACACGCCGATCCTGCAGTCGATCTACACGGCGCTGCGGGCCAGCGGCTTGAACATGGTGGTGGCCTTCGGCGTCGGCGAGGGCGACGCGCGGCAGCAGGCGATCGAGGGCGTCAACTTCCTGATCGAACGCGGCAGCGACGGCTTGATCGTGATGAGCAATTCGCTGGAGGACGAGGATTTTGTGGCGCTGGGGCCGTTCCAGTCGCGGGTGGCGGTGATCAACCATGCCTTCGCCAGCATCGCCGAGCAGTGCTTCACCGTCGACCACGAGGCCGGCGGACGGCTGGCGGCGCGCACCTTGCTGGAACTGGGCCATCGCCGGATCGCGGTGATCGCGGGCCGCGCCAGCGCGCCGGACAACCAGCAGCGCATCGCCGGTTTCATGGCGGAACTGGCGGCGGCGGGCATAGACCCGGCGTCGGTGTGGATGGAGGACGGCCAGTTTTCGCCAGAGGGCGGCTGGGCTTGCGCCGAGCAGCTGATGGCGTCGGGTTATGAATTTACGGCGGTGTTTTGCGCCAACGATGAGATGGCGGTGGGGGCCTTGTCCTGCTTCCAGCAGGCGGGGGTGGCGGTGCCGGAGCAGGTCTCGGTGCTGGGATACGACGACACGCACAGCGCGGAATTCACCGCGCCGCGCCTGAGCAGCGTGCATATCCCGTGGAGCGAGATGACCTTGAACGGCCTGAACTTCCTGCTCAACCGCTGCTACGAGTTGAAGCGGCCGGTCGAGCGTGCCTACAGCGTGCACGTGACGCAGCGCGCATCATTGGCGCAGGCTCCTGAACAGCCGTAAAGAATGAGGGTGTGCGCCGGTCGCACGCTCTTTTTTTGTAGTATATTGGAAACGATTCCACACATGGAGGCGCTGGATGGTCACAACACGATTGCTGAGCACCGCCTGGCTGGCGACAGTCTTGCTGGGCGCGGCTGCAGCTCAGGCGCAAACCCCGGCGCCGGCCGCGCCGTCCGTGCTGCCCATGCTGCACACGGAAGGCACGCGCTGGCTGGCGGCCGACGGCAGCGCGCCGGCGCTGCGCGGCGTCAACCTGGGCAACTACCTGATCCAGGAATTCTGGATGATGGGCCAGGGCAGCGCCGGCATCGATGACCAGTGCAAGCTGGAGGCGGTGCTGGACAAACGCTTCGGCTACGCCGAGCGCGAGCGCCTGTATGCGCTGTACCGCGACAACTGGATCACCGCGCGCGACTGGGACATGCTGCCCAAGCTGAGGCTGAACCTGGTGCGCCTGCCCTTCATCTACAGCGTGCTGGAAGACGAAAAGCATCCGCGCCAGCTGCGCGCCGACGCCTGGCGCTACCTCGACAACGCCATAGCTGAAGCCGAGAAACGCGGCATCTACGTGATCCTCGACCTGCACGGCGCGGTCGGCTCGCAGGGCTGGGAGCACCACAGCGGCTGCGCCGGCAAGAACCAGTACTGGGACACGCCGGAGTACCAGGCCCGCACCATCTGGCTGTGGCAGCAGATCGCCGCGCGCTACAAGGACCGTGGCGCGGTGGCCGGCTACAGCATCCTCAACGAACCGTGGGGCACGACGCCGGAAAACCTGGCCGTCGTCATGGGCACGCTGTACCGCGAGATCCGCAAGATCGATCCCAACCACGTCATCATCCTGCCGGGCCACAGCAAGGGCATAGACGCCTACGGCAAACCGTCCGAGCATGGACAGGTCAACGTGGCGTTCGAGATGCATCCCTATCCCGGCCACTTCGGCTGGGGCAAGCCGGGCGTCGCCGTGCATCGCGACTGGCTGCAATGCGGCCATGGCGCCGATGCCGGCAAGGGCGGCGTCTGCGCGTGGAAGGCGCAGCAGCAAAAGCTGGACACCGCCTACTTCATCGGCGAGTTCCAGCCGTGGGCCGCGATGGGGCCGGAGCTGGGCGGCCAGGTCACGCGCGCCAGCTACGACAGCTACGTCGCCAACGGCTGGGCATCGACCGCCTGGGCCTACAAGCTGCTGTCCAACCAGGGCGGGCAGGGCAAGGGCACCTGGGGCATGGTGACCAACTCGCCCGGCGCCCGCATCCCCAAGCTGGACTTCAACAAAGCCTCGCTGGCGGAGATCGAAAACCTGTTCCGCCTGTTCGGCAGCGTGCCTTACGAACCGCAGCAAACCGTCATCAAATGGATGAACGCCACCGTACCGCCTACTCCCTTCGCACAATAAAACTAAAACCATGACCATGATTCTTACCGACCTGCCTACGGCGATCCAGCGTTCCGACTTTGCCAGCGACTTCCTGTGGGGCGTGTCGACATCGGCCTATCAAATCGAGGGCGCGGCCGCCGAGGATGGCCGCGTGCCGTCGATCTGGGACACCTTCAGCGAAACCCCGGGCAAGGTGCGCGACGGCTCCACCGGCGCCGTGGCCTGCGACCACTATCACCGCTGGGAGGAGGACCTGGACCTGGCCCAATCGATGGGCCTGAACTCCTACCGCTTCTCGATCGCCTGGCCGCGCATCTTCAACGGCGTCGACGCCGAGCCGAACGCCAAGGGACTGGCGTTCTATTCGAAGCTGGTGGACGGCATGCTGGCGCGCGGCCTGCAACCGTGGTGCACGCTGTACCACTGGGACCTGCCGCAGTACCTGGAAGACCAGGGCGGCTGGGCCAACCGCGCCACGATCGACGCCTTCCTGCACTACGCCGATGTGATCAGCAAGCACCTGGGCGACCGCGTGCAGCACTGGATCACGCACAACGAGCCGTGGTGCACGGCCATGCACGGCAACTGGGACGGCATGCACGCGCCGGGCAACAAGAGCCTGCCGCTGGCGCTGCAGGTGTGCCACAACGTGCTGGTGTCGCACGGCCTGGCGGTGCCGCTGATACGCGCCAACGTGCCGGGCGCCAAGGTCGGCATCGCCCTGAGCCTGCACCCGGTCAAGGCCGCCAGCGACAGCGCTGCTGATCAAGAGGCCGTGCAGCGCCACGATGTGCTGCGCAACCGCTGGTTCCTCGACTCGCTGTATGGACGCGGCTATCCCGAGCTGGCGCTGCAACTGGTGGGCCGGGACGCGCCGCAGGTGCTGCCGGGCGATATGGAGGCCATCGCCGCGACTATGGACTTCCTCGGCGTGAACTACTACTTCCCCGAGGTGGTGAAGGACGCGCCGGAGCAGTATCCGCTGCGTACCTCGATCATTTATCCGCAGGATCGCCAGCGCACCGACTTCGGTTGGGAGGTGTCGCCGCAAGGCCTGGTCGAGTTGCTGGAGCGCGTGGCGCGCGACTATCCGACCGGTGATCTGTACGTGACCGAAAACGGTTCGTCCTACGACGATCACCTGGGCGCGGACGGCGCCGTCAACGACACGGCGCGGCGCGATTACCTGATCCGCCACCTGGCCGCCGTGCGCGACGCCATCGCCGCCGGCGGCAACATCAAAGGCTATTTCGCCTGGAGCCTGCTGGACAACTTCGAATGGGCGGAAGGCTATCTGCGCCGCTTCGGCCTGACCTACATCGACTACCCGACGCAGCGCCGCATCCTCAAGCAAAGCGGCCAATGGTACAGCGGCTTTTTGCGCGACGAGTGATTGTCGTTCCCGCGGAGGCGGGAACCCATGCTGACTATGGACTCCCGCTTTCGCGGGAGCGACGAGATAACAATATCAACAACGGAGACAAGTACACGAATGAAGACCAATAACTACATCATGCGCCGCGCCGTGCTGGCCGCCACGCTGGCGCTGGGCGGCGCCATTGCCACCGCCGCCGCGCCGGCCGCCAAGCCGCTGGCCGATTGGCCGCACATCACCAGCGCCGTCAAGCAGGACTCTGGCATGGAGGCGCGCATCGCGCAGATCGTCGCCGGCATGACGCTGGCGCAAAAGATCGGCCAGATGACGCAGCCGGAAATCAAATTCAGCACGCCGGACGACATCCGCAAGTACTACATCGGCTCGGTGCTCAACGGCGGCGGCAGCTGGCCGGACGGGAACAAGCACGCCAGCGCGGCCGACTGGGTCAAGCTGGCCGACGCCTACTACGACGCTTCGATGGGCACCGACATGAAGGTGCGGATCCCGGTCATCTGGGGCATCGACGCCATGCACGGCAACAGCAATATGTACGGCGCCACGCTGTTCCCGCATAACATAGGCCTGGGCGCCGCGCGCGACGCCAAGCTGATAGGCCAGATGGCCAAGTCGGTCGCCAAGGCGGTGCGCGCCACGGGCATTGACTGGGTGTTCGCGCCGACGCTGGCCGTGGTGCGCGACGACCGCTGGGGACGCACCTACGAATCCTTCTCCGAAGATCCGGCCATCGTCAAGGACTACGCCGGCGCCTACGTCAAGGGCCTGCAGGGCGACCTGAAATCGGACAACACCGTGGTCGCCACCGCCAAGCACTTCATCGGCGACGGCGGCACGGCCGAGGGCAAGGACCGCGGCGAGAACCAGGCGACGATGTCGGACATGATCAACATCCACGCCCAGGGCTACTACCCGGCGCTGCAGGCTGGCGTGCAGACGGTGATGGCGTCCTTCAACAGCTGGAGCGACGTCAAGGGCGGCACCGACCACGGCAAGATGCACGGCAGTAAAGAGCTGCTGACCGACGCGCTGAAAACCAAGATGGGCTTCGACGGCCTGGTGGTCAGCGACTGGAACGCCATCGCCGAAGTGCCGGGCTGCGCCAACGACAGCTGCGCCGCCTCGATCAACGCCGGCGTCGACATGGTGATGGTGCCGGAACACTGGAAGGCCTTCATCGCCAACACCATCGCGCAGGTGGAGAAGGGTGAGATCCCGATGTCGCGCATCGACGACGCCGTCACCCGCATCCTGCGCGTGAAGCTGCGCGCCGGCCTGTTCGACGGCAAGAAGCCGTCGCAGAACATCTACGCCGGCAAGCAGGAACTGCTGCAGGAGCGCGCGCTGGCGCGCCAGGCGGTGCGCGAATCGCTGGTGCTGTTGAAGAACAACGGCGGCGTGCTGCCGCTGGCGCGCGGCAAGAAGATCCTGGTGGTCGGCAAGAGCGCCGACAGCATGGCCAACCAGTCGGGCGGCTGGTCGCTGACCTGGCAGGGCACCGACAACAAGAATAGCGACTACCCGGTCAGCGATACCATCCTGGCCGGCATCCAGGACGCCGCCGGCAAGGACAACGTCACCTTCAGCGAAAACGCCGCCGGCGTCGACGTCGGCAAGTTCGACGCCGTCATCGCCGTCATCGGCGAGACGCCGTATGCGGAAGGCGACGGCGACATCGGCCCATCGGGCACGCTGCGCCTGTCCGGCCGCCATCCCGAGGACCTGGCGGTATTGCAGGCGGTATCGGGCAAGGGCAAGCCGGTGGTGACGGTGCTGGTGACCGGCCGTCCGCTGTTCGTCAACGACCTGCTCAACCTGTCGGACAGTTTTGTCTCGGCCTGGCTGCCGGGCACCGAAGGCAAGGGCGTCTCCGATGTGCTGTTCCGCAAAGCCGACGGCAAGGTCAATGTGGACTTCCACGGCAAGCTGTCGTTCTCGTGGCCTAAGTCGGCCTGCCAGTCGCCGCTGAACGTTGGCGACGCGGCCTACGATCCGCTGTTCAAGTACGGTTACGGCATGACCTATGCAAGCAAGGGCGCCTTGCAGCTGCTGGACGCCAGCTATCCGGCCGGCGGCTGCGGCAAGACCAGTGCGGTGCCGGTGTACGCGCCGGCCGACCGTTCGACCTATGCGCTGTATGTCCACAGCGGCGGCCAGCGCGTGGCCTTGGGCGCGGACCTGAACGCCGTCTTCAAGCTGCCGACCGTCACCGTCGAAACCGCGCAGATCAACACCCAGCAGGACGCCAAGCGCCTTACCTGGACCGGCGCCGCCAAGCTGGAAGCGCAAGCGGCCAAGGCGCACAAGCTGCCGGCCTTCGCGTCGACCGACGGCGCGCTGCAATTTGATGCTATCGTGTCGGCTGCGCCGCAGGGCAAGGTCAGCGTCGGCATCGAAACGGTGGAGCTGGACGCCAGCGCCGTGTTCCAGCGTTTGGCGGGAAAGGGCAAGCAGACGGTTAAAATCCCGTTGGCCTGCTTCAGCGCCAAAGGACTGTCGCTGGCGGCACTGAGCACGCCGTTCAGCGTGGCCGCCGATGCGCCGTTCGCCGCGACCTTCGCCAACATCCAGATCGTTGGCGGCGCCGCCAAAGACAAGGATGCGCTGGCGTGCGGCGACTTTAAATAAAAATCAGGAGACTATCAAAGCATGGAACAATATTCCCCAGCCGTCCCGATGTCGGGCGGCCAGACTCAGACCGGTGGCAATACCGGTCCGCTGATCATCGTCACCATCCTGTTCTTCATGTGGGGTCTGTTGACCTCCCTGAACGACGTGCTGATCCCGCACCTGAAGGCGGTCTACACGCTGACCTATGTACAGGCGATGCTGGTGCAGTTCTGCTTCTTTGGCGCCTACTTCATCGTCTCGTTGCCGGCCGGTATGCTGATTAAAAAAATCGGCTACCAGAACGGCGCCGTCGCCGGCCTGACCATCGCGGCCGCCGGTTGCGCCTTGTTCTACCCGGCGGCGACCAGCGGCTACACGTTGTTCCTGATCGCCTTCTTCGTGCTGGCGGGCGGTATCACCATCCTGCAGGTGGCGGCCAATCCTTACGTGACGGTGCTGGGCGATTCGCAGACGGCATCGAGCCGCCTGACGCTGACCCAGGCCTTCAATTCGCTGGGCACCACCGTGGCGCCTACGCTGGGCGGTATGTTGATCCTGGCCGGCGGCGTGATGAGCTCCGCCGACATGGCCAAGCTGACCACCGAGCAGCTGGCGGCCTACCATACGACCCAGGCGGCCAGCGTGCAAGGCCCTTACCTGGTGCTGGCGGCGGCCTTGCTGGCGCTGGCGGTGCTGTTCGCGCTGGCGCGCCTGCCGAAGATCGTCGACGCCGAACAGGCTGGCGGCGAGAGCGCCGGCTGGTCGGCGGTGCTGCAACACCGTCACCTGGTGCTGGGTGCGGTGGCGATCTTCCTGTACGTGGGCGGTGAAGTCAGTATCGGCAGCTTCCTGATCAACTTCATCGGCGATGCGAAAGTGGCCGGCCTGTCGACTGCCGACGCGGCGCCTTTCGTCAGCTACTACTGGGGCGGCGCGATGGTGGGGCGCTTCATCGGCTTCGCCGTGATGCGCTACGTCAGCCCGGGCAAGGCGCTGGCCTTCAACTCGGCGGCTGTGATCGCGCTGGTGCTGATCGCGATCTTCACCGGCGGCAAGCTGGCGATGTGGGCGATGCTGGCGGTCGGCCTGTTCAACTCCATCATGTTCCCGACCATCTTCTCGATGGCGCTGAACAAGCTGGGTCCACTGACCGGCCAGGGTTCGGGCGTGCTGTGCATGGCCATCGTCGGCGGCGCGCTGGTGCCGTTCGCACAAGGCCTGCTGGCCGACACCGTCAGCCTGCAGATGTCCTTCCTGGTCCCAGCGGCCTGTTACACCTTCATCCTGTACTTCGGCCTGAAATACGCCGGCATGTATTCGGCAGAAAAATAAGGCGGCGCCAGTCTCCTTGTCGAAGGCTCCTTGCGGGGAGCCTTTTTTAATTGGCCCGATATATTTTTGAATTTTTGATCTGGCGCATGGATATGGTGCTTTGGCGTAACGTGCGGCATTTTTAACAAGACAACCCCCACTATCATGGCAACTTATTCTCACGAGAAGGGCACTGCCATGAGCAATACCATCAAAGCATATCTGGTCGGCGGCGGCATCGGTTCGCTGTCGGCGGCCGCCTTCATGATCCGCGACGGCGGCGTTGAAGGCCGCAACATCACCATCTTCGAAGCGATGCCGCTGGCCGGCGGCAGCCTCGATGGCGGCGGCAACGCGGACAGCGGCTACACGCTGCGCGGCGGCCGCATGCTCACCACCGACAACTACGAATGCACCTGGGAGCTGTTCAAGAGCATCCCCTCGCTGGAACACGAAGGCCAGAGCGTCTACGACGAAACCGTGGCCTTCAACGCCATGCACAAATCGCACTCGCAGGCCCGCCTGGTCGACCGCAACCGCTTCCGCGTTGACGTGACGTCGATGGGCTTCAGCATGCAGGACCGCACCGACCTGCTGGCGCTGGCCGAAGCCGACGAAGAAAAACTGGGCAACAGCGCCATCACCGACTGGCTGTCGCCGGAATTCTTCGACACCAAATTCTGGTATATGTGGGCCACCACCTTCGCCTTCCAGCCGTGGCACAGCGCGGTGGAGTTCAAGCGCTACCTGCACCGCTTCATGATGGAGTTCTCGCGCATCGAAACGCTGGCCGGCGTCAAGCGCACGGTCTACAACCAGTACGATTCGCTGGTGCGTCCTTTGCAGCACTGGCTGCAACAGCAGGGCGTACAGATCGTCCGCAACTGCAAGGTCGACGACATCGAGCTGCTGGAGGAGGGTGGCACGCTGACCGCGACGGCATTGCAATGCACCCGCAACGGCGAGGCCATGACCATCGCCGTAGCCCCGCACGACCTGGTGTTCTTCCAGAACGGTTCGATGACCGACGCTTCCAGCTTCGGCAGCATGCGCAACGCGCCGCCCAAGCTGGACAAGCGCGACAGCCAGGGCTGGGCCCTGTGGGAAAAGCTGGCGGTGGACCGTCCGCAGTTCGGCAATCCGGCCGCCTTCAATTCCAGCATTCCGGAATCGTGGTGGGAGTCGTTCACGGTCACCTTGAAAGACCCGGCCTTCTTCGACAAGATGGAGCAATTCAGCGGCAACGTGGCCGGCACCGGCGGGCTGGTGACGTTCAAGGATTCGAACTGGCTGATGTCGATCGTGCTAGCCCACCAGCCGCACTTCGCCGGCCAGCCGGAAGGCGTGCAGGTGTTCTGGGGCTACTCGCTGCACCCCGACCGCATCGGCAATTTCGTCGCCAAGCCCATGGCCGATTGCAGCGGCGAAGAGATCCTGCGCGAATTGTGCGGCCATCTGAATTTCGACATGGAGATCATGGCCAAGGCGAACTGCATCCCATGCCGCATGCCCTACATTACCAGCATGTTCATGCCGCGCTTTAAGAGCGACCGTCCGCTGCCGGTGCCTGCCAACTCGCGCAACCTGGCCTTTGTCAGCCAGTTCGTCGAGGTGCCGGAGGACGTGGTGTTCACCGTCGAATACTCGGTGCGGGCGGCGCAGATGGCGGTGTACCAGCTGCTCGACATCAAGCGCGAAGTGCCGCCCGTCAGCCATCACGACCAGTCGCTGAAAGTGAAACTGGACGCGCTCGTGAAAGCTTTTAAATAGACGGCTATACTCTCCGTGTCCACCACACGGGGAGTGTCCATGATTGCAGGCATAGGAAGAAAACACTGGTTCGCGCTGATCGTCTTGCTGACCATGTCGGCGCACTACCTCTACTTCCGCGTGCCATTCATCGCCAACGACTACGGCCGCAACATGGTCGACTGGCCTTTGCTGGGCGATTTGCTGGTGAGCTTCCCGCTGCTGTACTACTTCATGTTTCGCCCGTCGTGGAAGGTGTTCCTGCTCAAGTGGCTGGTGTTTGCGATGGCCGGATTCGCCTTCGGCAGCCTGATTATCCCCAACGGCAGCAAGGACCTGTGGCGCGACATCGAGCGGCTTTGGCCGCTGCTGGCGGTGGTGCAGGGCGCATTGGAGCTGTTCCTGCTGGTGTATATGGTGCGGCGGATCAAGGCGCTGATGCGCCTGGGCGGCAACGCCGACGAAGCGCTGGCGACCGCCATCCACGGCCGCTTCGCCGGCACCGGCTTCGCGCCGTTTGCCTTGTTCGAGGCGCGGATCTGGTACTACGGCTTGTTCATGCGGCGCGGCGAGCAGTTGCGCTTCGCCGGCCAGCAGCACTTCAGCTACGACAAGAACGACGGCAACGTCTCCAACCAGTTCGCGCTGATCATGGTGATGCTGTTCGAAATGCCGCTGTCGCACCTGATGCTGCACCTGGTGGCGGTACAGCCGGTGTTCGCATGGGTGCTCGATGTACTCAGCGTGTGGTCGGTGCTGTATCTGGTGGCGGAGTACCGGGCCAGCCAGTGGCGGCCGGTGTCGCTGGACGAGAAGGCGATATTGATACGCTACGGCGTGTTCGCGGCCGACCGTTCGGTGCCGTACCACCTGATCGAATCGGTGGCCCGCTGCGGCGATGACATCCGCCGCCAGCGCGGCCTGCTGCGCTACCGCCAGTTCGGCAGCATGAACGTGGAGCTGCGTCTGAAGGCAGGCAGCAAATTACTCAACGCCTTCGGCCGCACACAGTCCGTCGAGCGCATCTGCATCAGCCTCGACAAGCCCGACGCCTTTATCGACGCCGTGCGCGCCCGATTGGCGGAATCAGGCTAGAACACCCATCAGCTTTTGGATCGGACTCAGCTCAATCAGTGAGTCCGGCTCATCGATTTCCATGACGACGTCGTTATATGCCACCGCGCGTAGCGGTTCCACTTCGATAGTGTCGGAAAGGCGCGCTTCATCCAGCATTTGCTGGAGTATCGGCGTATCCAGTGTGTTGAGCTTTGCTAGTAGCGTGCCGTACTTGCGGACGTCCGCATCGTTGGCTGCGATTTTGTCGGCTGGTCGTATCGCCAGATTGAGACAACTGAAAACCGCAAACAGGCCCAGCAGCCAAGCGGATGGAATCAACATCTGGGCGGCCAATGCCGCGACCGCACTGCTGCCAGCCAGCAAGTTGAAAAAAGTCAGGATGGTTTGTATTCGGCGATAAAGGCGTGCGGTCCGTTGGTAAAGGCGCTGGGCGTAGCGAAGATTGAACCGCAACTCTTCCTTGTTCTCATTTATGACTACTTCCCTTTCCTCAAGGTGCCGGCATTGGCGGCTTGGCAGGGGCAGGCTTGCGTCGTTTGCGTTTGCGTTTGGGCGCCGGAAGTGGCGGCACGTGGGATTTTGGTTCGAGCAGTTTCATTGTATGCCTTACCGCGCCGCGGTGATGGGCGCACGATATCAATCATGCGACCCTTTTGCCGGCGCACACTGCGGTAAGTCAAAGTGTAGAACAGGCTGGCTGGGCGCTGCCGAACTGGGCATTCGATGTGCGCTACGGTGCATGGGTGGTACTATGGCCGCTCACTAGGAGTCCTATGCCCAATGAACTCCCCGCCAGCACCGATGGCCTGCATCAACTGACGCTCGATGGACTGGCCTTGCATGGCTGGTCGCAGCAGAACCTGTTTTTATCCCATGATTTGACGCTGGCCCTGGCCGCCGAATGCCGCGCCGGCGCGGCCGCTGGCGTGCTGGCGCTGGCCGCTGTCGGCCGCGGCGCCGCGCAGGCGGTGCGCAGCGACATACGCGGCGACCGCATCCTGTGGCTGGAAGCCGGCCAGTCCGCCGCCTGCGACAGTTATCTGTTGGTGATGGAAGCCTTGCGGCTGGCGCTGAACCGGGAATTCTTCCTGGGTCTCGACAGCTACGAAAGCCACTTCGCGCACTACGCCCCCGGCGCCGCCTATCACAAGCACCTGGACCGCTTTCGCGACGACGACTTGCGCACCGTCTCGGTAGTGATCTATCTGAACCCGGATTGGAAAGTGGAGCAGGGCGGCGCGCTGCGTGTGCATCCGCTGGACGCGCCCACCTGCGACATCGCGCCGATGGGCAGCCGGCTGGTGCTGTTCATGTCGGCCGACATGCCGCATGAAGTACTGCCGGCCACGCACGACCGCCTGTCGCTGGCCGGCTGGTTCCGCCGCCGGCCGCACTAAAAATCCGGGGTCAGGTCCGCCATTAGAGCATGAGTTCGGCTAATCAGCCGAGCTCATGCTCTAATGG